>NZ_LDNM01000029.1 GCF_001028135.1 Xenorhabdus griffiniae
ACAGTTTGATATATTTTGTCCAGTTTATAACCTAAGGAAAATCATCAACAAGAATGATATATGTCGACAAATATGAGGTTAGACAAAAATTAACCTAATTTTGCATGTTTGCCTTAATTGATTAACTAAAAATCATTAAAAATCAATGTAATAAATTTATTAAAATATATAAAATCCCATAAAATAAAAATCAGAAAAATATTGATTATCTTTCATGCAAGGAGAATAAAAACTCTGTCTAAGCCGTATCGGTAACTCAACCGAAAAAATATGCAGAGGTAGCCATAAGGCAAGGATGACAAAAAAAGACGCATGTTAGAAAACAAAAACGGCGAATCAGGTGGTATCAATAGGCATACCATGAACGAGAGTAAATCCGTCAAGGCAGGCTCTATTTTACGAGCAACCAACGGGGCAAAAATCGAACTCATTTTAAGCTTCGGCAATTCTCCTTGATGACGCCATAACTTACTAATGAAAAAAGGATGAGATATGGAAGATGCAAACCTATTAGTCGGAAAACGTATTCAGACCAGAAGGAAAGAGTTGGGTATCACTGCTACAGCATTAGCAAAGGAACTTGGCCTCAGTCAACAGCAACTTTCACGTTACGAAACGGGAGTGAATCGGATCAACATCTCCCATCTCGTGAATATTGCCGATATATTTAATACGCCAATTCAATGGTTTTTCGAAGATTGCAAACCCGTCAAGAAAGAGGACTGTAGTGTGAATAAAATTACGGATCAATATCTCCCCATTGCCGAGACAATTATAGGCAAGAATGGTTGGTAAATCCGGCAAAATAAATTCGTCAGAAGCCTGTTATGTTGCTGATTTCAATGATCCCATTGAGCCTGTATTGCATTTTGTGCAAATGCTTTTCCAGAGGTGACCGTCCAGACGGTCACCAAATTCGGCAATAAATGGCCTGATGGTCAGCAGTTTGCTAAATCTGGCTTTGGTTCTGTTGTTTTCCATCACATATCGGTTCGGCATTCCCACGTTAATCATTGTCACAGCTTTATACGGTTTCACTCTGGGGATATCGACACCCACCCATGCCACTTTATTGTTAGCAACGTTTGTGGAAGAACGGGCAACTGTGATTGGGTATTTTTACTGGGAGCGTTGTTATTTGCTGTATCTATCAGTTTTACTGCCATCATGACTCAACGACACAGTAAACGGCGATAGTGCTCATCAAGTAGCATTCAATGGGAAATAGCCCAAATTGCTGCAATATTCCGTGCCGTTACCTGCAAATTATCGGCACCATTAGCAAGGGCATCGGCAAGGGAACACGCCTCGGGTATGATGGAAAAGACCGCATCCAGCCCATGTTGATGCACAACATGATAGTCCCGGCTCATTCCCCCCACTAACGCAATGGTGGGAATGCCAAATTTTTTCGCCACACAGGCAACACCAATGGGGGTTTTACCGTATAGGGTCTGGCTATCCAGGCGACCTTCCCCCGTAATGACCAGATCTGCCCCCTGAATCACGTCTTCCAGTTGCAAGGTTTCGATAACAATCTCAATACCTGGCTGTAATCTTGCGCCCATACATCCCAATAAGGCAGCTCCCATTCCTCCGGCCGCGCCAGCCCCCGCAGCAGCAATCACACGTTTTCCCGTTAGGGACTCTATTTTCATGCCATAATGACGCAATGCCGAGTCTAACGATTTCACCATCTCCGGCGTCGCGCCTTTTTGTGGGCCAAACACCGCTGATGCGCCCTGTTCACCACACAACGGATTATTCACATCACAAGCCACGGTAAGTTCAATGTGCCTGAGACGTGGATCAAGATTCGTTAAATCAATACGTTCCAGCCGGATTAATGCCGCACCGCCGAATGGCAGAATACGACTGTCACCATCCAATAAATTCGCCCCAAGTGCCTGCATCATACCTGCACCACCATCGTTGGTTGCACTACCTCCAATGCCTAAAATCAGTTTGTGTATCCCCTGTTCCAATGCAGCCAGAATCAGTTCTCCCGTGCCATAACTCGTCGTTATCAGAGGGTTACGCTGTTCCATCGGCACCAAATGCAAACCAGAAGCGGCAGCCATTTCAATCACCGCAGTTTTTCCATCGCCAAGCAGACCCCAAAATGCTTCAACCGGCTGTCCCAGAGGATCAGTAACAGTACACACGATACGTTTTCCTCCGGTTGCAGCCACCAGTGCTTCGACTGTCCCTTCGCCGCCATCCGCCATAGGGAGCTTGATATAGTCTGCTTGGGGATAAATCTCCTTAAATCCCCGCTCTATTGCCTGTGCCACCTGCAAGGCACTCAAACTTTCCTTAAATGAATCAGGGGCAATCACAATTTTCATCATGGAATTTCCTCGGTGCTTTGGTGCTGTTTGTTTTACACGCATAAAAAAAGCGATAAACAAATTATCGCTTTTTAATCCAAAAAGTTTTGCTCAGTTAAGCCATTACGCTTCAATAGCCAGTCGCAATTTCTTCATGGCATTTTTCTCTAGCTGCCGAACTCGTTCAGCAGATACACCATATTTATCTGCCAATTCTTGCAAGGTGGTTTTATTGTCATCATCCAACCAACGAGAACGAATGATGTCCTGGCTACGTTCGTCCAGCCCTTCCATCGCCACAGAAAGTTTATCCGCAGCGTGAGTTTCCCAGTTATCTTCTTCAATGCCATCGGCAAAGTCAGAAGCCTTATCTTGCAAATACAGCACCGGAGCCACTGGATGGCTATCATGATTGTCATCATCAGAAGACATATCAAATGCCATATCCTGTGCTGACATGCGGGATTCCATCTCTCGGACATCTTTGCTGGTCACGCCCAATTCTTTGGCAACCAGTTCAATTTCATCCTGGTTGAACCACCCCAGACGTTGTTTAGCCTTGCGCAAATTAAAGAACAGCTTACGTTGAGCTTTTGTCGTTGCCACTTTCACAATACGCCAATTACGCAATACATATTCATGGATTTCTGCCTTAATCCAGTGAACAGCAAAAGAAACCAGACGAACGCCCACTTCTGGATTAAATCGACGAACCGCTTTCATCAGGCCAATATTACCTTCCTGAATTAAATCCGCTTGCGGCAGACCATAACCGGCATAACTGCGGGCAACATGAACAACGAAGCGCAAGTGAGAAAGGATCAGCTTTTTCGCTGCATTCAGATCGCCCTGGTAATGCAGCCTTTCTGCCAATTCCTTCTCTTCCTCGGCAGAAAGCATAGGATAAGCATTGGAGGCACGGATGTACCCTTCCAAACTACCTTGTGGAACTAATGCCAGAGTTTGCATTTCTTTTGTCATTCAAATTCTCTCAAAATTAGATCCAAATTGATGGCCTTCAAGTTTACCTGAATTTACCAGTCAGGTTTATTCAAGCCAGAGATTCGTCTATTTTACCACCGTAGAGATCATATTCAAATCGTCTCAGTTGTGTGAGTATCAATACAAAATCATAACTGTGACTTTGACAGCAATTAAGCCAGACAGTTCAACAAACCCTGCAACCCCTTTATTCTGGCCTAAAACGACGTAAATGCTGAATTGTCGCAAACCATGCGGCAATCCAACCAATCATACCCGAAATAAGCACTAATAAGAGTGATTCATCCCACTCCAAACCGTGCAGTATAAAGCTTGTACCGAAAACACTCGCTACTTCTGTGACCACATTAGACAGTTTCCACACCAGCATGGAGGAGAGAATCAAGGAGAATATTGCCCCCAAAACCCCTAATAAGGCTCCACCGTTGAGGAAAGGACGCAAAATAAAACCATCCGTTGCCCCAATCAGCTTCATGACATTAATCGTCTCACGACGGCTAAAGATACTCAGCCGGACACTGTTACCAATGACCAAGAGCAGCGCAACCACCATTAAGATACCTATCACGGCAGCAATTCTGCCAACAAGGTCAGCCAACGCAGTCAAGCGGGCAAACCAGCTATCATCCATTTTGACTTCTTCAATGCCCTTAATCTGCGCAACTTGATCGCGTAATGTTGTTAACGCCTGAGTGTCCTGGAAATTCAATTTAGGAGAGACGATGGCAACTGCCGGCAAAGGGTTTTCTTCCAGCAAATCTAGTGCGCTGGCAAAACCTGACCAGGCACGGAATTCGTTTACGGCTTCGTCACGGGAAAGATAATTGACCGATTTCACACCATCCATGCCTTTCAACTGCTCAATAACCTGTTTGACGCTATTATCATTCAGTGACTTATCCAGATAGACCGTGAGTTGTGGGATGGGATACCACTGCATCACTGCTTGATTGACGTTTTTCCAAACGATATAAAACACGCTCGGCAAAGTCAGTGAAATTGCGATTACCATAATGGTCAACAAGGTTGCCAGTGGTTGGCGAAACATATCCGACAGCGTACTTTTCCACGCATAACGCCACTGTACACGCCATCCCCCTTTTAATGATTTGGATTTTGGTGTGGGTGTTTTTTTCGCTGAATGACGGACATGCCTAACCATGATGTCCTCCTTGCATGCGCCCCTGATTCAGGGTCAAGATACGATATTTTCTTCGTTCAATGAGGGCCGTATCATGGGTAGCCATCAGAACCGTCACACCAACTCGGTTAAACTCTTCAAACAGACGCATGATCCCCTCTGATAATGCCCCATCCAAATTTCCCGTCGGCTCATCTGCCAGCAATACGGTGGGCTTATTCACCACCGCGCGGGCGATCCCAACACGCTGTTGTTCTCCACCGGAAAGCTGAATGGGGAAGTTTTTCGCTTTGTCCAGTAAGCCGACCTTATCCAACGCCGCAGAGACCCGTCGACGAATGTCTTCAGCGCTTGCCCCTGAAATGATCAACGGCATAGAGACGTTTTCGTATACGGTGCGATCCAACAGCAGGTGATGATCCTGAAAAATCATACCGATCTGACGGCGAAGAAAAGGCGTCTCTCTGGATTTTAGTCGGCTAATGTCATGACCAGAAAACCAAATATGGCCTGCGCTTGGGCGTTCAATACCACAGATAAGTTTCAAAAGTGTACTTTTACCGGCCCCTGAGTGACCGGTTAAAAATGCCATTTCTCCTGGGAGTAGATGAAAATCCACCCCTTGCAGCGCCTGCCGCCCTCCCAGATAGGCTTTACTGACCTGTTCAAAGCGAATCATTGATAGTTAATCCTCTCGGGCAAAAAGAGCCTCAATAAAATCGTCTGCCTTGAATGGACGGAGATCTTCAATGCCTTCACCCACACCAATATAGCGGATTGGGATCTCAAATTGGTCGGCAATAGCGAAGATAACCCCTCCTTTCGCAGTACCATCCAGTTTGGTCAATGAAATACCCGTCAATCCCACTGCTTCATGAAATAGTTTAGCCTGACTTACTGCATTTTGACCTGTGCTGGCATCCAGAGTCAGCATAATCTCATGAGGTGCGTCTTCATCCAGTTTTTTCATCACTCGAACGATTTTTTTCAGCTCTTCCATCAAATGGGATTTGTTCTGCAAGCGCCCTGCGGTATCGGCGATCAGGACATCAATACCTTTAGCCTTGGCTGACTGGATGGCGTCAAAAATCACCGAGGCGGAATCTGCCCCCGTCTGTTGGGAAACTACTGGGATTTTGTTGCGTTCTCCCCAAACCTGTAACTGCTCTACTGCGGCGGCACGGAAGGTATCTCCAGCCGCCAGCATGACAGATTTACCTTGAGAGTGATATTGACGCGCTAACTTTCCAATCGTGGTCGTTTTACCAACACCATTCACACCGACCATCAGAATGACATAAGGTGATTTACCTTCTATCTCCAGCGGCTTATCAACTTTCGCCAGAATGGCTGACATCTCTTCTTTCAGTTTAGTGTAAAGCGCTTCCGCATCTTTCAACTCTTTGCGGCTGGCGTGGTCTGTCAGGTTAGTGATGATCTTACGGGTCGTTTCAACGCCCACATCTGCAATCAATAATTGCTCTTCCAGCTCTTCAAACAGATCATCATCAATTTTTTTGCCGCGGAATAGTCCCAAGAAGCCGGAGCCTAGATTTTGACGAGTTTTAACTAAGCTGCGTTTCAGACGAGCAAAGAACCCTTCTTTAGTTGGCCGTTCTTGTTCCTTAGGTAAGGCCGCCTGTTCTTCTGCCAGGCGCTGCTGCTCGGTTTCTTCTGCCGCACGACGGGCTGCTTCTTCCGCCAAGCGCTGCTGCTCAGCTTCTTCTGCCGCACGACGGGTTGCTTCTTCCGCCAAACGCTGCTGCTCAGCTTCTTCTGCCGCACGACGGGCTGCTTCTTCCGCCAAGCGCTGCTGCTCAGCCTCTTCTGCCGCACGACAGGCTGCTTCTTTCGCTAAGCGCTGCTGCTCCGCCTCTTCCGCAGCCACTCTTTCTTGTTCGGCTTGTTCCTCTTGCTGTTCCTTATCTTGACGACCAAGTCCAAACCAAGAGAAGAAACCTTTTTTTTTCTCTTTTGCCATCGGCCACTACACTCCTCGCGCTTAAGTTAGATATGTGCTGTTATATCCACTGAGATAGGTTCTAACGGTAATGAATCCAGTCTAACATTTTCATCACACCACAACACATATCTATAGAGGATTTCGTGGTAAATTAATCAATGGATATCTTCGTTTTCACTCACTTTTTGTCTCCGCCAGATATTATTGCGTTGCGTCGGATGGCAAATATTTAAGTTATGTAAATTATGACTAAAAAACCACAGTGCGCGTCTTTGGGACAAATCCGCATTATTGGCGGAAAATGGCGCGGAAGAAAATTGCCGGTTCCTGATAGTGACGGCTTGCGTCCAACAACAGATCGCGTCCGCGAGACACTTTTTAACTGGCTTATGCCAGTGATTCAGGGTGCTCGTTGCCTGGATTGTTTCTCAGGCAGCGGAGCGCTTGGATTTGAAGCTTTGTCTCGTTATGCCAGCCACACAACCTTAATTGAATACGATCGCAATGTGGCGAAACAACTATCGGCTAACTTAGCCTTACTGAAAGCTGAGAATGCCGATGTGGTACAAGGTAATGCACTACAATACCTTATCAACACCGGAACACCATTTGATGTGGTTTTTCTCGATCCGCCATTCCGTAAGGGGATGTTGACTGAAACCATCAATTTATTGGAAACCAACAACTGGCTAGCAGAAGAAAGCTGGATTTATGTTGAGGCAGAAGCAGAATCTGCGGCAACAGAAGTTCCCCCAAACTGGCAACTGCATCGGCAAAAAACAGCCGGACAAGTTGCTTATCGGTTATATATTCGCCACCCGTAATCGGGTGTCAGAACGGCGTAAACTCGATTTTGGAGTCGATGATGTTTATTCAATTAGGAAGAGGGATCATGATCTTAGTCTGGGGGATCATGATCTTCAATTTGTTTCACCCATTCCCTAGTCCATTAAAATATTTTATGAATATTGCAATGGTATTTACGGTAATCATGCATTCTTTTCAGTTACTACTGCTGAAAAACTCCCAGCCTAAAGATCAAAAGCTGTCTGGTTTTATCCAGACCAAAATCTTCTTTTTCGGCGTCTTTGAATTATTGGTCTGGCAGAAAAAACAACTAAAAGAGAAACAACAGGAGAAAAAATAACTTCCCATATCCAGTGACTCATCCTGTTTTCTTCCGATTGGCAACAAAGCAAATGTCATCAATGAGTAATTCGCGTAATTACTCATTGACGTTCTTTATTTTTGATAATAAAACGTTATTTGTTCGTTAATAACGAATCAACATTTTGCGACTTCTTGCACACAGTATCAATATCATTGCTCAGCACCGTTTCCCTTTTAAACTGTCAAAAGCGATAGCACAAATCATCAAAAGAATTCCCCTTATTGGATTTGACTCTGGAGTTTACTCCAACGTGTAGAGTTAACTTTAATCATTAGTATTAACTCTATATTGAGAGGTCGCCTATGTTATCCACGTCCAAAAAACATAAGCAATCACAGCACAATTCCCTATCTTGCCAAAAAAATGAACACCAGAATGTCGCCAATAATGTAAGTGGGCATTCACATAATTCTCACGCGCCAGACCATCACCATGCTTGTTGCTCTACTGGCACCGCGCACTCTCATGAACATGAACATGAACATGAACATGAACATGAGCATGAGCAGAGCGGCGCACTCTGTTCACTCGATCATGCCCATGCCATACCGGAAAGCGTTCTCACCGGATTAACCGCGAGACAGCGTTTTAATTGGACTATCCAAGGCATGGATTGCCCAAGCTGTGCCGGAAAGATCGAAAATGCGGTCAAAAAACTGCCCGATGCCAAGCAGGTCAAGGTTCTGTTTACAACAGAAAAACTGGTGGTCGATGCTGATATTGATATTCGTGCGGCCGTTGAACAAGCAGTAAAACAGGCCGGCTTTACTATCAAAGAGGCAAGTTCAGCATCTAAACTGCCTCCCGAAGTCAATCATTGGAAAACCTTTTCCCCAATCTTGATCCTAACCGCCTTGATGTTCATCAGTTGGGGAATATCAAAAGCCCATGCCCCCGCCGGACAGATCGCTTTCATCATCACTACGCTCATTGGGTTATATCCGGTAGCGACCAAAGCCATCAAACTGATCCGTTCTGGTACGCCTTTCGCCATTGAAACGTTGATGAGTGTTGCGGCCATTGGTGCCTTGTTTATTGATGCCACCGCAGAAGCAGCAATGGTTATTCTCCTGTTCAAGTTGGGGGAAATACTGGAATCCTATGCCGCCGGACGCGCACGTCGTGGCGTCAGTGCATTGATGGCATTAGTTCCTGAACAAGCCCTCCTCATTAAGGATGGAAAAAAGGAAACAGTGCCAGCGGCAGATCTGCGGCCGGGGGATATCATCGAAATCGCCCCCGGTGCCCGTTTACCTACCGATGCCGAACTGCTCAGTCCCTTTGCCAGTTTCGACGAAAGTGCTCTGACCGGTGAATCGGTTCCGGTTGAACGGCAGCAAGGTGAAAAAGTCGCCGCAGGTTGCCTTTCTGTCGATAGTGCGGTGCAGATGAAGGTGATCTCTGAACCGGGTCACAACGCCATTGATCGCATCCTGCAACTGATTGAAGAAGCGGAAGAGCGTCGTGCGCCGATTGAGCGCTTTATCGACCGATTCAGTCGTGTCTACACTCCGCTGATTATCTTGTTCTCAGCACTGGTCGTATTGATCCCGCCTCTGTTTTTTGCCGGCTCTTGGGAAACCTGGCTCTACCGTGGCCTGACTCTGCTGTTAATTGGTTGTCCTTGCGCTCTGGTCATCTCGACGCCCGCCGCCATTACTTCCGCACTGGCCGCAGCAACCCGTCGTGGCTCCCTTATCAAAGGAGGAGCAGCCTTAGAACAACTTGGGTCAGTGAGTACAATTGCGCTGGATAAAACCGGAACGTTGACCGAAGGAAAACCCCAGGTTACTGACATTGAACCTGTGGAAAATATCAGTGCAGAAACCTTGCTGGCACTCGCGGGGGCCGTAGAGAGTGGCTCACATCATCCTTTAGCAAAAGCTATCCTGAATGCCGCCGACAATAGAAGTGTGACAGTTGTTGAGGCTGAACAGCGCAAGGCGCTGGCCGGGATCGGGGTTGAAGGGCAATTATCGGGGCAAAAAATTCTCGTCACCGCCCCCGGAAGATTGCCGGAAAATACCTTGTCCGAAAACTGGCAACAAAGAGTCACAGAACTGGAAAACGATGGAAAAACAGCGGTTGCTGTCACGCAGAATGGGCAACTGATGGGGCTTATCGCTATGCAAGATTCCTTGCGTCAGGATGCCATAGATGCTATCCGTATCCTGAAAAAACAGGGTATAGAGGCCGTGATGCTGACGGGTGATAATCCCCGTGCCGCCGCCGCCATTGCAAATCGGCTGGGTATTGATTATCGCGCAGGGTTATTGCCTGAAGATAAAGTGAAAGCGGTCACTGAGTTGAACCAAAAACATCATACTATGATGGTCGGTGATGGTATCAACGATGCGCCAGCCATGAAAGCCGCCAGTATCGGTGTTGCGATGGGCAGCGGCACAGATGTTGCATTAGAAACAGCCGATGCCGCCCTGACACATAACCGACTGACGGGTTTACCTGAAATTATCGCTCTGTCTCGCTCAACTCGTTATAACATCCGCCAAAATATCACCATTGCGTTAGGTTTAAAGGCGATCTTTCTTATCACGAGCCTGTTGGGTATTACCGGACTATGGATGGCAGTTCTGGCCGATTCGGGAGCGACGGCTTTAGTAACAGTAAACGCGGTTCGGCTGCTTAGGAATAAATCAAAAGCGCAATAAATGGCATATCAACTTAAATTGCCACCAGCAAGCGGATGGTAAAGAAGTCACAAAGGAAGATAACAAATCGAAAAGGTGCATGTTCATACCCTGCACCTTTTCAAAATTACAATTAACGACATAAAATTGCTATTAAGGAAAAAGGAAATATGGCACTCAGCGAGGCTGATAGTAGACCAAACACCCTATTCAAAGTCTGGCATAGAGCCTGTTTTCCGCTAGTTAATTATATAGACTTTTCTCAATTAAACAGAGTGTTCACTCTTTCTGAGCAGATATCGATAGGGAGTTTGCTCTGTCTCCTGGGCGATCAGCGCATGATCCATAAAGCGACAGAACCCCGGAATATCACGGGTTGTTGCCGGATCATCCGCAATGATCAATAACGTCTGACCCGCCGTCATATGGCGGACGGTCTTGCGCACCATCATGACCGGCTCTGGACACCGTAATCCTAACGTATCAAGTGTCTTGTCGGGGTTGGCAAAAACTTCGGACATAACCATCTCTGTAGGTTCAAACAATCTGTGTGGCGGTGGATTATATTACAAAATATCATCAACTGCCGTACTTTACTTTTATTGCGCAACACACGTATGATCTCACGGCCTGATCTTCAGGTAGATTAATTTGTTGGGTTCCCTCACCCCATCCACCAAAAAGGTACAATATGCTGCAATTGACTGCGCAACAGCGGGCTAGAGCACTGATCTGGCTGTCGCTTTTTCACATTTTGATCATTACTTCCAGTAACTATCTGGTGCAATTACCCATCTCCATTTTTGGTTTTCATACCACTTGGGGAGCATTTACATTTCCCTTTATCTTTTTGGCGACTGACCTGACTGTACGTATTTATGGTGCGCCATTAGCTCGCCGGATCATTATTTCCGTTATGCTGCCCGCGTTGCTGATCTCTTATCTGATTTCAGCTCTGTTTTTTCAGGGAACCTGGCAGGGATTCGGGACATTGGCCACCTTTAATGTCTTTGTCGCCCGCATTGCCGCCGCTAGCTTTATGGCTTATGTACTCGGCCAGATACTGGATGTTGGGGTCTTCAATCGTCTTCGCCAAAAAAGCCACTGGTGGATAGCACCGGCTGCCGCCATGTTTTTCGGTAATATGCTCGATACACTGGCCTTTTTCTTTATCGCGTTTTACCGCAGCACGGATGCATTTATGGCAACCCATTGGGTAGAAATTGCGTTAGTAGATTATGCCTTCAAGCTGTTTATCTGCATGCTGTTCTTCCTGCCTGCTTATGGCATTCTGTTGAACTTAATCCTGAAATACTTTTTCGCCCAAACAGAAGAAAAAATCCTGGCCAAAGCCAACTAAAAACATCCCCCTGAATCAATCAGGGGGACTCATCGTTCCGCCAGTGTTTCCCCCTCACATCACTCATTTCTTGCTTTTGCTCATAACTTCTCGGTTATTTTGCCGTATAGTGTGGATGGGCAGTTCGTTACTTGCCCTATACTCGTATTGTGACACTCATGCCTAGTTTCCAGTAAAGAAGGATATTTCTTATGCTGAAAGTGATCCAGTCTCCATCCAAATATATCCAAGGGCCAGGTGCGTTATCTCACCTTGGTCGATACACCAAAATGCTTGCTGACCACGTCTTCGTGATTGCCGATCATTTCGTGATGAACCTGATTGGCGATACCGTCAGCAAAAGCCTGGAAGAACACGAAGTGACCAGCCATTTCGAACTTTTCAATGGTGAGTGCAGCCGCACTGAAATCCATCGCTTATCTGCCATTTTGTTGGAACAACAATGTCAGGCGGTTGTCGGGATCGGGGGAGGAAAGACGATTGATACTGCCAAGGCTGTTGCATACGAATCCAAAATACCTGTGATTATTTCGCCTACCCTGGCATCAACAGATGCACCGACCAGTGCCCTTTCTGTTCTTTATACTGAACTCGGTGAATTCGACAGCTACCTGTTCTATCCACAGAATCCCAATATCGTGCTAATGGATACCAATATTATTGCTAAAGCACCGGTTCGCCTGCTTGTCGCAGGTATGGGAGATGCACTCGCCACCTATTTTGAGGCACGAGCCAGCAGTACCGCCCACAAACCAACCATGGCTGGCGGTGCAACATCCACCACCGGTTTGGCATTGGCAAAACTGTGTTATGAAACCTTGCTGGCGGAAGGTTATAAAGCAAAACTGGCGGTAGAAGCCGGTGTCAGCACACCCGCCGTTGAAAATATTGTCGAAGCCAATACCTACTTGAGTGGCATTGGTTTTGAAAGTGCGGGATTAGCAGCCGCTCATGCCATCCACAATGGTTTCACCGTGCTGGAAGAGTGCCATCACCTTTATCACGGTGAAAAAGTTGCGTTTGGTACTCTGACACAATTGATCTTAGAAAATAGCCCAAGTGAAGAGTTGGAAACTGTGCTCGATTTTTGTGTACAGGTCGGGCTACCCGTCACACTGGAGCAATTGGGCTTACGCGATAGTGAGAAACTGCATCAAAAAATCATGCAAGTTGCTCTTGCAAGTTGTGCTGAGGGTGAAACCATTCACAATATGCCCTTTGTGGTGACACCAGAACAGGTTTACGCTGCGATTTTGGCCGCAGACCAGATAGGTAAAGATTGGTTGTATTAAGTGATTGCGAAGCAGAAATAAAACGGGCATGCCCCACAGGAACATGCCCTCAATTTGATTAAACGATGTCAATCAGTGAGATCTATTTTGTTGGCTCCGGCCAAATTTTAGCGATATGACTCAAACATTCTTCTTTCGTTCCGGTTCTGCCGATTGCCATCCATCCCAACGGGATCTCATACCCAACAGGCCAGATTGAATACTGCTTTTTACCATTAATGACGATCATCCAATTCATGGCATCCTTTTCAGTTAACTGTTCCATGATACAACCTCCTTTTTGAAACTGTCGGAAAGGGCAGCCGGTAAGAATCCAGTACCGATCAGATAACGTAATACTTGATGAACATATCCGGCTGTAATTGTGGGGCAACGGATATGACTCCCCGCTAATCCCGCCAGCGTATTTTTCAGTTCCAATTCAGGGCGGAGTTCATCAACATAAGCCGGATCTAATGCGCGATAAGGTCTTTCAGTCATGTCTCTGATCAGTGGGATCAAAGGATACAATGGGTGAGTATCATCCAGCGCCAGGATCTTATCTTTCCCCTCATTGAATGGAACAGGATTGAGGATATAACCAAAATCTTGTACCCAATCGAAAAATTGTCGGACAGAAACCTGCTCTGGGTTGAACAGATTAAAGAATTTCCCATTAGATTCCGGCTGGCGGGAAAGATGCACCAGTGCGGTCGCCACATAATCGACCGGCACGATATCCAGCAACAGGGCATGGTCAGGATAAAAGCCCATGGCCAAATAGCCTTTCAACGATGCTATCAGATAATCATTACCCTGCGCCGCGCCTGTGCGGGTATGGCCGAGGATCAACCCAGGCCGGTAAATGCTAACAGGAACGCCCCCTTGACGGGCAATATTAATCATCCCTTCCGATACCCATTTACTGCCCGAATAACCGCAAGGATCACGAACCGGCTCACTCATGGCCCGATCATCTTCCATATAGGGGCGAGGCGACTGCGTGGCATACAGGGCGTTTACAGAGGAGACATAGTGAAAATGTTTCAAACGCGTCGTGCACGCCAGATCCAACGCTGTTCGGGTCGCGTCAACGTTGATACTTTTCAGGGCACGATAAGGATAAATGAAATTAACCCATGCTCCGTTGTGGTAAATAACATCAACCTCTTCTGCCAGTTGTGCCCATAACTCCGGCAATAAACCAAAACGTGGTTGCCCTAAATCACCGATAATAAAATCGACCCGTTCAAGCCCGTTACCAACATCAATGCGGTAATTCTTGAATCCAGATTTGATTCTTTCACGGGCATGTTCTGCATCAGATGCACGGCACAAGCAAATAATGCGGGCCGAGGTTTGTTTCAGCAACTGCTCCAGCAAATGCAGCCCAAGATAGCCGGTCGCGCCGGTCAGTAATATTTTGTCTGGCTGATACCAATTGGCATGAGCCAATCCATCAGGGCGAATTCCTTCTTGCAGGTAAACATCCTTCCTGAGCGTCTCAGCATGCTGGCGAATTAACGCTTCATTCTGGTATCTTCCTGAGAATTGAACAGGATTGACCTGACGTTCAGCGAACATTTCATCCAAAATGGTGGCTATTCTGGCAACCGTCGGCTCAACATAGATCCCAGAAATCGGAACCCTTAGCGAAAACGCTTTTTCAATCTGTTCTACCATGCGGGCGACAAGGATGGAATGCCCTCCGATCTGGAAGAAATCATCCGTGATACCGAATACATCTGCCCCCAGTAAACCACGCCAAATTTCATAAACACGTTTTTCAGTTTCCGTTTGCGGCTGTACTCTGTCATGGCTGGCATTTAGACGCTCTGCAACGTCTTCCAACCGCTTTTTATCTCTTTTGCCACTGCTTGTCAGCGGAATATAGGGAATACGGTAATATTCAGCCGGTATCCACGCTTCATGCAGTACTTCTCTGAGAGAGCGTTGAGTCTCCCGTACCCAGTCCTGCGATACCACCAGATTAGGATTGAACAATACAAATGCCTGGATTCTGGCAAAATCACCACGGCCCGCGACCCGGATAATGGCATCCTGTACACCATGTTGTTTTCTCAATGCAATTTCTATCTCACCTAACTCGATCCGATATCCCCGCACTTTTACCTGATCATCTTGCCTCCCCATATAAATGAGGGTGCCATCTTCCAGCATACGTGCCATATCTCCCGTCAAATAGGCCCTTTTACCTTTTTGAGTTATGTCGGGAACGTATCTTTTGGCGGTTTCAGTTGGATTATTGCGATAGCCTGCGGTCACGCCCAATCCACCAATAAGAATTTCGCCCACAGTGCCTTTCGGCACAGTCCGCAGATATTTATCGACAATCGTGATACTGGTGCCCGGAACAGGCCCCCCCAATTGAACTTTATCACCCTTTTTCATGCGGAACGCAGTTGACCAGATGGTTGTTTCCGTTGGGCCGTAAACGTTCCATAATGTGCTTCCGGTGGCTGTCAGTTGATCGGCCAAATCTTGTGACAACGCTTCTCCTCCGCAAAGCATGCTCATTTCTGGGCGCGGCATCCATCCTGCATTCAGGGCCATGGACCAGGTCACCGGAGTGGCCTGAGCGAAAGTGAATTGTGGTTTTGACAGTGTGTCAGACAGTGCCATTGCATCGCGTTGGGTATCAATTGAAGCGATGTAGATACTGCCACCATGCACCACGGTCAGCAGCAATTCCAGCACTGAGATATCAAAGGAGAATGTCGTCAATGCCAGCATATGGTCACGCGGGCTGATTGATAACAGTTTGCCAAATCCGCATAGGCAGGCAGCCAGGTTATCATGTTGAACTTGTACTGATTTTGGCAATCCTGTAGAGCCAGAAGTAAACATCACATAAGCCGGATGATCTCCCAATACAGGAATATCCCTATTTTTTGCCCGTTGAGTTTGAGCGACCTTATCTAAGATAGTCTCCATAGGGATGAATGTTGACGCCTTAAGCCCTGCCGGAACCGTATTATCGGCTACCAAAATACTTTCCGGCAGACGGGTAAGAATATCGTTCAGGCGCTTTTCCGGCATCATGGTATTTAAAGGGATATATACCGCCCCAATTCGCCAAATGGCCTGCATGGTGACAAACCATGCAATCCCCCGCTGCGCCGCAATAGCAACATTGCTACCCATTTTGACCCCGTGGAGACGCAAAACTTCTGTCGCATTATCAATGCGTTGGTTCAGTTCACCAAATGTTAACGTTTCATGGGGATCAGCAACAGCGACCTCATTGGGTATGCTTTTTGCCAACTCAACCAACCGAACAGGAACGTTCTTAAACCATGGTTCTAGCTCTGCTGTCATGTGTCTGATATTACGATTAAATTCAGTTTCAACAGCCGGAGAATTTTTTTGCCCAGTAGTAAATGCTGTGTGTAATATTGCCTTGTGTGTATAAGTATTCATAATGATGCTCTCATTCTGAGCCTCATTAGTTTCATCACTTTTCATGATGAATAGAGGCGTCAATGCTGGTAGTCGTTATCTTCCAATTTTTGTCTGCATTCAGTATTTTCAAATACCTTATGCTGACGCTAACTGGATCATAAAAATAAATTGCAAAAATTTATTGCGAATTTAATAAATAGATTAATTAGTATTAATTTGTAATCTTTTATTAGTTAAATAATCAGCTTATATAAAACTAATTATTATTTGGAAGGCAGAGTGTATTACGCCTATACAATCTGCAACCAATTCTAACTAACAAGTTGATATTATTGTAATTTACATCATAAAATAGTCATCCAACCCTGCATAAAAACGGCTATCAGCAGCATGAATAACTATTTGTAGTAATATCTATTATTTTGAATTTTAATTTCAATAATTTTATTTATAAGCGCGTTACAAAAAACGCAAAGCATGTAAATAAAAATAAATTACATGGAAAAATGAAAACATTATTCAAATAATGCCATCAAAAAAACAGTACCACTTGTTAAAAAAAGCCGACAGAAAAACGCCAACAGTGATTAATTAAATAATTTTATCATAGGAATGTTTGTGTGGATTATATTTATCTGACTTTTCTATGGTGACTACTTCAGACAAATCCCCTAATAATAATGCGCTTTTATTGGGTCGAGAATATATACAAACTTTAAATGCGCGAAAATGAAAAATAGCGCAAAAGGCCGTTCATTGTGATTGTCATCACACTAATATAAATAAATTGTCTTCAAAAAAAGCGCTAAATCACTCAAAATTATCGACTTTGCGAAATTATATCTATATGTTAGCGATACCTCACAGTCATAAAAGGTTGTTTTCAGCTAATATTAGCTTCGATATAGAAAATAAATAGATAAAATCTTTCGTTTAACGCCATCACTGCTTGATGGTGGTGATTCGCTCATACAAAAGTCACGTGGAGACAAAAAATATGTTAAGTATTTTCAAGCCGACGCCTCATAAGGCCCGGTTGCCCGCGCAGGAAATAGATCCACTCTATCGTCGCTTGCGCTGGCAAATTTTTATAGGGATCTTCTTTGGATACGCAGCTTACTATCTGGTAAGGAAAAACTTTGCACTCGCCATACCTGCCTTGATTGAACAAGGCTTTTCTAAGGGGGATCTTGGCTTTGCATTGTCAGGCATATCAATTGCATACGGCTTCTCAAAATTCATCATGGGTTCCGTTTCCGACCGCTCGAATCCACGTGTCTTCTTGCCGGCGGGTCTGATACTGGCGGCGGCAGTGATGTTATTTATGGGCTTTGTACCATGGGCAACGTCCAGCATTGCTATCATGTTTTCTCTGCTGTTCCTCTGTGGCTGGTTCCAGGGGATGGGGTGGCCGCCTTGTGGACGTACTATGGTTCACTGGTGGTCACAGAAAGAGCGTGGTGGCATTGTTTCTGTCTGGAACTGTGCGCATAACGTTGGCGGAGGCATTCCCCCCTTACTGTTCATGTTGGGGATGGTCTGGTTCAATGACTGGAAAGCGGCATTTTATATGCCCGCCTTTGCCGCTATCATCGTGGCATTCATCGTTTTCGCTTTAATGCGCGATACACCACAATCTTGTGGCTTACCGCCAATCGAAGAGTATAAAAACGACTACCCGGCCGATTACACCGAAAACAATGAAAAGGAACTGACTGCAAAAGAAATTTTCATGCGGTACGTTTTGCCGAATAAATTGCTGTGGATGATCGCCGTTGCCAACGTCTTCGTCTATTTACTGCGCTACGGTATTCTTGACTGGTCACCCACTTACCTGAAAGAAGTGAAAGACTTTACCATGGATAAGTCTTCCTGGGCTTACTTCCTGTATGAGTACGCGGGTATTCCGGGTACGCTGCTGTGTGGTTGGATGTCGGATAAGGTATTTAAAGGCAACCGTGGTGCCACCGGTGTATTCTTTATGACACTGGTCACCATCGCTACTATCGTATTCTGGCTGAACCCAGAAGGTAACCCTGATATCGATATGCTCTGTATGCTGGTTATCGGCTTCCTGATTTACGGCCCGGTGATGCTAATCGGCCTGCATGCCCTTGAACTGGCACCGAAAAAAGCAGCAGGAACAGCCGCAGGTTTTACTGGTTTGTTTGGCTATCTGGGCGGTTCGGTTGCGGCCAGTATCATCGTCGGTTATACCGTTGACTATTCCGGTTGGGACGGCGGCTTTATGGTCATGATCGGCGGTTGTATCCTCTCGGTTATTCTGCTGGTGCTTGTGATGTTAAGTGAACATAAACATAAGCAGGAAATTGCCCGTCAAGGTCAATAAAACACAACTGAAAGACGCCAATTAATCACCTTATCAATCGCAGTACAACGTTTTGTACTGCGATTTCATGGATGAATAAGTCTATTTACTCTGCTCTGTTAAATAGACTGCTTGCTTTTACCTTATAGATATATTCCTCATATCCACACTTTATTAGCACCTTTTTGATTTTGAAAACACCTTTAATTGATGATAATAAAGGCTGAATATTTACACCCACATAAAGTAATATTAAATAATGCTTACCTTATCATTACCCACTTATACCAATCCAATTTCAAGATGCGTGTTATATTTCCCCGCGCTGCAGGGAAATATAAGGCCTCGCGTCGTCTTGCGGATTGCAACTTGAAGTTTATCGAGTATAAACAGAACCCGGAGAAAAATTTTCATGTCATAAAACTGTGACATACTGCTGATAACATTAATATTCAGGATTGTGTTATGTCATCATCTTATATAAAAATCGACTTGAATGATCACCTATTTTTCTGGCTGCTGACGAAAAATCAGTAAAACGGTAAGTAACATCAACTTTTATCTAAGATTTTTATTAGAATAAAATGGAGAATCTCAATGCAGACCCCTATGAAGGCAATTATGGCCGGTATTTTGTTAGCATCATCCATGTCAGGTATTGCACATGCAGCCGATAAGATTGTTATCGCCCATCGTGGCGCGAGTGGTTATTTGCCTGAACACACATTACCCGCCAAAGCAATGGCGTATGCACAAGGCGCGGATTATCTTGAGCAAGATCTGGTCATGACCAAAGATGACCAGCTCATTGTTCTGCACGATCACTACCTTGATCGCGTAACGGATGTCGCAGAACGTTTTCCAAACCGCGCCCGTGCTGACGGCCGCTATTATGCCATTGACTTTACCCTGCCAGAAATTAAGTCACTGAAATTTACGGAAGGTTTTGATATCAAGGATGGTAAAAAAACCCAAAGCTATCCCGGACGTTTCCCGATGGGTAAATCAGATTTCCATATTCATACCTTTCAGGAAGAGCTGGAATTTATTCAAGGCCTGAATAAATCCACGGGCAAAGACATTGGCATTTATCCTGAAATCAAAGCACCGTGGTTCCATCGCCAGGAAGGAAAAGATATCACCAGCAAAGTGCTGGAAGTTCTGAAACAATATGGCTACACCAAAAAGAGCGATAAAGTTTACCTGCAATGTTTTGATGCCAATGAACTCAAACGCATCAAAAATGAACTAGAGCCGAAACTGGGGATGGATCTGAAACTGATCCAGCTTATCGCTTACACCGACTGGAACGAAACTTACGAACAAAAGTCAGATGGTACATGGCAGAATTATAGCTATGACTGGATGTTTAAACCTGGCGCGATGAAAGAAGTCGCAAAATATGCTGATGGAATTGGCCCTGATTACCATATGCTTATCGCCAGTGACTCTACGCCGAACCACATTAAATTAACGGGCATGGTAACAGAGGCTCACGCCAGCCATCTGGCGGTACACCCGTATACCATCCGTATCGATCAATTGCCAAAATATGCCACCAGCGGCAACCAATTGTTTGATATCGTTTTCGACAAGGCCAATGTCGATGGGGCATTCACAGATTTCCCTGATTTGGCAGTGACGTTCCTGAGAAAACACCACGAGCATAAATAATCAGTGCGAATAGCATAGAAAAACGGGGCAGTCCAAGACTGCCCCATCGTGACTCATTGCATTAACGATATAACATCGTTATCACGAGATCCCAACAGGAAAAGCGATAACCTCACTAATCCGTTCAGCCCCCAATGCCAGCATAATCAAACGGTCAACCCCTAATGCTACACCTGCACATTCAGGCATGCCGTGGGCAAGGGCAGCAAGCAGATATTCATCAATCGGCTGAACCGGCAATCCCATTGTTTCACGCTTACGGTTATCCTGTTCGAAACGAAGACGTTGCTCATTGCTGTCGGTCAACTCACGAAACCCATTCGCCAGCTCCATGCCTTTGAAATAGACTTCAAAACGCTCCGCAACACGGTGATCTTCCTTGCTGATTTCTGCCAATGCTGCCTGAGATGCCGGGAAGTGATAGATAAACGTCGGTTTCTCAATGCCGATCTGAGTCTCTATTCCCATGACAAAAAGTAGCTGTAATAAAGTATCCCGGTCTTCTTCCTGATCAGCGATATTACTGAGATCAAGTTTTGCCGCTACTTCACGCAATTTTTCTTTGCTTGCGGTAAGGGGATCAATATCCAGATATCGCATGAAAGCCTGTTGGTAAGACAACGATTCAGCACTTTCACAATCCAGGATCTGTTGCAACAGGTCATCCACTTCATTCATCAAACGATACATGTCGTAATGTGGACGATACCATTCCAGCATGGTGAACTCTGGATTATGATGACGACCCGCTTCCTCATTACGGAAACTTTTCCCCATCTGATAAATGGAACCACTGCCAGCGGCCAACAGACGCTTCATGTGGTATTCAGGGCTGGTCATCAGGTACAGAGTCAAGCCATCTGCCGCTCCCGGCCCAACGAACTGTGTCTGGAAAGGAACCAGATGAACGTCGGTGACAGTCGCCTGACTCATGGCAGGTGTTTCAACTTCCAACACCCCACGATCTGCGAAAAAGCGCCGTATTTCTGCTAAGATCTCCGCCTTTTTCAATAAATTGGCGATAGGGGCACTTGGCTGCCAATTCGCGGTTTCGTTCATATTGCTATGACTCCAAAATAAAACAAAACGCGCAGTTTACCTTCATCAAGCCAACCAGACAATTCATTGCCCTCAATTTCTTTATGCCTTTACTCTTTATACGCTTAATTTTTTAATTTTCGACCTTATTAACTCTATTCGTTATCCCTTTATTTATGAATAAAAAAAATTAATTAAAATTATTTTTTCTCTACTCATAATAGCTAAATTGATATCCTAATCTTAATAAGATGCCGTCAATAAAAAAGCGGAAATGATATATATCAATCCAACTTCAAGATGCGTGTTATATTTCTCCGCAAAGCGGGGAAATATAAGGCCTCGCGTCGTTTTGCGGATTGCAACGTGAAATTTATCGAGTATATAAACCCAGGGCAACCGCATGAATGATCAAATAACATTCAGGTTAGAAAATCCTGCTTGTAATACC
>NZ_LDNM01000030.1 GCF_001028135.1 Xenorhabdus griffiniae
GTCTTGTGAGTGCCCACACAGATTGTCTGATTAATTTGTTAAAGAGCGTTGGCAACCGGGCGTTTCTTCCGGGTTGCGAGGCTGCGTATCTTACGCTTTTCGCCTCGAGAGTCAAGCGATTATTTTCGCTTTTCTCTCACCGTCCTTCGCGGTCTGTTTCAGCTCGGCGTCGGTCAGTGGTGGCGCATTATAGGGAGTTTTTCAGCGCTGACAATAGTTTTTTTGAAAAAAATGACCAAGCGGTGATTATTACACCAAATTGCACTTAAGTTGGTAGTTTTTCCAGCGTTAAGAAGCCTAATTCGCGTAAAACGGGATGTAATGTTTCACTCTCTGGCTCGATCTTTGTGCAGTAGGCTAAGTTATTCGCTGTTGTTAAAAACAAATCTTCCCGATTTTTGATAAGCCATGCAGTTCTGCGAGCGATTGCCGCTCCCGAATCAATCAATCTTGTTCCATCCGGTAAAACTTGAGCAATTTCTTCTGCTATCAGAGGAAAGTGTGTACATCCTAAAATAACTGTATCTGGTGGCTCTTTCATTCTTAGCCACGGTTTCAGTATTTTCTCTAACTCTTTTAGAGGAACGTCCTTACCATGTAATTTTCGTTCAGCTAACTCAACCAATTCAGCAGAGCCAATTGCATACATCTGGCAATCCGTAGCAAACCTTGCGATTAATTCTTTGGTATAGTCGCGCTTCACTGTGGCACTTGTCGCCAATAGTCCCACAACACGGTTACAGGTTAGCTTCGCCGCAGGTTTGATCGCGGGCACAACACCAACCACAGGAAAAGAAAAACGTTCACGCAAGGCGGGCAAACTGACTGTACTGGCAGTATTGCAAGCAATCACGACAACTGCCAAAGGGTGTTTTTTCTGGATCGTATCAACAATCTGAACAACCCTTTCTACAATGACTTCCGCCGTTTTCTCGCCGTAAGGGAATGCTTCATTATCGAAAGCATATATATAGTGGAGATCTGGCAAGAGTTGCCGAATCTCTTGATAGACAGATAAACCACCCACTCCAGAATCAAAAACCAGGATCGTTGGACGGGCGGTCTTGTTTAAATCAGAAGTTGTAGCTTCCAGTGAGGTAGTATTCTCTTCCTGGGGTGCGATAGCCATAGGCTGTCTCATAATGCTTATCAAACAGATTGGCTATTCTAGCATGGATTGTCAGGTGGTCAGTGATCGAATATGCGGCGCTGATATCCCATAGACTTACGCCCGCTAATTTTACTGTTTTCGCAGGATATACATTATAGTCTTGGTCATAACGCCGACCAATATATTGGTAGGTTATTCCCCAATCGACATTAAAAGCGTCCCAATCCAATTGATATTTAACTTGCTGTTTAGCTCTGCGAGTTAATTGCTGCCCACGGCCATCACGCGGGTCAGTGAACTGTAATGTGAGTTGATGCTGGAATAAGCCAGTCTCCATTGTTCCCGTCCACTCAACACCTTTTATCTTTGCCTTATCACCGTTCTCATAGCGATTATTGGCAAAATCTATCAACTGTTCAATATCGTTACGATAAGCAGATAGACGCCAATTAAGTGGCCCGGTCAATCCTTCAATTCCGATTTCCCATTGCTTGCTTTTTTCTGCTTTAAGGTTTTCATTTCCCCATTTGCTATAAAGCTGATTCAAAGTTGGTGCTTTGAATGCCGTTCCATACGAAGTGATAAAACGATAACCATCAACAAATTCCCAGCCGATGCCGATTTGCCCTGTCGTATTCCAGTTATAATCAGAATGGTGATCTGAACGTACAGCACCTTCTAAAATGACATTCTGCACCTTTTGCTGTGCAGTTAAATAGAGTCCCGTATTATCAACATGTTTTTGTACAGGAATGTTATTAGAGCCTGCGGCAACCCCTTCTCTTTTCCAATCAATTCCACTACTGATTGCCCCATGACCAACCTGCCACGTATTTCCCCATTGCACATTGTACTGTTTGGAATCACTCAGACTGGCGTTATTGCCATAACGCCCATGCTTAGGAACATAATCGTAATCTTTGACATGACCGTAACTGACAATGAATTGAGAAGAATAACGGCCTTGATTAAATTGAATACCCGCATCATAGGAACGATTGAACAGTTCGCGAGTGTCTGCTTCGCCGATGTTCCATGCGTCATAAGCCGTCCGATTATTCAATCCATAGGCTCGGACAAATCCGCTTATTTGCTCACTTATTTTATGATCTATTTCCAACCACAGCATTTTACTCATAAAGCCATCACGATCTGGCTGACGATATCCCCCCGTTTTACCATCAACTATCACATCAAACCCTTTGGTGTAGGTATAGCCTGCGGCTGTAGTGAATAAAGTATTCTCACCGAGTTTTTGCTGTGTTGAACCATTATAGTTCTGGTATCCGTTTGAGCCGATACCCGCATTCAGTGTTACCCCGCGTTGTTCCCGTTTTGTGATGATATTGATCACGCCACCAATGGCATCAGAACCATATACAGCAGAACGTGCGCCACGGATATATTCTATTCTTTGCACCATGGAGATTGGGATCTGGCTAAAATCGGCGGCTCCGGTAATGCCTGCCTGATTCAAACGGACACCATCCACCAGCACCAGTGTATGATTTGAGTTCGTACCACGAACAAATAAAGAAGAGTGCTGCCCAATCCCCCCATTCTGCGCAATATCAATACCCGGCAACCGGCGAAAAACATCCATCAGGCTGCTGGATTGCCAACGATCTAACTCTTCACGAGTCACTACCGTCGTTGGCGCCAACACTGAAGAAATCGGCTGCTTAAAGCGATTAGCTGTAACCACCAACGTATCTGGATTATCAGCCACTGCAAAATGGTTCCAACCAGAAAATATCGCCACGGACGCAGCAGATAGAAAAATCTGTTTTTTATTTGCCATAAGATTTGTGATGAGAATGAGTGTGGTATCTGGCTATCTATATTAACTATAAAGCGTCATGCTACGATGAAGGCTTTAGCGTGTCCAGAATGCCCCTCTATCAAAAAAAGCGCGGATAAACTAGAAAACTGGACATCCTTTGCACTTGCCCTACAATGCCGCACGGAAATTTTTCTTAACGTGACCATACGAGAACCCGATAATGCAGAATGCCTTGCCAACGGAAAATTATGAAAATCAATTGACGGAGAAAGTTTATCGTCTAAAAGGAATGATGCTCCCCTTTAGCGCACCCGAACCTGAAGTTTTCCGTTCCCCGGCATCACATTACAGAATGCGCGCAGAATTCCGTATCTGGCATGAGGAAGATGACCTCTACCACATTATGTTTGATCAACAGACCAAACAGCGTATCCGCATTGATCAATTTCCAGTGGCCAATCAGCTCATCAATAAAATGATGCAAGCCATCATGGCTGGCGTAAAAGACAATCCCGTATTACGCCATAAACTGTTTCAGGTGGATTACCTTTCTACCCGCAGTAACAAAATTATTGTCTCCCTGCTTTACCACAAAAAACTGGGGGATGAATGGCGTGAACATGCAACCGCTCTGCGTACTCAACTCATCGCCGCAGGGTTTGATGTGCAACTTATTGGACGCGCTGCAAAAACCAAGATCATGCTTGACCATGACTATATAGATGAAGCGTTGTCTGTTGCCGGTAAGACGATGATTTACCGTCAGGTCGAAAATAGCTTCACACAACCGAATGCCAGTATCAATGTTCATATGTTGGAATGGGCTATTGATATTACTAAAGGCTCGAAAGGTGACTTGCTTGAGCTGTATTGTGGCAATGGTAATTTCTCCCTGGCGCTGGCGCAGAATTTTGAACGGGTATTAGCGACAGAAATTGCCAAGCCTTCCGTAGCTGCTGCCCAATTTAATATCGCAGCGAACAAAATTGATAACGTACAGATTATCCGCATGTCAGCGGAAGAATTTACCCAGGCGATGAACGGAGTGCGTGAGTTTAACCGATTGCAAGGCATTGATTTAAGCCGTTATCAATGTGAAACCATTTTTGTTGATCCACCGCGTAGCGGACTGGATGAAGAAACGCTAAAAATGGTCCAAGCGTATCCACGTATTCTTTATATTTCCTGCAATCCAGAAACACTCTGCCAAAATCTGGAGACGCTGACACAAACCCACAAAATCAGCCAACTGGCACTCTTTGACCAATTCCCTTATACCCACCATATGGAGTGTGGTGTCCTACTGGAAAAAAGAACATAGTCGTCATTAAAAATCAAAACGCCACCCAATTGACTTTGTGGCGTTTTTTATTGAATCGTTCTCGATAAAAGCGATTAGCTTTGGCTTTCTGAAGTAAGCGCTACTTGCTGCTTGCGTTTTTTCATCTTTAGGTAGATCCAAAACACCAAGACAGTACCAATAACGACAGGCAAGAAATTAGAGCCAATTGCTGGATATTCCATCCGAATAAAGGCGTTATACACAAACATACCTAAAAAGAAGCATCCCACAGCCAGCTTGGGTAATCCGTCTGCCATCGGATAATTCAAATAACGTTGGTGGAGACAATACAAAGAAAGTACCAAGGCAATAAGAGGGAAAATAGAAAAAGGGACAAATGAATTAAAAAATATTGAGAAAGTTCCGTGTGTTGCCATTCCAACGATAAGAGCCAGCAACATGGTGCTTTTATCTTGGCGGTATTGTTCCATCGTATTATTCTCCTTTCATTATTATTCAGAGGGTTTAGGGATCGCTTTAGAGACAGTGTTTTTTTCTTGCTCACGACGATACCAATAATAAGCGCCTTTGGAAATCATGCGGAGTTGCAAAACCAAACGCTCTTCGAGACGACGCCTTTTTTCTTCATCAATATCCAGCGCTTCTGCACCTGCACTGAACACGATTGTCACCATCGCCTCGGCTTGTATTTCAGTGAAATGGCGGGGCATATGGCTGGCTTGCTCAAGGTAGTCTGCCAATTCAGCAATAAAATGTTGGATTTCCCGTGCTACAGCCGCACGAAATTCAGCCGATGTACCGGAGCGTTCACGCAGCAACAGCCGGAACGCATTAGGATTGTTGCCAATAAACTCCATGAAGGTTGAAACCGAAGTACGGATGACACTGCCGCCTTTGGCGATGCGCTGACGTGCCTGACGCATTAACTGACGCAACATCAAACCACTTTCATCGACCATCGTCAGCCCCAGTTCATCCACATCACGAAAATGTCGATAAAAAGAAGTTGGTGCAATACCCGCCTCCCGAGCCACTTCCCGTAGGCTAAGGCTGGTAAAACTGCGTTCAGCACTGAGTTGGCGAAATGCCGTCTCAATCAGGGAGCGGCGGGTTTTTTCTTTCTGTTTTGCTCTAACGCCGGTTACGTTACTCACAACAATCCTGATCTATCTCGACTTTAATCGGGCAAATATAACAGATTCTGCTAAGTTTGCTGTGATTGTTCTCTTAAAGATATTATTCGATGTTTTCCCGATCTATTTCTAAACAGTGAGATAAAAACCTCATGCTCATTGGGTTATTGCATCGAGTAATGTTAAGATAGCGTTGTTATTTTGTGTAAAAACAGGTCTTTCCTCTATGCAACATACTCATTTTGATGCCATTGTGATTGGCTCTGGTCCCGGTGGGGAAGGAGCAGCAATGGGGTTAGTAAAACAAGGCAAAAACGTTGCTGTTATAGAACGTTATAATAATGTCGGCGGTGGATGTACTCACTGGGGTACAATCCCCTCGAAAGCGCTCCGCCATGCTGTTAGTCGTATTATCGAATTTAATCAAAATCCCCTCTACAGTGATAACTCCCGCATTCTTCGTTCCTCGTTTTCAGAAATTCTGCGCCATGCTGACGTCGTGATTAACCAGCAAACTAAAATGCGCCAGGGGTTTTATGAACGTAACCGCTGTCGAATGTTTGCAGGAGAAGCCACTTTCATTGATGAACATCGGGTAAGTGTGCGTTATGCCGATGATAGTGTTGATGTCTTGAGCGCAGACAACATTATCATTGCCACCGGTTCCCGTCCTTACTGTCCCCCTGACGTCGATTTCACCCACTCCCGTATTTATAACAGCGATACCATATTGCAACTGGATCACGAACCTCGCCATGTCATTATTTATGGTGCCGGCGTGATTGGTTGTGAATATGCCTCCATTTTCCGTGGATTGGGTGTTAAGGTGGATTTGATCAATACCCGTGATTATCTTCTGTCCTTTCTTGATCAAGAAATGTCTGATGCCCTTTCCTACCATTTTTGGAATAGTGGTACGGTCATCCGTCATAACGAAGAATATGAAAAAATTGAAGGCCTTGATGATGGTGTTATTGTTCACCTGAAATCTGGCAAGAAAGTCAAAGCGGATTGCCTGTTGTATGCCAATGGCAGAACAGGTAATACAGACACGCTAGGTTTAGAAAATGTCGGACTGGAAACAGACAACCGCGGGTTACTGAAAGTCAATCGCGTCTACCAGACCAACAATGAAAACATCTATGCAGTGGGTGATGTTATTGGCTATCCAAGTTTGGCTTCTGCGGCCTATGATCAGGGACGCATCGCTGCAAGAGCGATGACCACAGGCAATGCTAATCTGCATCTGGTGGAAGATATCCCGACCGGGATTTATACCATTCCTGAAATTAGTTCGGTGGGCAAAACCGAGCAGCAATTAACCGCCATGAAAATCCCTTATGAGGTGGGTCGCGCCCAATTCAAGCATCTGGCAAGAGCGCAAATTGCCGGTATGAATGTTGGCAGCATCAAAATCCTGTTCCACCGTGAGACAAAACAGATTTTAGGCATCCACTGTTTTGGCGAACGTGCCGCAGAGATCATTCATATTGGTCAGGCCATTATGGAACAAAAAGGTGAAGGCAATAATATCGAATATTTCGTTAATACTACCTTCAATTATCCAACAATGGCGGAAGCCTACCGTGTTGCGGCACTCAATGGGCTAAACCGATTATTTTGATGTTTTTCCGGGTATTTCAAAATAATTGCCCATTTTAGTCCGGATCGCCTCTGCCAATTGCTCATAGCGACCACGCAGAGGTGAGCCGGGACGATAAACCAATATGACGGTCCGCTTAGGTTCCGGTTCATGACACGCCAGATAGCAAACCCCATCCCGCCTTCTCTCATTCGGCACTGACAAATCAGGTAATAATGTAATGCCGCTGCCCGCTGCGACCATATTACGCAGGGTTTCCAGACTGGTCGCCCTAAAATGGGTATCTTCTTTGGCTCCCGCCTGAAAACAAAATCCCATCGCCTGATCACGTAAACAGTGCCCATCTTCCAGCATCAATAACTTCTCGCCGGATAGCTCACCCATCTTAATGTTGTCCCGCCCGGCCCATTTATGCTCCTCATATACCGCCAGCTTCATGGGTTCTTCAAACAACGGCACTTCGATAAATGCTTCGGTTTCTTTCACCAACGCCAAAATAGCGCAGTCAAGCTTTCCACTATCAAGTTGAGCCAACAAGTTTAGGGTTTGTGCCTCATGCAGGTACATTTCCAATTTGGGGAACAATGTATGCAGTTCAGGAATAATCAGCGGCAGGAGATAGGGAGCGATTGTTGGAATAAGACCGATATGCAACGGCCCAGACATACTTTCACCTTGAAGGGAGGCCATTTCCTGCAAAACCTTCACTTCCCTCAAAACGGTTTTGGCCTGTTCCACTAGCAACATTCCCTGTTGGGTAAACAATACCTTGCGGCTAGTGCGTTCCAGCAGCATCACGCCAAGCTCATCTTCCAGTTTGCGGATTTGCCCGCTCAGTGTCGGTTGGCTGACATGACTTGCATCAGCGGCTCGGCGAAAATGCCGGTATTCAGCAAGTGCTACAAGGTATTCCAGATCGCGGATATTCATTCCCAACCTCAGCATTTGATATCAATGATAGTATTGACCAATAAATCATTATATCCACGAGGGGAAAAAACTATCAACTGCGTGTGATTATTAATGTTTTTAGCGAAATCGCTGCCTGGCCTGAGCAATCGCTAGCTTCACTTGTTCTTGCGCTACCCCCCCTTTTGCCCGTCGCTTGTCCAAACACGATTGCAACGATAAAACATCATAGACATCCACCGCAATGACGTTGCTGAATTTTTGCAATTCAAATAGAGAAAGCTCTTCCAGCGCCTTACCTCTGTCAATTGCCGCAATAACAACTTCACCAACAATGTGATGTGCCTCGCGGAACGGAACACCTTTTGCGACCAGATAATCAGCCAGCTCAGTCGCATTAGCATATCCTTGCTTTGCGGCTTCCTCGCAACGGGGGCGTTTTATCTGAATGCCATTTAACACCAGTATCGCCATATGCAAACAATCCAACCAGGTATCCAGTGCATCAAACAAGCCTTCCTTATCTTCCTGCATATCTTTATTGTAGGCGAGAGGAAGCCCTTTTAACGTCATCATCATCCCCGTCAATGCCCCTTGCACCCGTCCACACTTGCCACGGATAAGTTCCAACGCATCCGGGTTTTTCTTTTGTGGCATCAAGGAAGAGCCGGAAGTTACCCGATCCGACAATTCAACAAAGCCGGCCTCTCCGCTATTAAAGAAAATTAAATCCTCAGCAAAACGCGAAAGATGGATCATACTAATGCCCGCATCTGACAGTAGCTCCAAAACATGATCACGATCCGAAACACTATCCAGACTATTGCGTGTCGCTGAGGCGAAGCCAAGCCATGACGCCAGTTGCTCACGATCAATATCATAAGCTGTTCCTGCCAGCGCCCCGCATCCCAACGGACTGATATCCAACCGCTTTAATGCATCCTGCAATCGGCTTTCATCACGACTCAGCATTTCCACATAGGCCAGACACCAATGGGCAAAAGTGACAGGTTGCGCCCGCTGTAAATGGGTATAACCTGGCATGACTGCATCCTGATTATTTTCAGCAGTGAGTACCAACGCTTGTTGCAACTCATCTAATGCTTTCAGAATGTGGACGATCTGATCTTTACACCATAACTTCAGGTCAGTTGCGACCTGATCATTACGGCTGCGTCCCGTATGGAGTTTCTTCCCCAAATCGCCCACTTTCGTGATAAGTTGCCCTTCTACCCAACTATGAATATCTTCCGCATCGCTTTGCAAAATGGCCTTGGGGTTGGTTCGCACTTCATCCAGTAACGCATTTAAAGCCAGCTCCAGCTTTTGCTGCTCTTCGGCAGTTAACACCCCCACCGTCACCAACGCTTTTGACCATGCAACCGAGCCAATAATATCCTGCTCCGCCAAACGATAATCAAAACACAGTGAATCATTGAATTGCTTGAACCGCTGATCGGCTTCCTGACTGAAACGTCCACCCCAAAGTGCCATAATATCGTTCCTGTTTTTTCTACTTGCTGATTACCAAGAATTAATAATCCCAAAATTACTTTTTGCTGCTCAGTGCACGAATACGTGAAGAAAGCGAATAGAGGCGGATAAACCCTTCTGCATGGCGATGATCGTAAACTTCATCCTCGCCAAAAGTGGCGAACTCTTCAGAATAGAGGCTATTGGCTGACTTTTTCTGCACCGCTGTTACCTGCCCCTTATAAAGTTTCAGGACAACTTCACCGCTGACACTGGCCGCTAACATTTCAGCTGCCGCTTGAATTGATTGACGCAATGGCGCAAACCAACGGCCGTCATAAACCACATAAGACATCTCCAGCCCCAGTTGTTGACGCCATTTGAAACTATCGCGATCTAAAACCAGTTGTTCGATGCCGCGCAGTGCTGCCATCATGATGGTTCCCCCCGGTGTTTCATAACAACCGCGGGATTTCATGCCGACTAAACGGTTTTCTACGATATCGATCCGGCCAATGCCGTGCCTGGCTCCCAACTTATTTAACTCAGCAAGGCATTGATAGGGGGAAAGCGCCTGACCATTCACGCCAACCACCTCACCCCTTTCAATCGTCACCGTGATATATTCCGGTTCATTAGGTGCCTCTTCTGGTTCGGCTGTCCACACCCAACAATCTTTATCAGCAGCATTCCACGTACTTTCCAGAACCCCACCTTCGGTTGAAATGTGCCAGGCGTTTTCATCACGGCTATAAATTTTCTCCCGCGTTGCGGTTGTCGGGATATCACGAACCTTCAAATAATCCAGCAGCGCTTCACGGGAACGCAGATCCCATTCCCGCCACGGAGCGACAACTTTCAGATGTGGTGCCAACGCGGTATAAGTACTTTCAAACCGAACCTGATCATTGCCTTTACCTGTTGCACCGTGGGCGACGGCATCCGCGCCTACTTTCAGTGCCAGCTCCACCTGCGCCTTGGCAATAATTGGACGAGCCATTGACGTACCAAGCAGATAGCTTCCCTCATACAGAGCGCCGGTTTTTAACACAGGATAAACATACTCTTTGATAAACACTTCGCGCAGATCAACGACATGGCATTCGGAAGCACCGGAACGTAATGCTTTCTGCTCCACACCGTCCAGATCTTCACGACTTTGGCCAACATCAGCGACAAACGCAATCACTTCACAATTGCCATAATTTTCTTTCAACCACGGAATAATGGCGGATGTATCCAAACCACCTGAATATGCCAAAACGATTTTCTTAATGCTTTTAGTCATAGGGGTAACCTTTTTAATTTTTGTTTATGCCAAAATTCGTGTGCCAATCGGTATGCCATTAAATAACGCAATCAATTGATCTGCATGACGCCAACTCGCTATATCCACGGGTTGTCCGAGTGTTTTTGCCGCTTCCAGCGCCGCATTCACTTTCACTATCATGCCATCAGTGATAATGCCTTGATCGATAAGCTGCCCGATCTGCTCTGCCGTGGCTTCTGGGATCTTTTTCCCTTTCCCATCCAGAATACCGCTGACATCGGACAACAAGATCAAATCTGCATTCAGCACTTGTGCGATGGCTGTCGCCGCTTGATCGGCATTCACATTCATCAATTCACCCTGCCCAGTGATACCAATTGAGCTGATAACCGGCATATAGCCCACATCCAACAAAATTTTCAGGAGATCAGGCGTTCCTGGTTGAGCTTTTCCAGTGTGACCAAGCTCTTCATCAAGTTGAGAAACTTTAACCATTCCCCCATCACCCAGACATAATCCGATCGCAGGCAAACGATATTTTGTTGCCGACGCCAGCAATTTCTTGTTGGCAGTGCCGGCTAACGTCCCTGTAATGATGTCGATTTGATCCTCTGGCGTCACCCGCAGACCTTGTTTCTTCAAAATCGGCATCTGTAATCGCTGCATCAACTCATCAACCAAGCAACCACCGCCGTGTACAATGACCAGTGGACGTTTATGGTTTTTTCGGTATAACTGTAATGTAGTAAATAACCGTTCCAGCGCCTCTTCACTGTCTAATAACACACCACCCAACTTGATAACTAACGGCTCCATCGGATTTATCCTCTGTCGGTATTCATCTCTGTAGGTTAGAAATTAAAGTAGTGCCTGAGTTTCTTCATACCCAAAACGAATATTCATGCACTGTACTGCTTGTGCCGCTGCCCCTTTCAACAAATTATCCTCAGCCCCTACGATGATCAGGTGTTGCCCCTGAACAGCAAAACCAATATCGCAGAATGGCAAACCAACAACAGCTTTCAACGCGGGAACGCCTTTGCTATATAACCGCACCAACGGCTTATCATGATAGGCCTGTTGATAAGCTTCCCTGATTTGTGCTTCTGTCACACCAGATTTCAATTTACAGGTAATTGTGGCAAGAATACCGCGTGAGAAATTGCCCAAATGGGGGGTGAAAATCACCTCTGCACCTAAATGGGCGGTGATTTCAGGTTGATGACGATGGTTAAAAATCCCATACGGTTGCAAACTCACTTCACAGAAACTATTGGTGATCGATGCTTTCCGGCCAGCACCACTGACACCACTGATCGCATTGATAACAGGCCAATGTTCTGTATCTAATAAATTTTGTTCAAGCAACGGTTTCAAGGAAAGTTGGGAAACAGTAGGGTAACAACCAGGAACAGCAATCAATTGCGCTTGCCTGATTTTTTCTGCTTGCCATTCGGCTAATCCATATACCGCTTGCTCCAACCACAGCGTATTTTTATGTTCAAACCCGTAGTATTTTTTATAGAACTGTGTATTTTGTACACGATAGGCTCCCGATAAATCAAACACGATACAACCTGCTGCCAGAAATATCGGGGCAATATCATGGCTGACTTCATGGGCTGTGGCGAGAAAGACCACATCAATCCCTTTTGCCGCTTCACTCACATCAGTCAGCGGCTGTAAGGACAAATCCACAATACCCTGATATTGTGGATGAAGTTCTGAAAAACATTTCCCTGCATCTAAACTTTGAGAAGAAACCATCAAGCCGGAGAGATGGACATAGGGATGACGTTGCAGATATGCTGCTAACTCAGCTCCGGTATAACCACTGGCACCAACTATCAGCGTATTCAACATGGGATTTATTCACCTTATAGTATTAACCCAATAATATTAATTCAATGACTTTACTGAATTTATATGCAATAAATCTGCATTAATATTGATACTATTATGAGTAAGGGCTGTCAACAGTGAATCTTAAATTACCGTCTTTTATTAAATTATATCATCAGCTCATTGCGGCACCTTCTATCAGTGCAACTGATGCTGAACTCGATCAAAGCAATGAAGTTGTTATCAATCTGCTGGCGGAATGGCTAAAAGAGATCGGGTTTGCCATTGAAATTCAAGGCGTTCCTGAAACGCGAGGTAAATTCAATCTGCTGGCAACATTGGGCAGGGGTTCGGGAGGGTTGCTGCTATGTGGCCATACAGATACCGTTCCTTTTGATGCGGGCCGCTGGACACAAGATCCCTTCACACTGACCGAACGCGATGGCAAATTATATGGACTTGGGACGGCTGACATGAAAGGCTTTTTTGCCTTTATCGTTGATGCTCTGCGGGATATCGATGTCAGTAAACTCTCTCATCCCCTTTATATTCTGGCCACCGCTGACGAAGAAACATCGATGGCAGGTGCACGTTACTTTGCTGCCAATGCCCATATTCGGCCTGATTTTGCCATCATTGGCGAACCCACATCATTACAGCCAATCCGCGCCCATAAAGGGCATATAGCCCAGGCTATCCGCATTGAAGGAAAATCAGGACATTCCAGTGATCCAGCACGAGGTGTCAATGCCATTGATCTGATGCACGAATCCATTACCCAGCTCATAAAACTACGCCACACCTTACAAGAACGCTATCACAATCCGGCATTCGTCATCCCTTACCCAACCATGAATTTCGGCCATGTTCATGGCGGTGATGCTGCAAATCGTATTTGTGCCTGCTGCGAGCTGCATATGGATATCCGCCCGCTTCCCGGATTGACTTTGCAGGATTTAAACGGATTGCTGAATGAGGCACTGGAACCCGTAAAACAACGCTGGCCCGGTCGCCTGAACGTAACGGAACTCCATCCCCCGATTCCGGGTTATGAATGCCCAACAGACCATAAATTGGTGGGTGTAATTGAAAAACTGCTGGGAACCAAAGCAGATACCGTCAATTACTGTACGGAAGCGCCTTTTATTCAGGCATTATGCCCAACATTGGTTTTAGGACCGGGATCAATTGAACAAGCGCACCAGCCTGATGAATTTTTAGATATGGCATTTATTGAGCCAACAAGAACGCTACTTTCACAACTTGTGACGCATTTTTGCTTGAATGCGGGTTGATTTTCACTGCCTATCACCCCGATGAGTACATCGGGGTTTCATACCACCTCCCCAACATGAATTTCTTTCCTGATCGCTTTGAATATTCCTCACTGGAAATAAGCTATTTCCCGATTGACTAAAAATCCCGCTTCGCCCATCCTATTTAGACATCTAAACGGATAGACATTTAAACACTTAAACATCTAAAAATAGATTCATGAGGGCACAGGGTATGAGTTTTTTTCACGCGAATCAGCGAGAAGCGCTGAACCAGAATCTGGCTGAACTTGAAGGGCAAATTCGTGTTTCCTTTGAATTCTTTCCACCCAGAACGGCTGAGATGGAACAAACTCTGTGGAAATCCATTGATCGCTTGAGCAAGCTGAAACCTAAATTTGTTTCTGTCACCTATGGTGCTAACTCTGGCGAACGTGATCGCACTCATAGCATTATCAAGGGGATTAAAGAAAAAACCGGCCTTGATGCCGCCCCACACCTGACTTGTATTGATGCCAACCGTGAAGAGCTACGCGACATTGCCCATGATTATTGGCAAAACGGCATTCGTCATATTGTGGCATTACGTGGTGATTTACCGACTCACGGTTGCAAGCCAGAAATGTATGGTGCTGATTTAGTAGAGCTTTTAAAAAAAGAAGCGGATTTTGATATCTCCGTTGCCGCTTATCCAGAAGTGCATCCAGAAGCGAAAAGTGCACAGGCAGATTTGATCAATTTAAAACGTAAAATTGATGCCGGCGCTAATCGTGCCATTACTCAATTCTTTTTTGATGTGGAAAGCTACCTGCGTTTTCGTGATCGTTGCGTCGCAACAGGGATTGACGTGGAAATTGTACCAGGGATCTTACCAGTCTCGAACTTCCGTCAGTTACAACGATTTGCCACGCTGACCAATGTCCGTATTCCCAGCTGGATGACCAGAATGTTTGACGGGTTAGATGATGATCCGGAAAGTCGCAACTTAGTCGGCGCCTCTATTGCGATGGATATGGTGAAAATTCTCAGTCGTGAAGGTGTGAAAGATTTTCATTTTTATACCCTGAATCGGGCAGAATTGAGTTATGCCATCTGCCATACATTGGGAGTACGTCCTTGTTAAAACCCAAAAAGCCGAACAGTTTCCTTATTCGGCTTCTATGATTAAAAAATATGTAAACTATCCTGTATTACGCATGCCTGCCGCAACGCCGGCAATCGTCACCATCAGCGCCTGTTCAAGATGCGGATCAGGATTTTCCTGCTGACGGGAGCGCTGTAATAATTCGGCCTGGAGTACGTTCAACGGATCGGTATACACGTTACGCAAAGCAATAGATTCGGCGATCCACGGCAAATCCGCCATCAATTGCTCATCCTGTGCAATGGTCAATACCGTTTCGATATCCTCTGCAAGTTGGTTACGCAATTTGACCCCTAATGACCACAGTTTCGGTTCGACCAAACGCTGATCGTAATATTCCGCTAACCACAAATCTGCTTTGGCAAATACCATCTCCAACATGGCAATACGCGTATTGAAAAATGGCCAGGCGCGACACATCTCCGTTAAAACGGACAAATTACCAGCATCGATCACCCGTTGCAGCGCTGCACCCGCGCCTAACCATGCCGGCAACATCAAGCGGTTTTGCGTCCAGGCAAATATCCACGGGATTGCTCGCAAACTTTCAACGCCTCCTGTCGGGCGTCGTTTAGCCGGCCGCGAACCCAAAGGCAGTTTTGCCAACTCTTGTTCCGGTGTTGCTGCCCGGAAATAAGGCACAAATTCCGGTTGCTCACGGACATAATCACGATACATGTCACAGGAAACATCGGAGAGCGTATCCATAATCTGCTGCCATTCCGGTTTCGGCTCTGGTGGCGGCAATAAGTTGGCTTCTAGAATTGCACTGGCATATAAGGCCAGACTGCTGATCGTTACCTGCGGCAAACCAAACTTAAAGCGGATCATTTCTCCCTGCTCGGTGACACGCAATCCCCCTTTCAGACTGCCCGGTGGCTGAGAGAGCAAAGCTGAATGTGCTGGCGCACCACCACGACCAATCGTGCCGCCGCGTCCGTGGAACAAGGTTAATGTTACACCTTCTTGTTCACACAATTTGATCAACGCATCCTGTGCCCGGTATTGTGCCCAAGATGCCGCCATCACCCCTGCATCTTTGGCTGAATCGGAGTAACCGATCATCACCATCTGCTTATCCTGAATCAGATCGCGATACCACTTAACGCCCAATAGTTGCCGGATAACACCTTCTGCATTGTTCAGGTCATCAAGGGTTTCGAACAAGGGCGCGACAGGCAGTGACAATGGGCATCCCGCTTCTTTCAACAACAATTTTACCGCCAAGACATCAGAAGGGACTTTCGCCATAGAAATAACATAAGCCGCAATCGAATCTTGGGGTGATTCAGCAATCACCTTGCAGGTAGCGAAAACTTCTTGCGTTTCTGCGCTTGGCTGCCAATCACGCGGGGTCAGAGGGCGTTTTGATTGCAACTCGCGTAACAGGAACGCCTGTTTTTCGGTTTCAGGCCAGCTCGCATAATCACCCATTGCCAGATATTGCGTCAGTTCAGCAATCGCATCGGTATGGCGGGTACTTTCCTGGCGGATATCAATACGCACCAAAGACAGACCAAAGCAACGGATGCGACGCAAGGTATCCAGCAATTGCCCGTTGGCGATAATTTCCATATCGCAATCCTTCAGGGATTGATAGCAGGCATATAGCGGTTGCCATAACTGTTCGTTATGCAGGAGTAGATCCGCAGGTGGCAGAACTTGCTCGCCTTTCAGGCGTTTTTCCAGATAAGCCAGTGTGTTATTTAATTGCGTGCGCAATTGTTTGGCAATTTCACGGTAAGGCTCTAAAACCTGCTCACCTCCCGCCATTTGACGCAGTTCAGGTGTACATTCCGACATGGAGAGTTCAGAGACTAAAACCTGAATATCTTTCAGGAACAGATCGGCGGCTTTCCAACGGCTCAACAGTAAAACATGACGGGTAATTTCAGCGGTAACGTTAGGATTACCATCGCGATCCCCCCCCATCCAGGAAGTGAAACGTATTGGCACGGCTTCCACTGGCAAGCTATGACCAATGGATCCTTCCAGTTGTTCATTGAATTCACGCAGGAAGGCCGGCACACCTTCCCATAAGCTGTTTTCAACCACAGCAAAGCCCCATTTTGCTTCATCAATTGGGGTGGGACGGTTCTTACGGATCTCATCAGTATGCCATGATTGGGCAATCAGCTGCCGCAATCGGCGCATGATGTTATTGCGTTCATAATCGGCCAAATCGTCATGATCAAGCTGTGCCAGACAGCCATTAACTTCAACCAACTTATGAATCAGAGTACGGCGGGCAATTTCTGTCGGATGAGCGGTCAGAACTAATTCAATTGCCAGTTCATTGACTGCCTTAATCAAATCGTCATTGCTGAATTGTTTGTCTTTGAGCCGGTTGAACAGCGCGGCCAGCGCGACCGGATTACTTGCCGCTTCGCCGTGTGGAGAAATACTGTGATATTGTTCGGCAACGTTAGTCAGATTTAAAAACTGGTTAAACGCACGGGCAACAGGCAATAATTCATCATTGGATAAATTTTCCAGCGTTGATAAAAGCTGCTGACGGTGAGCCTCATTACCTGCACGGGATGATTTAGATAACTTCCTGATCGTTTCAACTTTATCAAGAATATCTTCTCCTAAAGCTTCCTTAATTGTATCGCCCAGCAACTTACCGAGCATACTGACATTACTTCGCATTGCGGAATATTGTTGATTCATGTGGTTCCTGGCCTTGTGTTGCTGTATGTCACCTATTTCACCAATAAACTGGCTTAATCGGCATTTACCCTATTTTCTGTCCAAATATTTCATGTTTTTGCTATAGAGAGTGTTGTTCTGTTTATCTCTAGCATTCTATTCATATCAGAAAACAAACCACTTGGGCGAATTTTAAAGCCTGATTGCTCAATATCTCTCCGACAGAGAAATTAGGTTACAGAAGTTGTGACAGACGATTTAAATCCGATTGGATTGCCCCCGCAGTAACATCTCGCCCCGCTCCTGGCCCACGGATCACTAACGGATTATCACGATACCAGCGGCTTTCTATCGCAAAGACATTATCTGCCGGCAGCAATGAAGCCAATGGATGATCGCTACGCACCGCTTCCACACCCACTTTCGCCTTACCACTGGCATCAAAACGTGCGACATACCGTAGTACCATGCCCATTTCCTGTGCCGCTTGCAACCGTTGCCGCATTTGCTCATTAATGGCAGCACTGTTTTCAAAGAACTCTTCGATAGAACCGTTCCGAGCCTCTTTCGGTACTAAAGACTCAACACGCACATGATTAGGCTCTATCTCATAACCCGCTTCGCGTGCCAGAATAACCAGCTTACGCATCACATCCTGACCAGAAAGGTCAATACGCGGATCAGGTTCCGTCAACCCTTGTTGCCAGGCTTGTTCTACTAAATCACTGAAAGGCACAGAACCATCAAACTGCAAGAACAGCCAGGATAATGTGCCAGAAAAAACGCCACTGATGGACAAAATGGTATCACCGCTCTCCCGCAGATCCCTGACAGAGTGGTTAATCGGCAGCCCTGCCCCCACTGTGGCGTTGTATAACCAATGACGCCCCGTTTTTGTAAAGGCATCTCGGATCATACGATATGTATTGCTGTCGGAAGAACCGGCAACTTTGTTGGCACTGATAACGTGAAATCCATAGCTGGCAAAGTAGATATACTCTTTAGCCAGTTCTTCACTTGCCGTGACATCCAGTACAACCAAATCATCATAAGGATGTGCCCGTATCCATAAAAACAGGGCATCTTCTTCATGTTCAGTTGCTTCATCATCAAAAAAGGCCAACGCACGACTGGCATCAATGCCCTGATAATTCAGCAAACTCCGGCGACTATCGACGATCCCCGCCAGGATAAATTCAAATCCACTGCGAGCAGAAATGTTCTTCTGTTCACGGGCAAACAACTCCAGCCAACGAGAACCAATATTCCCTTTGCCAAACAGCACTAAACCGATACGTTTTTCTGCTCTGAACAGGCTTTGGTGCAATCCCTGAATCAAATGTGATGTCTGATTCGAACGCAGTACAGCAACCAGACTAATGTCATCTTCTGCATGCCAGATAAATTCAACGGGCTGATCTTTTAATTGTTGATAAAAACGATGGCTATGCAGTGGATTCTTGCATACCCCCGCCCCGACTAATGCCACCAGCGCTAAACCTTCACGCAAAGAAAGTTTGCCGGGCAAGGGGGCATCCTGCAAAACATCCAGGGCGCTATTCACAATCTCAGAGGTATAACAGAGTTGGATCAGGTTGCAATCTGCGTGCAGCCCTGTTGCCAATGGCCGGATTTGGGCGCGTTTCAACAAAGAATCAATGTCTTTATAGACTTGCTTGAAATCGTGGGCTGGAGAAACATGCAATTCAATCAGGCAAACATCATCATGGCTGGTGACAATTTTTGCCCCTGTCCCGGTTGCCAGCACCCGTTCAATCTGTGTGGAACCCTGTTCAGGTTGGTAACTGCAACGCAATTGCAGATCAATATCGCTGAGAGAAACTGGCTGCAATGTACGGGTATGGAGAACGGGTGCGGCTAAACGTGCCAGTTCACTGGCTTCATCCAAACGCAGCAACGGCAACAGGCAGGCATCGTTGACTTTACGCGGATCGGCACTGTAAACCCCCGCCACATCACTCCAAATTGTGACTTTTTTGGCTCCCGCCAAAGCTCCAACTTGGGTAGCAGAATAGTCGCTGCCATTGCGTCCCAACAATACCGTCTCCCCCTTCTGATTACTGGAAATAAAACCGGTAACCACTAAACGCTTATTGGCGTTTTGGATCAGTAATTGGCTCAGTAGCGGTTGAGATAAACTGACGTCAACTTGCGGTTGAGCAATGCGCTCTGCCCGCAGGAACTGACGCGCATCCAGCCATGCACTGGGGATACCCTGATTTTCCAGCACCGCCGCCATTAAACGGGCAGACCAGATTTCCCCATGACCGACAACTTCGGCATATGTGATATCGGTGACGGGTTTATCCAACAATACGCTCAATCTTTCCAGATCAGCGATAAAGGCTGCGTTCAGTTCTTCTGCAACGGTTTCGGGCAACAAGCCACGGATCAATTCTTGCTGGTAACGCCGCAAAGACTGCTGTATTTGATGGGCTGATATCCGGTCATTCTGACTCAATTTAAGCCAATCAATCAACTGGTTGGTCGTACTCCCCGCAGCCGATACCACCATCAAATCACCCGGCTGGCTGTAGTTCGCCATAATTTCAGCCACCCGCTGATAGCATTTCACATCAGCCAGGCTGCTGCCACCAAATTTATGTAACTGACGGCCAGATTCCGCCCCCGCTGTTGCCAGTATACTCATGATTAATGATTACCTCGTTACCGCTGCCTGAAAGGCATTGTCCAGATCAGCAATTAAATCCTGACTATCTTCAATTCCTACAGAGACACGAAGAAGCAAATCCGTAATCCCTGCCTGATTCCTTGCTTCTGCCGACATTCCCGCGTGTGTCATGGTTGCAGTATGAGAAATCAACGATTCCACACCACCGAGAGATTCAGCCAAGGTAAATAATTTTAACGCAGATAAGAAACGACGCATGGCCTGTTCATCACCCTCCAGTTCGAAACTGAGCATCGCCCCAAAACCTTGCTGTTGCTTAACAGCAATTTCATGCCCCGGATGGTTCTTCAACGCAGGATAGAAGAGCCTTTTCACTTGGGGCTGCTGTTGCAAATAATCCACAATGGCAACAGCATTGTTTTGTTGGAGCAACACACGGGCAGATAATGTACGAATGCCACGCAGTAGCAGATAGCTATCAAACGCCGCAGCCGTCACACCAATATTGTTCGCCCACCATGCCAACTCTTCCGCGATGGATGGCTCCTTAGCGATAATGGCGCCTGCGATCAGATCAGAGTGCCCATTCAAATATTTCGTGCAGGAATGCACCACTAAATCTGCCCCCAAATCCAACGGCTTTTGCAGTACAGGACTTAAGAACGTGTTATCGACGACAGCCAATGCCCCAATTTCATGGGCCAATCCACAAATGTATTGAATATCTACGATCCGCAACAAAGGATTACTCGGTGTTTCAATGAGCACCAGTTTGGGCTTTTGGGCCAACGCCTGTTTCAATGCCTGTTCATCTGACTGATCAACAAAAATCACATTGTATGCACCACGTTTGCTCAGACTGTCAAACAACCGGTAACTCCCGCCATAACAATCATGGGGTGCCACCAATAAATCTCCCGGTTTCAGGAATACGGTACAGAGCAGATGAATCGCTGACATGCCACTGCTGGTCATGACTGCGCCCGCTCCGCCTTCCAGCTCGGCCAAAACCTGTTGGACAACATCACGGCCAGGGTTGCCACGGCGTGAGTAATCATGCTCTCTGGGTTCATTGAAACCGGTAAAGTTGTATGTACTGGAAAGATAGATAGGCGGAACAACACAACCATATTGTTCATCAACATTTAAACCACTGTGAACCGCAATTGTCGCTTGCTTACATCCCATAACCTTTCCCCATCGTCGTTATTATTAGCGTCCCGCAAGAATAACGACTGAAAAGATGGACGTCAATACATCTAGACATCCAAATTATTTTGCGGTTTAATACCACAATTCTATGGCTGTCATTACACTTTATATGTCTTCTGGTTATATTTTATAAATTAGTGCAGGTGGGGCGATATAGTCGACAGGCTAATTATGTTAGACTACTGAATTATCGACATGAAAACAGATCAGGAATTCCTTCCAATTTCTGATCTCAATTACTTGATTCAAAAATTATTTAAGGTATCTCATGGCTGAGTGGAATGGTGAGTATGTCAGCCCTTATGCTGAACATGGCAAAAAAAGTGAACAGGTCAAAAAAATTACAGTTTCAATCCCGCTAAAGGTATTGAAAATCCTGACTGATGAGCGCACCCGCCGTCAGGTAAACAATTTGCGTCATGCAACAAACAGTGAATTGCTGTGTGAAGCTTTTCTCCATGCGTTCACCGGACAGCCTCTGCCTGACGATAACGATTTACGCAAAGAACGCCATGATGAAATCCCAGAAGCAGCGAAGGTCATGATGCGTGAGAAAGGCATTGATCCTGATACATGGGAATATTGATAACAAAAAAAAACGCCCGATGCAAAACATCGGGCATTTTTTTGTTCTGACCCGCCTGTATTGATGACAGGCAGGAGAAAATCATTACTTCTTAGCACCTGGAACGCTGAAACGTTTGTTAAAGCGATCAACACGACCACCAGTTGCAACATCACGCTGCTTACCAGTGTAGAACGGGTGACATGCACCACAGACGTCCAGGTTCAGATCGTGAGCTACAGTAGAGTTGATTTTGATGACATTACCGCAAGAACAATTTGCAGTAATTGCTTCGTATTTAGGATGGATACCTTGTTTCATGGGAAACCTCTGTTCAGGCCGTGTCGCTATCCAGCCTTGTTTTGCTGCCAGACACCACACGTCGTGTTGATAAAAAATATGTATCGGTAATTTCTATACCAAAGGCGGCGGATCATACAGAATATCTGTTTATTGCGCAATGAAATCTGCCGATTTGCTATGATACCCTGATCGCCATATGTTCTTTTATACGTTCTTTCATCTGGTCATTAATTATCTGGAAATCACCTTATGACAGTTGTCCAGGTTGCATTGCCTGTTCCCCTAACCCGCTCGTTTGATTATCTATTACCTACAGGGTTACCTTTACCCGCTATTGGTGTTCGAGTGCGCGTGCCTTTTGGTAAGCGTAATGCGATAGGTATCGTCACGGGTATCGCAGACAGCAGCGAATTTCCTTCTGAGCAGCTCAAGTCTATTGCCACCATTCTTGATATCTCCCCCCTTTTTCCTAACAATCTCTGGCAATTGCTTCAGTGGGCCGTCAGCTATTATCACTATCCGCTGGGCGAAGTGTTGTTCCATGCCTTACCTGTCTTGCTACGGCAGGGAAAACCGGCAGAATTTTCCCCACTCTGGCAATGGCAAGTCACCGAAGCCGGCCGTGAACTTCCACTTGCTCAACTCAAGCGCTCCGCCAAACAGCAAAAGGCATTAGCTGTTTTGCGCCAACGCCCTGTTTATCGTCACCAAGTCTCTGAATTGGAGTTAAGTGAAAGCGCACTGCAATCATTGAAAAAGAAATCACTGATTGCCCTGCATCCCATCCAACCAGAAGCGGAAAATTGGTGTGAGCATTTTACAACCATTGGCGAACGGTTAAAGCTCAATACAGAACAAGCTACTGCGATAGGCGCCATCCGTGCAGAAGATCAAACCTTTTCTCCGTGGTTATTGGCGGGAATCACGGGTTCGGGTAAAACGGAAGTGTATCTCAGTGTACTGGAGAACATTCTTGCACAAGGCAAACAGGCTCTTATTTTAGTGCCGGAAATTGGCTTGACCCCACAGACTATCCGTCGGTTCCGGGAACGTTTCAACGCGCCAGTTGATGTTCTGCACTCCGCCTTGAATGACAGCGAACGGCTGACAGTTTGGCTGAGGGCGAAAAGAGGGGAAAATGCCATCGTTATCGGTACACGATCGGCTTTGTTTACTCCCTTTGCCCATCTGGGTGTCATTATTATCGATGAAGAACATGACAGCTCTTACAAACAGCAAGAAGGCTGGCGCTATCATGCCCGCGATCTGGCGGTGTTTCGGGCGAAAAAAGAGGGGATTCCGATCATTATGGGTTCTGCCACCCCCGCACTGGAAACACTGTATAATGTGCAACAGGGGAAATATCGCCAACTAACTTTGACTCAACGGGCAGGCCACGCCCAAGTAGCCACTCAGCATTTATTAGATCTGAAAGGATTGCCATTGACGGTTGGGTTATCCCAGCCGCTCATCAATCGCATGGGTGAACATCTCAAGGCGGATAATCAGGTCATCCTATTTCTGAACCGTCGTGGTTATTCCCCCGCCGTGCTCTGTCACGAATGCGGCTGGATAGCAGAATGCCAACGCTGTGATCACTATTACACCCTGCACCAAAATCATCGCCACCTGCGTTGCCATCACTGTGACAGCCAGCGCCCAATCCCACGCCAATGCCCGCAATGTGGCACCACTAACTTAATTCCCGTTGGTTTAGGCACTGAACAACTTGAAGATGGTATTACAACACTGTTCCCCAACACTCCCGTTACCCGTATCGACCGTGATACCACCAGCCGCAAAGGCGCACTGGAACAGCAACTGGCCGAAGTCCATCAAGGTGGCGCCCGTATCTTAATTGGTACGCAAATGCTGGCGAAAGGTCACCATTTCCCCGATGTTACACTGGTCGCCTTACTGGATGTCGATGGTGCCCTGTTTTCCGCTGATTTTCGAGCCGCCGAACGTTTTGCCCAACTCTATACCCAGGTTTCCGGTCGGGCAGGACGGGCAGGAAAGCGGGGAGAAGTCGTCCTGCAAACCCACCATCCTGAGCATCCACTTTTGCAAATATTGTTGGAGAAAGGCTACGATGCCTTTGCCCAGCAGGCAATGGAAGAGCGTCAGCAAGTTCACCTGCCACCGTTTGTGAGCCATATCCTGCTCCGCGCAGAAGATCACGACAATCAGCAAGCCCCCGCATTTTTGCAACACATGCGTCAATTGTTTGAACATCATGCACAGTCTGATAATCATTTATGGATCATGGGACCTGTACCCGCATTACAGGCCAAACGGAGCGGTCGTTATCGTTGGCAGTTGATGATTCAGCACCCTTCCCGCATTTTTCTCCAGAAAATGATGGCCGGGGTCTATCCCCAAATCACGACACTGCCACAAGCACGTAAAGTGAAATGGAACATTGATGTTGATCCCAGCGAAAGTTGATAATTATTTCTTTAATTTGCGAAGCACCTCTAAGAAATGATTCATATCACACTTTTTATGCAAACAAAGTAACAGATTGATCGGTTAATCAGCTTAAAATGAAATTATTAATATAATTGTAGAAAACAATGCGCCAGCACGCCCTTCTCAGGCAAGACTGGCGTTTTTTAACAGCCGGATAGCAATCGTTTCGCCGCCTGTGGAGAGCGAGGAGTGGACTATGGAAAAAAGGAAGTGCGCACTGGTAACCATGAAAGATGTTGCCAAAGTGGCTGGTGTTTCTACTGCAACGGTATCAAGAACATTAATGAATCCTGACAAGGTTTCTGTCCGTACACGCCAGAAAGTCGAGAATGCGGTGTTGGAAGTGGGTTATTATCCCCACAAACTGGTCAAAAATTTACGGCGTAATGTATCCAGAACCATCCTGGTTATTGTGCCTAATATCAGTGATCCTTTCTTTACTGAGGTTATTCGGGGCATTGAAGAAACCGCCACTGAACAGGGTTATCTGGTTCTGATTGGTGATTGCAAGCATCAACAGCAACAAGAACATGCGTTTATCAATCTTCTGATCACCAAACGCATTGATGGTATGGTGCTACTGGGTTCCAACATTCCTTTCGATGTTTCCAAAGAAGAACAGAAAAACCTGCCTCCCATGGTTATGGCCAATGAATTCACGCCAGAACTGGAACTACCCACTGTCCATATTGACAACCTGACAGCCGCCTTCAATGCCACTCATCATTTGCAAAAACTGGGGCACAAACGCATTGCCTGCATTACCGGGCCGGAAACCATGCCATTGTGCCACTACCGTTTACAAGGTTACATCCAGGCATTGCGGCGCACAGGAGAAGAAATTCGCGAAGAATATATTATCCGTGGTGATTTCACTCATGAAAACGGAGCAACATTGGCAGAAACCTTGCTTAACCTGCCAGAGCCTCCAAGCGCTATTTTTTGCCATAGTGATGTCATGGCACTGGGCGCAATGTGGCAAGCTAAAAAAATGGGATTAAAATTACCAGAAGATCTCTCTGTTGTCGGTTTCGATAATTTAAATCTGGCTCAATACTGCGAACCCGCCCTAACCACGGTGGAACATCCCCGTTATGAGATTGGATATCATTCCACTCTGTTATTGCTGGAACAGCTTCAAGGCCGTTTGGTTTTTAAAGGTTCAAAATTATTGGAGGCAGAATTGATCATTCGTGCGAGTACTTGTTCGCCTAAAAGCTAGGCAAATAACGACAGCTTAAGTAACATTAGTTACCTATCCTTTAATTTTTTAAATAACTCAGTGAATTAAACAGTGGCACAACGAGATTATGTGAGTCGCGGGCGCAGCAATCCCCGTCAGAAAAGTACTGGTAAGAAAAAAAATCAGGCTCAAGGATTACCCAAAACTACATTAGCCGTTGCCGTGGCCTTAGTGGTCATGTTTATTGGTGGGCTTTATTTCATCGTACACAATAAACAGGAAGAAAATAAGCAGGAAGGAAGTGCACAAAATGCCTCACAGGCTCATCATCAAACCAAAGGGCACGGCCTGCCACCAAAACCAGAAGAGCGCTGGAGTTACATCAAAGAATTGGAAAATCGCCCTGTTAATGAATCGTCCATCCAGGAAAGCGATGCAACAGTAAATAAACCGCTAAACCAACCGCCTCAATTAACGTCTGAACAAAAACAGCTCCTCGAACAAATACAAGCAGATATGCGCCAACCGCCTATTTCATTGAAAGAGGTGCCTTATAACAGTGAACCTGTTCCACGTTCACGTGTGTTGATCACCCCTCCGGCGCAGCAGCATACTGAACAATATTCGCCAGAACAAAAGTCGGCCGCCGTGCCGGAAAAAAAGCCTTCAACGTCTTCGTCTTCCCAAACCAGTACACAGTCTGAGGTAAAAGAGGCGAAATTGATGCTACAATGCGGTTCTTTCCGCACAATGGAACAGGCAGAATCCGTCCGTGCCAGCCTTGCATTCGCCGGCATTGAGAGTCAGATTACCACGAAAGACAACTGGAACCGTGTTGTACTTGGCCCTTATAAAAATAAAGCCAGCGCTGAGAAAATGCGCGAACGGGTCGCAGGTGCTGGCGTACCTGGCTGTATTCTCCGCCCTACCGGGGGTTGAAAAAGTAGAAAGCCCCCCCATCTTAATCTCTAATAATATACACATGGTGATTTTATCAGCAGTGCGCAAGCAATTGTGGGATAACAAATTAATGCTCCGTGTGTACCCTTTTCTATTTTGTAACCAGGGGCTAACTCGTGACTACAATCGTAAGTGTCCGCCGGAATGGCAAAGTTGTCATCGGTGGTGATGGACAAGCAACAATGGGTCATACCGTTATGAAAGGCAATGTCCGCAAAGTACGCCGCCTTTACCATGACAAAGTCATCGCGGGTTTTGCCGGCGGTACTGCCGATGCTTTCACGCTGTTCGAGCTGTTTGAACGGAAACTCGAAATGCATCAAGGGCACCTGACCAAAGCAGCCGTTGAACTCGCCAAAGACTGGCGAACCGATCGCATGCTACGTAAGCTGGAAGCCCTGCTTGCTGTCGCAGATGAAAATGCTTCTCTGATCATTACAGGCAATGGTGATGTGATTCAGCCAGAGAATGACCTTATCGCCATTGGTTCCGGTGGATCATACGCACAGGCGGCTGCCCGCGCGATGCTGGAAACAACCGAACTCGGCGCCAGAGAAATCGCAGAACGCGCTTTAACTATCGCTGGCGATATCTGCATCTACACCAACCATAATCACAACTTCGAAGAACTGCCTTCGAAAGCGTAAGGATAGATAGTATGTCTGAAATGACTCCTCGCGAAATTGTCAGCGAATTAAATAATCATATTATCGGTCAGGATAAAGCAAAACGTGCCGTTGCTATTGCCCTGCGTAACCGCTGGCGTCGCATGCAGTTAGATGAATCACTGCGTTATGAAGTCACACCAAAAAATATTTTGATGATAGGCCCGACCGGTGTCGGTAAGACCGAGATTGCCCGTCGTCTGGCAAAACTGGCCAACGCCCCCTTTATCAAAGTTGAAGCAACTAAGTTCACTGAAGTGGGTTATGTCGGTAAAGAAGTCGACTCAATCATTCGAGATCTGACTGACGCGGCTGTCAAAATGGTGCGCCTGCAATCCATTGAGAAAAACCGCTATCGTGCAGAAGAATTGGCCGAAGAGCGCATTCTGGATGTCCTGCTGCCTCCGGCCAAAAATAACTGGGGACAGACTGAAACTCAGGCTGAACCGTCTTCAACCCGTCAGACCTTCCGCAAAAAATTACGTGAAGGCCAGTTAGACGATAAAGAAGTTGAAATCGAAGTTTCAGCCGCTCCGGTTGGTGTTGAAATCATGGCCCCGCCGGGTATGGAAGAGATGACGAATCAGTTACAATCCATGTTCCAAAATCTGGCAGGCCAGCGTCAAAAAAATCGTAAGATGAAAATCAAAGACGCATTCAAACTGCTGATCGAAGAAGAAGCCGCGAAACTGGTCAACCCTGAAGAATTGAAACAACAGGCCATTGATGCAGTTGAACAACATGGCATCGTTTTTATTGATGAGATCGATAAAATTTGTAAACGTGGTCAAACTTCTGGCCCGGATGTTTCCCGTGAAGGTGTTCAGCGCGATCTGCTGCCACTTGTCGAAGGTTGCACCGTTTCCACTAAACACGGCATGGTCAAAACGGATCACATCCTGTTTATCGCTTCCGGCGCATTTCAGGTTGCCAGCCCTTCTGATCTGATCCCAGAGCTTCAGGGCCGCTTACCAATCCGTGTTGAGTTGCAAGCTCTGACCACCGAAGACTTTGAGCGTATTCTGACTGAGCCTAATGCTTCGCTCACTGAACAGTACAAGGCCCTGATGGCAACGGAAGGCATGGGCATTGAATTCACGGCTGACGGTATCCGTAAAATTGCGGAAGCAGCATGGCAAGTCAATGAAACCACTGAAAACATCGGTGCCCGTCGTTTGCACACCGTGCTTGAACGTATGATGGAAGACATCTCTTTCAACGCCAGCGAACGTCAAGGACAATCCGTCGAAATCAATGCCGGTTACGTCAAAGAGCATCTGGATGAACTGGTTGCAGATGAAGATTTGAGTCGGTTTATTTTATAATCAGTCATATTATTGGTTTGATTAGCGCCAATAATTCGCCGGACTTATGCAAAATGGGAGGCTTTTAGCCTCCCATTTTGCGATTTTCGATGGTATAAAATTTATTACATCAATCATAATGACAAACAGTGACAATATGAGCTTAACAACGTCTATCAGTCAGATGCAGGCATGGCTGGAAAGTTTACGCCCTAAAACGCTCCCACTGGCCGTTGCTGCCGTCATAACGGGTTCAGCCCTTGCATCATGGACAGGACATTTCAAATGGCCTGTCGCATTACTGGCTTTATTCACTGCGGCCCTGCTGCAAATTCTTTCTAACCTCGCCAACGATTATGGTGACGTCACCAAAGGCAGTGACACAGAAAATCGCATTGGTCCAAGTCGCGGTATGCAAAAAGGCCTGATTACCGCAAAGCAGATGAAAAGTGCATTGAAGCTCACTGTACTACTCTCTTGTTTATCAGGAAGTTCCTTGATTGCTGTAGCTTGCAATAACCCAAACGACATTATCGGATTCTTGATCCTGGGATTACTGGCGATTGTCGCTGCTATCACTTATACAGTGGGTACGCGTCCTTATGGTTATCTGGGGCTGGGAGACATTTCTGTCCTGATTTTTTTTGGCTACTTGAGCGTTCTTGGCACTTACTATCTGCAATCCGGTACTTTTTCCATAAGCACCGTTTTGCCCGCAACGGCCAGTGGCTTACTTTCCGTGGCCGTCTTGAACATTAATAACCTACGCGATATCGAAAATGACCGCCAAAACGGCAAAAATACGCTGGCTGTCCGGTTAGGCGGAAAAAAGGCTCGCTATTACCATGCAGCCGTTCTGCTAACTGCCATGCTCTGCCTTATCACCTTCACGCTTCTATACCTGAATAATTGGTTTAATTGGTTATTCCTGCTCGCTTTTCCTATGCTGTTAAAACATATGATACAAGTGCTGCGTGATCCAACCGCTGAAGGTATGCGTCCCAGATTGGTACAAATGGTCAAAGCAGCATTATTGACCAATATTCTGTTTTCCATTGGATTGGTACTGAATTAAGCGGGTAAGCATCGATTTTACCCATAGGTTTCAAGATTGATGGTTTTGCCAACACTGGCGTTAAAAGGATATACTGTTCGTTCCTTGCATAAACCAGACGTAAATCCCATGAAATATGATACTTCCGAACTTTGTGATATCTATCAAGAAGATATAAATGTGGTAGAGCCAATCTTCACCAACTTTGGTGGGCGGACTTCATTTGGTGGTCAGATCATCACAGTGAAATGTTTTGAGGACAATGGCCTCCTTTATGATTTACTTGAAGAAAACGGCCATGGCCGCATTTTGCTCGTTGATGGTGGTGGATCAGTACGCAAGGCACTCGTTGATGCAGAACTGGCTCAACTCGCCGTCAATAATGAGTGGGAAGGCATTGTCGTCTATGGCGCAGTGCGTCAAGTCGATTACCTCGCAGAACTTGATATTGGAATTCAGGCAATGGCTGCTATTCCTGCTGGCTCCAATAGCGAAGGGGGGGGAGAAAGTGATATCAGGGTGAATTTTGGTGGCGTCACATTCTTCTCTGGTGACTATCTCTACGCCGATAATACCGGCATTGTCTTATCAGATTTCCCTCTGGAGATTGATGAAGAGCTAAGTTAAAGGGTATATAAAAAGGGCGCAATTATCGCCCTTTTTCAGCTAATCCATTGGATACCTTATTGTACATCTTCCATCTTACCCAACAGAGTGCGTAAGCGTTCTTGCCATGCCGATTGTTCTTGTTTGAGCTGCTCATTTTCACGTACCAGAGCATCACGGCTATCTGCCATATTCTGGACATCCTGAGATAAGACTGCATTCTTTTCTTTTAATTCTTCAATTTCCATTTGCAGCAAAGTGATGGTATCAATCGCCTGCTGAACTTTAGATTCTAGCTTCTCAAAAACTTCAAATGACATTCTGGGGCCCCTCTTGTAAGCAATGTTATTGATTGTATTTAGCCTATTGACGTCTGTCTAGTTTCATCCTTGCAATGTGCGGCATAACGCGAAATATAACGACCAAACCCAAATGTCTGTAAGATCACATTTCCAGGCTCAATAAAACTGCAAATAAATGCGAATTCGCTCATTTTGTTGACGCAACACGCAGATTTCAATTTCGCTATTTCTCGTTTACGCGCATTAACGATAAATTCACAGGCACCTTTCTCTTAATACATAAAAAAGGACTCATAATTAATCACTCTCCCCCTGTACTTTGTTATTGGATATAGGATATAGAAATGAGCCAGACCACAACTCCAACATTATCAGGTCAATGCATTTCCGAATTTCTCGGTACTGCGTTGCTCGTTTTTTTTGGCTTAGGCTGCGTTGCTGCTGCCCGAATCGCCGGAGCACAACTGGGCTTATGGGAAATCAGCATTATCTGGGGCTTTGGCGTCGCGCTGGCAGTTTATCTCACTGCCGGAATTTCAGGCGCACATCTTAACCCCGCAGTGACCATTGCGTTATGCCTATTTGCCAACTTTGACAGAAAAAAAGTGCTGCCTTACCTCATTGCCCAAATGCTTGGTGGCTTTGTCGCAGCACTCATCATCTACATGATGTATTACAACCTTTTCCTCGATTATGAGCAAGTTCATAACATCGTGCGCGGCTCGCAGGAAAGTCTCTTTACGGCAGGAGTTTTCTCCACTTATCCAGCGGCCCAGCTCTCCGTATTTCATGCATTTATCGTTGAAGTTATTATCGCCGCCGTTCTGTTATGCCTGATCCTGTCCCTGACCGATGATGGCAATGGTATCCCACGAGGACCTTTGGCCCCTTTGTTAATTGGGATCCTTATTGCAGTTATCGGTGGCGCGTTTGGCCCACTGACCGGATTTGCCCTGAATCCAGCCCGTGATTTCGGTCCCAAATTAGTTGCTTACTTGACTGGCTGGGGAGACATTGCCCTCACTGGGGGCCGAGATATTCCTTATTGCCTTGTTCCATTAGTGGCGCCTATCGTTGGCGCGATTTTAGGTGCTTTTGGCTACCGCCAGCTGATTACTCGCCATTTACCACGCGAGATTTAAAATACATAAAACCAGGTTAATAGTTATGACAACAGAAAATACTACAGAAAAAAAATATATTGTTGCTCTGGATCAGGGCACGACCAGTTCACGCGCCGTTGTACTTGATCACGATGCCAATATTGTCTGCATCTCACAGCGTGAATTCCCACAAATCTATCCCAAGCCAGGCTGGGTAGAGCATGATCCAATGGAAATCTGGGCAAGCCAAAGCTCTACCTTAGTGGAAGTACTGGCAAAAGCCGATATTCGCTCTGATCAAATTGCCAGCATTGGTATTACAAACCAACGAGAAACAACCATTGTCTGGGAAAAAGAAACCGGTAAACCCATTTATAACGCGATCGTATGGCAATGCCGCCGGACAGCAGATATTTGTACCAAACTGAAACAGAAAGAGGGTCTGGAAGAATATATCCGCCACAATACCGGTTTGGTGATTGACCCTTACTTCTCCGGTACGAAAATAAAATGGATTTTGGACAATATCGAAGGTGCCCGTCAACGCGCTGAAAATGGTGAACTTTTATTCGGTACAGTCGATACATGGCTGGTCTGGAAAATGACTCAGGGACGTGTACATGTGACCGATTACACCAATGCCTCCCGTACCATGCTGTTTAATATCCATAATCTGGAATGGGATCAAAAAATCCTTGAAGAGTTGGGCATACCTCGCGTTATGCTGCCTAAAGTGGCTGCGTCCTCGGAGATCTATGGCCAAACCAATATCGGCGGTAAAGGCGGCACCCGCATTCCTATTGCGGGTATCGCAGGCGACCAACAAGCCGCTTTGTATGGGCAATTGTGTGTACACGCTGGAATGGCAAAAAATACTTACGGCACTGGCTGCTTCTTACTGATGAACACAGGTAAAGACGCCGTCCGTTCCAATCATGGCCTGTTGACAACTATTTGCTGTGGTCCACGCGGTGAAGTCAATTATGCACTGGAAGGCGCAGTATTTGTTGGAGGAGCATCCATTCAATGGCTGCGTGATGAACTGAAACTCATTGCGGATGCCACAGATTCAGAATACTTCGCAACCAAAGTCAAAGACAGCAATGGTGTTTACGTTGTGCCCGCCTTTACTGGCCTTGGCGCACCATATTGGGACCCTTACGCCCGTGGCGCTATTTTTGGCCTGACCCGTGGTGCCAATAGCAACCATATTATTCGTGCTACATTGGAATCCATCGCTTACCAAACCCGCGATGTATTGGACGCTATGCAGGCTGATGCGGGTTCACGTCTGCAAGCCCTGCGCGTCGATGGCGGTGCTGTCGCCAACAACTTCCTGATGCAGTTCCAGTCCGATATTCTCGGTACGCGTGTGGAACGTCCTGAAATACGTGAGAGCACAGCGTTAGGCGCGGCTTTCCTTGCGGGTTTAGCCGTCGGCTTCTGGCGGGATCTGGATGAAGTGAAAAGTAAGGCAGTAGTCGAAAAAGAATTCCGTCCAAGTATCGAAACGACTGAACGCAACCATAAATACAATGGCTGGAAAAAAGCCGTCGCCCGTGCCCAAGAGTGGGAAGATCGCGCCTAACCGCGAAATATAGCCAATTAAAGGCTCCGGCATTCTGACATTTTATGTACTTTGCCAGGGCCTTTTTAAAACACCGTGGTTTATCCATTTTACAAAATCGTATGTTTCTGACTCTGGAACTGCTGGGAAACGGGCAGCCAACAAAATAGGATCAGCAATGACATGGAAAACATCAACATCCCAACACTAAATTGGCTATTTTGCGGTAGCATCGCCGACAGCCACGTTGCCATACCTGAACCTACATTTTGCAATCCCCCGACCAAAGCACCTGCGGCTCCTGCCAGATAAGGGAAGGGTTCCATCGCTCCCGTCGTCGCCAGTGGGAACAACATACCTGCACCAAAAAAGAATAATGCGGCCGGTATCAACAAAGTCCAGATATTCATGATGCCAAACCAACCGGGCAACCACATCAAGATCCCCGCCAGCAAGCAACAGCTCACAGAGCGCCACATCAGCCGATAAAATGTTTTCCCTTCACGCCCCGCATACCATGCCCCAAAAAACGCTGCCGGAATTGGCAGAATAAACAAAATACTGACTGTTAGGCTATCCAATCCCAAAACAGCGCCCATCAACACACCGCTACTGGCTTCAAAAACGGCAATCCCAGCCAACCCTCCCACCAACATGATCAGGTAAGAGACAAAAGAACCCTGCGAGAGTAATTGGTGGAAAGAGATCAGCATCGTGCTATGTGCAGTCCCTGTGGGACGCGTCTCCGGTAAATGCCGGACCAGTAAGAAGGCAACAACAGCCCCTAGCATCAATAGAAACAAGTAACAGGAGCGCCAACCAAAATAGTAGGCAACCATCCCACCAATCATGGGAGCGACCAGAGGGCTAACCAATATAGCCATATTCAGCAAGCTATTGGCATAACGCAACGTCAGTCCAGTATATAAATCTCGCGGCATGGTACGCACCATCACACCTGCGACCCCGGTGCCCAATCCCTGTAATGCACTCGCAATCACCAGTACCAACAAGTTTGGAGCAAAAAAAGCACATATTGTCGCCACCAAATAAATCGACATGCCCACCAAAATCACAGGACGGCGTCCCACCTTGTCAGATAGTGGCCCATAAAAAAGTTGTGAAAACCCGTAAGAAAACAGGTATGCCGCCATTACCTGCTGAACTTCTCCCGCAGGCTTATTAAGATCACTTGCCATATCAGCAATAACTGGCACGTAGATTGTTTGCGTCATCTGCCCTACAGCGGCCAGGGCAATTAACATCAACAATAAATTAAAGTGTTCTATTTTTCTCATCGCGCTTTATTCAATCACCCATTGAAAACAATAACCCATAAAGCAATCACTCATTGCAAACAGCCGTAGTGAACCCCCAAGCTCTTAATAAAGAACCTGATGAATTGACTTCATTAGATATGATCCTCTTGGTAAATCTATATTTTTTCTTTGCAGTATACAATTTTACACGAAGAAAAAATTACAGATATATTATCTGGATATGTCAATAAAAATGTACATATCAAACCATAAAATTGGCAAAAATCCAGTTAATCGAACTGTAACACGTAATCGATAATGCTATCTCAAGTAATCACGTAGAATCGTTACAAAAAATCATCAATTCGTGTAGAGAGGTTAATCGTAATGGCAAATTGGGTTACAGGAAAAGTTACTGACATAACCAACTGGACAGATTCGCTTTTCAGCATCAACGTTCATGCACCAATAGAAAAATTCACCGCCGGGCAATTTGCAAAACTTGCACTGGAAGTTGAAGGAGAGCGCATCCAACGGGCTTACTCTTACGTCAACGCTCCCGATGACAATAATCTGGAATTTTATTTGGTGTCCGTGCCTGAAGGAAAACTCAGCTCCCGATTAGCTGCACTAAAAACCGGTGATGAATTGCTGGTAACAGAGCAAGCGGCGGGTTTTTTTGTTCTTGATGAAATCCCCGACTGCCAAACTCTCTGGATGCTTTCCACCGGAACCGCCATTGGGCCTTATCTTTCCATTCTCCAGCAAGGAACGGATCTGGAACGATTCGAAAATATCGTTTTGGTTCATGCCGCCAGATGGGGAACGGGTTTAAGTTATTTACCTATGATGCAGGAATTAGAGAAAAAATTTCAGGGTAAGCTGCGAATACAGACCATCGTCAGCCGGGAAAAATGGCCTGATTCATGCGTGGGCAGAATTCCGGCATTAATTGAAAATGGCGAATTGGAATCGGCTGTCGGCTTACCCATTCAGGCAGAAAACAGCCATGTCATGCTGTGCGGGAATCCCCAGATGGTCAGGGATACCCAACAACTATTAAAAGAGCAGCGTAATATGGCAAAACATCTGCGCCGTAAACCCGGCCATATCACCAGCGAGCAATACTGGTAATCAGTTTTCCTTGGCAGAAATATAATCAACCGTTTCTGCCATCTCACCAAAACGATTGGTGCCTTCCGTACCACGGAATACACCACAATCTAATATCATCATGACAAAAATCAGTGTCGGGACAAAACGACCAATTCCCCACTGCCATATTGGTGCCATTGCACTCCAGTCCAGCGACAGCAATACCCAGGCCAGTGCAATTAACAACACCCAGCCACCACGTTTATTCCGGTCATGCAGGCGTTTCGAAAAAATCGCCGTGGTCGGATACCATAGCAAAGCAACCCCAACCGCTGCATAATTCATGGGGAGAACATTCATTCCATGCAGTGTCAGGAGTATAAAGATCAAGGCGAAACAAATTCCGATACCGATCCAAAACTCTCGTCGTCCAATTCGGCCTTTGAATGAAAATCCCCATTGTTGTAATGTCATGTACTCTTTTCCAATTGTGGATGCTGTTTTTCCAGGATTTAACTCAGTGAGTAATAAGATGAAAACAGGCATGAATAAATTTCTGATGGCCATATTAATCGTTTTTGGCATCGGTTTGCCATTATCAGCCTCTGCCGATAAGCTTTCTGTCACACCAGAAATAAACTCACCGTTAGTCTACCTGCTGCCGGATTCCCCGACTTTCGAAGAAACCATCCCTGCCTTTCGGGAAAAATATAACAAAAGACACCCCGACATTCCCTTGTACGAATATCGGGTGATTGCAAGCAAAGATATTTCTCAGCCTTTTATCCGCGCCGCCAGTAAAATCAATGACAATATTTACTCTTCAGCGGTACTGGAACGAGGCAGCGAAAAGATTAAAAGCCTGCAACTTACCTTGCTGCCATCACAAAGTGAACAACAAAATGAACGAAACCGTATACTGGCAAAACAATATATCACGGCCCTGATCAGCCAATTCGAACCGACGCTTTCCGCTGAACAATCTCGGTTTCAATTGGAAAGGCTATTGCGGGCAGCAGAAAACCGCCCGGCTTTCAGTCAAAAAATGGGAGCAATGCGCTATATCATCGTAAACAGCCACGAAAATATAATGACCTTCGCAATTGAACCGATTAAGCTATCGTTATCTGACACAGCAGCAAATGAAAATTAGTGACACAGCGCAGAGCTATTCGCGTTGATGATCTTTATACTGTCGGGATTCCGCTTACAGGGGAATGACATCACCATAATGTCATCCAAAGAACGAGTATTCATTCATTTCGCAATTTGATTATTTTCTGGTTGGAGGGAAAAATATGCGACATCCATTAGTTATGGGTAACTGGAAATTAAATGGCAGTACCCACATGGTTAACGACCTGATTGCAGGCCTGCGTAAAGAACTGAGCAACGTTGACGGCTGTGGCGTCGCTATTGCACCACCAACAGTTTATGTTTCTCTGGCAAAAAATGCCCTGGCGGGTAGCCGTATCGCCCTGGGTGCGCAAAATGTTGGTGTCAATCTTTCGGGTGCCTTCACTGGCGAAACATCCGCAGAAATGCTGAAAGACGTCGGGGCCAAATATATCATTATCGGTCATTCTGAGCGCCGTACTTACCACAAAGAGAGCGACGAATTCATCGCGGAGAAATTCGCTATTCTGAAAGAGCAAGGCCTGATACCTGTTCTGTGCATTGGCGAAACTGAGCAAGAGAATGAAGCCGGTCAGACTGAATCCGTCTGCGCACGCCAAATCGATGCCGTTCTGAACACGCTGGGTGCCGAAGCATTCAAAGAGACGGTTATTGCTTATGAGCCAGTTTGGGCAATCGGCACCGGCAAATCTGCAACGCCGGCTCAGGCTCAGGCCGTGCATAAATTTATCCGCGACCATATTGCAAAACAAGATGCCGCTATCGCTGAACAGGTCATTATTCAATATGGTGGCTCGGTTAACGCCAGCAATGCAGCAGAGCTGTTCACCCAGCCGGATATCGACGGCGCTTTGGTCGGTGGTGCATCACTGAAAGCCGATGCGTTTGCGGTTATCGTGAAAGCCGCCGCAGAAGCGAAAAAATCTTAATTTTTTAATAAGTTAACCGCCACAAAGCTCTATTTGTGGCGGTTGTTTCTCACTTAATTCTGACTATTCAATTCATCCCCAATCGGCTCAATAATTAACGTCGGATAATGTCGTCAAAAGTTCCGCCTGTGGCAAAATGCGCTTTCTGGGCGTTATCCCAGCCACCAAAGACCTCATCAATCGTAAAAAGCGTCAAATCAGGAAAAACCGCGCGGTATTTTTCTGCGATTGCTTTATCACGAGGACGATAATAGTTCCTGGCGGCAATCTCCTGCCCAACCGGAGAATAAAGATATTTCAGATATTCGGTTGCCAGTTCGCGTGTTCCTCGTTTATCAACCACCTTATCGACAACAGAAACCGTTGGCTCTGCCAGAATAGAAATGCCGGGCGTCACAATTTCAAACTTACCTTTGTCCAACACATTAATTGCCAATAAGGCTTCATTTTCCCAGGCAATCAATACATCGCCAATGCCGCGCTCCACAAACGTATTCGTTGCACCGCGGGCGCCGGAATCCAGCACTTCAACATTTTTATAAAGTGCTTTCACGAATTCTTTGGCTTTAGTCTGATCCTGATTGTTATGCGCCAGGCCATATCCCCAGGCAGCCAGATAATTCCAACGTGCTCCACCGGAGGTTTTTGGATTCGGCGTAACCACTGCAACATCCGGGCGAATCAAATCCGACCAATCCTTAATCTGTTTAGGATTTCCTTTTCTCACTAAAAAGACAATGGTTGATGTATAAGGTGCTGAATTATCCGGTAGACGCTGAATCCAATTCTTATCAATGCGTCCATGCTCTGCAATGGCATTGACATCATAAGCCAAGGCCAGCGTCACAACATCCGCCTGAAGACCATTAATAACGGAAGTTGCCTGCTTACCGGAACCGCCATGTGATTGACGGATTTTTACATCATCCCCCGTTTTGTTATGCCAGTATTCGCGGAATGCCTCATCATATTGCTGGTAAAATTCACGCGTTGGATCATACGAGACGTTCAATAATTGCCGCTCTTTTGCCCATGCACTGTTAGTCATCAGTGTCATCGCCAACGCCACCAAGACTAACGTCGATACCACATACTCTTTTGTCATTGCCCATTTTGGGCCTCTATTTATACCCCTTGCATCCACGATAATATTTCCTCTAAGTTATTATGATTTCTCCATAAAAACTGACAGAAAGCGTTATAACGCAGAAATAATTTTAAATTTCTGCTTATGCATAAGAAGAATATGAGGAACGGGACAGCCAAATCATATGGCTGTCTCCAAAAGAGGATCTTACCGGTAGGAAAGGATTAGTAGAGCTTCTTCGCGGTTTCCAGCCACTCTTTCTTAAAGACACGCTGCATATTTTGCACCGCATCAATAATATCGTGATGAACAAGTTTCTCGTTCTGGATACCAACACAACGACCGCCGTGTCCTTCCAGCAGGAGTTGAACAGAATACGCCCCCATACGGGAAGCCAGAATGCGGTCATAAGCAACAGGCGCACCGCCACGCTGGATATGCCCTAATACCGTCGCACGGGTTTCATGGTGGGTTTCTGTCTCAATATATTTCGCCAGTTCAGCGACATCACAGACATGCTCAGTGATAGCAACAATCGCGTGACGCTTGCCTTTTTCAATCCCAACCTGAATTTCAGCCAGCAATTCCTCACGATCAAATGGAACTTCATTTTCAGGCAGAACAATAAATTCACATCCCCCCGCGATTGCCGCTGATAAGGTCAAATCACCACAATAACGCCCCATCACTTCAACAATCGAAATTCGTTTATGGGAAGTTGACGTATCGCGCAAGCGGTCAATCGCTTCAACCACCGTTTCCAGCGCGGTGAAATAACCAATGGTGTAATCTGTACCCGCAACATCGTTGTCAATGGTTCCAGGCAAACCGATGCAAGGGAAACCCGCTTCGGTCAGCTTTTTCGCGCCTAAATAAGAGCCGTCTCCTCCAATCACCACCAACGCATCAATCCCATTTTTGTGCATGTTTTCAATAGCAATTTCCCGAACCTTATCATCCCTAAACTCTGGGAAGCGGGCTGAACCCAAGAACGTACCACCACGGTTAATCATGTCGGAAACACTAAAGCGATCAAGCTTTTTCATGCGGTTTTCATACAACCCCAGATAGCCATCATAAATGCCATAAACTTCCAACCCTTCGGTTAAAGCGGCACGAACAACACCACGAATAGCGGCGTTCATGCCAGGCGCATCACCGCCACTCGTTAAGACTCCGATTCTTTTAATCTTGTTGATCATGATGACCTCTGACTTGTAGATATAATATTTGAAAAACCTGATTGTCACTGCATTAGCTGAATTGATTCAACTCTAACTATAATACGGAAAAACACCCAGTCTGCATCAAGATTATGCCTGTTTTTTGATGTTCTTTTGATTATGAATAAATTCCCCTTCAATCCCAGCGGTTTTTATGCTCTTCAGACACGACAGAGCAAGGATCTTGGTGAATAATAATATCGGCACCGGGAAATCTACTCCGCAATTTATTTTCAATCCCTTCGGCCAAAGCATGCGCTTGCACTAGTGGCAAATTATCAGCTATCTCCAGATGGAACTGAATGAAACGCGTCGGGCCAGATTGACGGGTTCGCAGATCATGCCCACCCGCTATACCTGGATAATTTTGGATGATATCAATAATCTCCTGTCGCTCTTCATCTGGCAAGGCGCGATCAAGTAAAGACTGTACAGCATCATAGCCCATCCGTAACGCACTATAGAGGATAGTGACTCCAATACCCAAGGCAAAGATTGCATCCGCACGTTTAAAACCATACAGGCTCAAAAGCAACGCCAGCAAAATTGCCCCATTCATCAATAGATCGGACTTATAATGCAACATATCCGCACGGATCGCCTGACTTTGCGTTTTACTGATCACCCATTTCTGGAACGTGACTAAACATAACGTGGAAATCAGAGCAATGACAATGACCCATATGCCTATCGCCGCATGTTCCAGTGGCTGGGGGGAATAAAGATGCTGGAAGCCCGTCAAAAACAAAAAAATTGCCGAACCGGAAATAAACATACTTTGCGCCAAAGCCGCCAGTGATTCAGCCTTACCATGCCCAAAAGTGTGTTCGTCATCAGCAGGTTGAAGTGAATAGCGCACAACAAAAAAATTCGTCAAAGACGCAGCCAGATCAACCAATGAATCCACCAGCGCCGCCAATAAACTCACCGATCCCGTCAACCACCAGGCAAAAATTTTCACGATCAACAATACACTCGCCAGTACCGTTGCCGCCAACGCAGCGGAACTGACCCATCGCCCATAATTTATACTCATGACTACCACCTTTCGGTTATTCTGTCTTAGGTATAAAAATAGCGCGTCAGATAGAAAAATATAGGGGCGGCAAAGCAAAGTGAGTCGATTCTATCCAACACTCCACCGTGACCTGCAATTATTCCACCAAAATCCTTCACTCCACTGTCTCGTTTAATCGCCGACATACATAATCCCCCCATAAATCCCAGCAGGGTGATTGCCAACGACATCAGTCCCGCCTCCCAAGGGGAAAAAGGCGTTACCCAGAACGACAACAGGTAACATCGTATTTTTATTCGTGCCTGTCTGGTGAAAATGGTACAAAATACCAGCCAGAAATCCATTTTCCATTCTGGTAAGGCCATGTTTAAAGAAACTATCAAAAATCACTTGTCTTGGGGTACTTTTTTCGTCGGTGGTTACATCGCATTTGTTTATGTAACAGGCATCACGCGTTATAAAAACCTCTTCTTTGCATTGATAGCATTAATCGCACTCTATTTTCTTATTAAAAACCCCAAAGGCTGCCTCTCTGCGTTGAAGAACAATATCGTACTGGCTTTGGGAATATTAACTTTGGCTTATCTCTATTCGATTGTTATTTCACCTGATCCCATACTTAGTTTCAGTGAAATAAAAACACCTTTTTTCAGAGATGTCGTTCTCTCCAGTATCATCATTACATTAGCATTAAGTCATACGGATACACTTAAAATCCAGAAAATGATTATGGGTTCCTTTCTGCTTGGGTTGTCATTCATTACGCTGAAAGAAATGTACCTGTTTTATCTGGATTATCAGAACAATATCATGCCATTCACCAACTATAATCACCGCAGTGTGTCAGATGGCATTGTCTTCTTCTTTCCCGCACTAGTGGCTCTTTGGCATTTTCAAAAACCCCAAAATTATGTTCGCTTGGTACTGACAACGTTACTTATCTTATCCGTACTCTTTGTGTTACTGGGAACGCTTTCCAGAGGGGCATGGCTCGCCGTTTTTGTGATGTTTTTCATGATGATAATCATGAATAAAAATTGGAAAACGTTCATTGCCAGCATTGTTTTTATCTGCGCCGCCATATTTGCTATCAAATCTGATTACCTTGGTAAGGGTTCTGCTTTGACTTACAAGCTGGAGCAAACTGATAGCAGTCACCGATATAGCAATGGAACACAAGGTTCAGCACTTACCTTAATTCTGGAAAATCCTATCAAAGGCTATGGTGCTGGCAACAAGATCTATGACCAGATTTATAATGAGAGCGCTAAAAATTACCCTGATTGGACATATCAAACTTCCTTGGGGCCTCATAATATTTTCCTGACAATTTGGTTTTCTGCCGGCCTATTGGGGATAGGCGCCTTTTTATTTTTAATCTACTTTTATCTGAAACAATCGGTTCAAGAGTGGAACACAAGCACCGGCTGCAATAAGCAAGCTGGGCTAATCTTACTTATCTCTTTCTTTGGATATTTTATTGTCAGAGGGAACTTTGAAAGTGTTCATTTGAACATTTTGGGGATTTACCTTGGCTTACTGGCCGCATTGTGCTCAAAAAGATGGAATAAAGCTTAACTGCCCTGAGGGCTATTCAATTTTTTGGATAGCCCAAAATGACGCTAAAATAGTTAAAACCACTCAGCTAACGCTTTTGATAAAGACACACTGACATTACGCCAATCGTATTGGCTTATTACTGTTTCTTTGGCATGTTCAGCAACCATGTTTAAATTATCTTGCAACAACGTATCCGAAATATCTTTGGCAATGCTTTCTGGAGACAAGGGTTCTTGCAGTAAAAATCCCATACTTTCGGGGATCACAAACTCTTTTATTCCTCCTCTGGGGCTGACCAAAACGGATACACCACATGCCATTGACTCCAGGGCGACCATACAAAAGGCTTCTTCTCCCAATGAGGGAACCACCGTTAAATCAGCCAGTGGATATACTTGGTGCATCTCTGCCGGCGGTATACTCCCTGCAAGAATACAGCTATCAGCCATTTTTGCGGCTTTATCCAACACTTTTTTCCGGTAATCTTCGCGTTCGCCTTTTTTAACCGTTGTATGATCACCAATCAAAAGCAGCTTGATATTTTGATCTTTTTTGTGCAGCAAATTGACTGCATCCATGAGTTCAATAACACCTTTACCCTTATCTAATCGGCCAGCATACAAGATGACGGTTTCGTCACTTCTTAGTCCAAAACGGTCTCTTTTCCAGCTAACTCCCTGTTTATATAATTCCTTATCAATACCATTCGGAACTACTTTGATATTCTCAATCTTCGCTTCTGAACGAAAAAAATCAGCTAAAAAATGACTTGGCGTAATGAGCTTTGTTTCAGACCCTAAATCAACCACTTTATGTTTGTTATGCAGATGAAGTACCATCAGTTTTTCTGGGTAAAATTGCTTCAAAGAATTATAAAGTGCAATAGAATTTTGAATGATCAGAATCGGCCTCTCATCATCTGGACTGTGATAACGCATAACAATATCTATCACCCTTTTGGCATAAGGGTAAGGATCTAAGCGAGACCACTTTCTAAAAAAACGTTTATAGATTGCACTCGTGTGTATTCTGTGAATGGTGGCATATTCACTGATTTTCTCTACTGTTTCCTCTGTTCTTTCCCCTTTACAAATAATTAAATTATCAGCCTGACTGATTTTGGCTACGTTATAAATCCACCACTCTACTGCGGCGGCATAGTTTGGGGGAATAGAATGAAATTCAGGTGCAACAAAAACAAATTTTTTCATGAGAAAACAGTCAGTAGAAATCATTCATCGGATTAGATAAAAAAAGGCCAGTTTATGCAAGTAAACTGTAATTTATGACAAAAAAAAGCCCCTCAAGGGGGCTGAAAGACAGGGATGGTGTCTATGGCAAGGAAAATCGTTATTGCTGCTACGGCGTAACAAAAAGTCAGTTCACTTTTCGAGCGTCACATTCGTATTCGTTTTTTTAGACGATCTTTTAGCAGCTCTTTCTGCTCGGGTGTTAACAGTTGATAAACCTGATTACTAACACGCGCAATTTCTACATTCAGAGCAACATTCTTTTCGGCTATTTTTTCAAGCTGCGAACGAACCTCAGCTTCATCAAAATCCTCTGCTGTCAAAAGCGCATTCAACTTACGATGCTCAGTTCGCATATCAATCAGCGGCTGCTCATACTGATGCTGCTGTTTGACTAAATTCCACATCTGTTCACGTTGCTGTTCAGTTAACGCTATTCCACCGAAGATATAACTATAGTTATATTGACCATCCCGATGATGATTAAAATTCCTCTTATAACCATATGACATACAATATGGGTGCGGAGTGTAGGAACTAACCTCAGGAATATGATCCGTATCAGCAGTTTTAGCTAAAGCTTCCGTTGTTCCGACGACAATCATTGACGCTAAAGCCAATATTGCTATGTTACGCATTAAATTTCCTCGCTTTCTCGAACAGCAGCATTCGATTCAGTGCGGATAACTATAACCCTACGGCTGCAAACTAGCGTCAGAGCGTGTAAAAGAACGTAAAGTCATGGAATAGCGAAGTTTGTTATCGTATTTTGCTCTTGGAGGAAGAATTAATGCATAAAATCTTATTAGTTGATGATGACCGCGAGCTGACATCGCTATTAAAAGAATTGCTCGAAATGGAAGGATTCAATGTTGTCATCGCCTACGATGGCGAACAGGCTTTACAATACATAGATTCTTCAATTGACCTATTGTTGCTGGACATCATGATGCCGCGCAAGAACGGCATTGAGACGCTGAAAGAGCTACGGCAATACCATCAGACCCCCGTTATCATGTTAACGGCTCGTGGCAGCGATTTAGACCGCGTTTTGGGATTAGAACTGGGAGCGGATGACTATCTCCCCAAACCGTTTAACGATCGTGAACTGGTCGCCCGTATACGTGCCATTTTGCGCCGTTCCAACTGGAGTGAACAACAAGCTGACGTTGGAACACCGATACTGGAGATCGATAAACTGCAACTTAACCCCGGACGCCAGGAAGCCAGTTTTGGTGGTACGATTTTAGATCTCACTGGCACGGAATTCACCCTGCTTTATTTACTCGCACAACATTTGGGACAAGTTGTTTCCCGTGAACATTTAAGCCAGGAAGTATTGGGAAAACGCTTAACACCTTTTGATCGGGCTATTGATATGCATATTTCGAATCTACGCCGTAAATTACCAAACAGAACAGATGGACTACCATGGTTTAAGACATTACGCGGCCGTGGATACTTAATGGTTTCCTCAAAATGATCAATAGCTTGACGGCCCGTATATTCGCAATTTTTTGGTTCACGCTCGCACTTGTCCTGATGATCGCCTTAATGGCGCCCAAACTGGACTCACGGCAGTTAACGCCTCTTTTGGACAGTGAATATCAATTGGGAACAAAACTGGCAAAACAAGTAGAAGAAGAATTAATACACGACTCTGGGAATGACCTATTCTGGTGGCTACGTCTGGATCGCGCTATTGCCTTGTGGACTCCACCAGGCCAGCGCCTGATCCTCGTCTCCAGTGAAGGGCTTATCAGTGACATCAATACCCCGACCCACCAACAACAAGTGATCCGCAACTTTATCGGCCAATCCGATAATGCAGATCACCCTAAAAAGAAAAAATATGGCCGTTCGGAAATACTCGGCCCTTTTTCTGTCCGTGATGGAGAAGACCATTACCACCTTTACATCATTAGACCAGCAGGCAGCCCACAATCAGATTTTATTAATTTGATGTTTGACCGACCATTTTTACTACCTGCGGCCACCATGTTAATCAGTGCGCCATTACTCTTGTGGCTGTCATGGAGCCTGGCAAAACCCGCTCGTAAACTCAAAAACGCCGCCGATGACGTTGCGAAAGGCAACTTACGGCAACACCCTGAGCTGGAATCCGGCCCACAAGAGTTTTTAGCGACCGGCAGTAGTTTCAACCAGATGATCAGTGCACTGGAAAGGATGGTCACCGCCCAACAGCGGCTGATTTCCGATATCTCCCATGAACTACGTACACCACTTACCCGCTTACAATTAGCGACGGCTTTACTACGCCGCCGTCACGGTGAAAGCAAAGAGCTGGGGCGTATCGAAACAGAGACCCAACGTTTAGATGGCATGATTAATGACCTGCTAGTACTTTCCCGCAATCAACATAAGAACGAGTTACTGCGCGAGAATATCAAAGCCCACGATATATGGTCTGACATCCTGGAAAATGCGAAATTTGAAGCCGAGCAGATGAGCAAGACGCTGGATATCGTATCACCTCCCGGAAACTGGATAATTTACTGTAACCCGGCCGCACTCGGCAGCGCACTGGAAAACATCGTCCGCAATGCACTGCGTTACTCCAGCAACCATATCGCCGTTGCATTTACGGCAGATAACCAAGGCGTGACGATTAGCGTTGATGATGATGGACCAGGAGTCAGCCCAGAAGACCGCGAACATATCTTCCGCCCGTTTTATCGAACGGATGAAGCTCGGGATAGAGAGTCCGGTGGAACCGGATTAGGGTTGGCGATAGTTGAAACAGCAGTCAGCCATCATCGCGGCTGGGTGAAAGCAGAAGATAGCCCATTGGGGGGACTACGGTTGATGATTTGGCTGCCATTGCATGGAAGATAAGATAGGCGGCTTTCGCCTTGAAATTTAGTTAGTTACAAGATGTAACAATTAAAGAAAAAATCTATTATACTTGACCTCAATGCGGCGAGGGACTAATCTCGTCGCTGCTTAACACAAATTGTTGATATGTTAATTTTTGTTAAGCAGAAAATTACTTTTATATTAATTGGATAAGTCAAATTGTTACACACAACAGGCACTCTGGGAGCCGTAACCTAGTGCGGTAGCTTTGGTTACGTATGACAATTTATATTTCATAAAACTTTCTTTCCCATTTAGTATCAATCCTAAAATCAAACTCAAACTAAAACACTCAAAAATGATAGCGGCAGTGAACATTCTGAGCAGCGATACTTGACGCTAATAGGATGTTACTGCCGTTTTTAATTATATAAATAATGGAATAACAGTAAGTTAGCTACCAAATTTTGACCCCGTTTTGTGGTAGTTTTCCTTGTTTCTGGATTCATTTGGTAAGACAATTGCCTTTAAGCCTCGTTTGGGTTAACGAGGCCTCCTGTACATTTGGGAACAACTCAGAGCGCTGGTAGCTGCTAAGCCAAGAGCGGTAGCGTGTTTTTTTATAAAACTGCATTCGTGGTCGAATGCTTATTGTGTTTCAGGCTTAGTGACTGCATGAAATCTAAAATGATTTAATCCAATAAATCTCGTTTACAGATAGCGATAAGTGGATTGATATAAAGATAAAATTTCGTTTTATTAATAACTACAGTGCAAAGTTCGAGAGGAAATTCAAAATGGTGAAAGATTTACTTAAAATAGTAATTAATTATTTGCTAAAGATCATATTGCTACCTTTTTATTTATTCCCTATAAATAATAAAAGAATTGTATTTATGAGTTATTCAGGTTTGCAATATTCTTGTAATCCTAAATATATATCTGATTTCCTTAAGGACAATCATAATGATTATGAGTTAGTTTGGGTATTTAAAGAACCGGATAAATACTTTTTGGATTCCTCAATAAAAAAAGTTAAATATCTTTCAATTAGATATTTATATACTGTGATAACAAGTAAATTTTACTTTAGCAATAATGGTTTTAATCATTTCTTTTTTATCAGAAAGGGACAAAGATTTGTTCAGACCTGGCATGGCGGAGGGGCTTATAAAAAAAGAAGATCGTTAAATCAGGATAAAAACGCATTGCAGAGATTACTTGATAATGAACATGATCGTACGATAACTGATTTTATTTCTAATTCTCAATATTTTACTGACTATTTTATCAGGGACTCAGTATACAAAAATAATATTTTAAACACAGGGATGCCGAGAAATGAATTTTTGCTTAGAAATAAAACAAATGAAAAATTTATAAATAATATAAAAAATAATTTTGAAAATTCACTCGAAAAATATTATATCATTTTATACGCACCAACTTGGCGTGATGATGGTAGCATTTATGAATTTCCTGACTTTAACAAAATATTGGAAACAGTGAGAGCTAAATTTAATAAAGAACCTATTTTATTATTAAGGAGTCATCACTGTCAGGAATTAAAAAATGATTTAAGTTGCAATTTCAGTGACGTCAGAACATATCCTGATATGCAAGAGTTACTTTTAATTTCGGATATGTTAATTTCAGATTACAGTTCATCTATTTGGGATTTTTCTTTATTAGCTAAGCCATGCTTCTTGTATGCACCAGATCTTAAACACTATGAAGATATAAGGGGATTTTATACTCCTATTCGTAGTTGGGGATTTGATGTTTGCCAAACATCTGAAGAATTATATGACGCTATAAGAGGTTTTGTACCTGGGATATATAGAGAGAATATCGAAAAAATGCACCGAAGTTTCAATTCTTTTGAAAATATAAATTCAACATCTCAACTCTTAAGTAAGTTAGGAATTAATTAGATGTCTACTATTAAGTTAATGCTTGTATTTATACAACGTATTGAGCGTGAAAATCTGACCCTGCGTAATCGCACTAAGCGATTAAACCGGAAAACGTTGGGTTATTTAAAATCCCCTGAAATGCATGACAAAATTATTGGCACTTTCATTGAAAGAAAATATTACGTTTAAGGCCAATCAACACTTTGAATACACTACCCTTCCGTTGGTCATGCTCCCAATTTATTGATAGTGGTGAATGTTCAGATAATGCCCAATAATTCGATCATGCATTTCAATGGATTTTAAAAAAGATAATGTTTTGCGGGTTAATCTTGCCAAATGCTGGCGAAGGTTCAGGTTATGTCTCTCTATACGTTGAGTATAACGTTTGCTGACCACATGGAGTTTCCCGATTAACGCTTTCTCATAGCTTTTCCAGCCATCGGTCATGTAGATCACAATCTTGAAAGGAGCAAGTAACGCCAGCAGGCGCATCAATGTTTTCTTTGTTCTTGGGCCAAAAACATGAGCGATCACCTTGCGTTTTATCCTGTCGTAGGCATAAAAGAGCCAACTAGGTTGACTCTTTGATTTCACATATGACCACTGTTCATCCATTTCGCAACAGACAATGACTTCGGAGCCGGGAATAATGACTTCCGTGACGGATTTCGGTCTTAGCTTTTTAAGTGGCGAAGTACAGTATTCAGGCCAATCCCCATGACACGTGCTGTAGCCCGACATCCCATGCCATTCATCGCCATATCGACAATTTGCTTATGTGTACCAGGGCGACAGGCGGTATAAGTAAATTCCAGTTGCCAAGACAAGAATGGCGGCAGGATAGGCAAAGATAACGTTGATGACCTGAGCGGGAACGCCCATTTCGATGAATTCCTTTCACTGCACAACAAGATGGGCAGGCCACATCAATCTTTGCCATCGGAATGTTCTCCAAATAGGCATACTATACACGACTCAATAAATTAATGTCATGACCGGGGGTTTGAATTATATGGAATTAAACCATTTGGTAATTTAATTGAATTTGTCTCAATATTGGATGCAAATAAAACAAATAAAACAAATAAATTATTTTATATTAACTCAGCTTACGTGCAATTGCTTTTAGTTTATGGGAAATTATTTATTTCCTGGTAATGCTTGCCTATACTAAAATTGGTAAAGATATTATTAAACGAAATGACAACTACTTTGGTGTTGTTTTGATATTTATTTTTATTCACTCAATGACTGATCCACAGTTAATGTCGCCAGAGTTCAATCCTTTCCTATTATGCCTGGGTTATTATGGATTAGGTCAGTATAAAGATAATTTATTTAAATAAAAATCATGAGAATAAGAACGTTAAAATTTAATTTTGCAATGAACATGCTTCTAACGGTTTCGAACTTTTTGTTTCCGTTGATTACTTTTCCTTATGTATCGCGTGTTCTGAGCCCGGTTGGTACAGGCAAGGTAGCTTTCGCCTATTCTATTGTATCTTACTTCACAATTTTGGCTGCATTTGGAGTGACAAATTATGGCATTCGGGCTTGTGCCCAAGTGAGAGATGACAAGGAAAAACTCTCCAAAACAGTTCAAGAAATTCTAGCTATTAATATTTTTTTGATGGTGATAGTCTATGCTCTCTATTTAACAGGAGTTTATTTTGTTCCAGAGTTGAATGTTGAGAAAGAGTTGTTTCTTATTTCTGGTGTAAATATTTTATTTACAATTGTTGGTGTCGAATGGCTATATAAAGGTGTTGAACAATACTTTTATATTACAATTCGCTCTATTATTTTTAAATTAATTGCATTTTTTCTTATTTTTACTTTTATTAAATCACCCGAAGATTATAGCATATATGCATTTATTATCATTTTTGCCACTGTAGGTTCAGGTGTTGTTAATTTATATAATTTAAAAAATATAATTCATATTAAACGTTATGCAAAATATGACCTTAAAAAGCATATTAAGCCAATGGCCATATTTTTTATAATCACTATAGCTGTAGCTTTTTACGTGCATGTCAGCGTTGCTTTGTTAGGTTTTATGCAAGGTAATGAGGAAGTGGGGTATTATAGTGCTGCTTATCGTATAAAAGACGTAATGGTGAGTATTATTACCTCGCTTGGAGCTGTGCTTTTATCTCGTTTAAGCTATTACGTCGAAAATAATATGCAAGATAAATTCAATGACGTAATAGAAAAATCTATGCAGTTTATATTTATAATGTCACTGCCTCTTGTGGTATTTTGTATACTTTTTGCAAAGTCAGCAGTGCTAATTCTGGTCGGTTCAGCCTATGAAGGTTCTGTTGTACCACTCCAAGTCCTTTCTGTTATTATATTTATTGTCGGCATATCTAATTTAACGGGAATCCAAATGTTGATCCCGTTAAAACAAGAAAAATACCTCTGCTATTCTGTTGTTTGGGCCGCCATTATTAATATGGCATTGAATATAGTACTCATTCCCCGCTTAGGTGCTGTGGGGACTGCAATTTCAGTTGCAATTGCTGAGCTTAGCATTCTTTTAATTCAGATTTATGTTTTAAGAAAGTTTAGCTACATACTTTTTGGCAAAATTAATTATATTAAGCTGATAATAAGTCTGGGTTTGGCTAGCATATTTTCTATATGTTTAAATAATTATCTCCAGTATAGCGAGGTGATTGTTTTCTTGATAAGCGCTAGTATGTTTTTCATCTGTTATTTCTTAATGCTGCTGATTATGAAGGAAATGTTTATCTTATCGGTACTAAATCAAATAAAAAAAAGTTAATAAAAAATTAGGAGATTATATGAATCACGCAGTTATTTTTGCCGGTGGAACTGGATCTCGCATGAATTCGAGGAACCTGCCAAAACAATTTTTAAAAATCTATGGAAAACCAGTTATTATTCATACCTTAGAAGTTTTTGAAAATTGCGATGCTATTGATAACATTGTCGTTGTAATTATTAAAGGTTGGGAAGATTATCTAAAGAAACTGCTTGAACAATATCGCATTACTAAGGTCAAAAAGGTCGTTTCTGGGGGCGAAACTGGGCAACAGTCTATTTACAATGGGCTGGGAGAATTAGATGACGGGGTAGTGTTGGTACATGACGGTGTTCGTCCGTTTATTACAAGTAAGCTAATTAAAGAAAATATTGCTGTTGCTCAAACTAAAAAAATTGCAATTACTTGTGTAAAGGCAAAAGAAACATTAGTGTCCGTTGAAGATAATAAAATCAATGGAGTGTTAAAACGCGAAGTATCTTACATAGCCAGAGCGCCTCAGGCTTTCGATCTTAAATTATTAAAATCTGCTCATCACAAGGCAATTGTAGACAATGATTTTTCGTTTGTAGATTCTTGTGCCATTGTGAAGCATTATTTCCCTGAATCTGATTTCCACATCGTAGAATGTGGTTCTGAAAATATTAAAATTACAACTCAGGAAGATTTTTATCTGGCAAAAGCGATGTTTTCCTTAGAAGAAGATGAACAACTTTATGGTTTCAAGCGTGAGAATGAAAAATGATTAGAGACACCATTTTATTAGAAGACCTTGAATTTATTGCAGCTAAAATTTTTAAAAGTGGCCATTTCTCGAATTCTTCCGTACTGGTGACAGGGGCTACAGGCTTAGTAGGGTCATTTCTTGTTAAAAGCATGCTATATGCTAATAAAGCTTTAGGCACAAATATCAACGTGCTGGCAAGTGTTCGTAATACAGAGAAAGCCAGGAACACCTTCACAGACTTCATATCCGATACCAATCTGGAATTTGTGACTGCGAACTTACTGGAGCCGATTAATCTTGAGCAGAAAGTTGATTTCATTGTCCATACGGCAAGTATTACTGCATCCAAAGAGATGGTTGAGAATCCTACGGGCGTGCTGTTCACAGCATTTGAAAGCACTAAAAACCTTCTTGACTATGTTAAAGCTCATCCTCACTGTAAAATGGTCTACATATCATCAATGGAATACTATGGACAGGTTACTGATGAGTTTAGCAATGTAACGGAAGATAAACTAGGTTACATCGATTTGAACAAACCGAGAAGCTGCTACCCTGAGAGTAAGCGAGTGTGTGAATCTTTATGTAATGCTTATGCCGCGCAGTATGATCTTAGCGTGTGCAGCGCAAGATTAGCTCAAACATTTGGGGCTGGAGTTCCCTTTTCTGATAATCGCGTATTTGCTCAGTTTGCGAAGAGCGCGCTCAATGACACCAATATTGTCCTGCATACAACAGGAGAGTCTGAAGGGAATTATTGTTATACCGCAGATGCTGTCTATGCAATCTTCTTACTGTTATTTAAAGGCGAGAAAGGACAAAGCTATAATGTTGCGCATAATCATAGCACCATCATTAATATGGCGAGATTGGTTAATGAAAAATTAGCAGACAATAAAATTAAAGTTGAAGTGAGAATTCCTGAAGATTTGAGTAATTATGGCTACGCTCCCACAGTTAAATTAAAGCTAAATTCAGATAAATTGCGAGACCTGGGTTGGGAACCATCAATGGATCTCGAAAATATGTTTAGAAGAATGTGTGAAAGTTGGAAATTAGAAAGCACAGAGTAAAATGGCGATTGAATTTAAATATAATTACATTCTTGCATGTTTATATTTAAACTAATATCACTTAATTTATTTTCAATAAAAGTTATGTTCGTGAATGTTTATTTCATTGATATTATGATGATTCGCATTAATTTTAAGTCTGAAGGCTATTGATTGTATGAAGGTTTATATCGTGAGTCACAGGGAATATACATTCCCTAACGATGATGGATTTTTACCTATAAAGGTAGGTAAGCGTGTTGAAAAGATAGGCAATCATTATGTTGAAGATTGCAGTAATAACCTGAACTTCGTTTAAGAAAGGAAGGGAAAAATGAACTAAGTGCCGGAGGCACGATCAAAGTTTTTGCTTAGAAAATAAAATCGTGGAGATCCCCAGGCTATGGTTACTTTACCTCAGTTTTGTTTAAGCACCGCAATTTCATGGGTACGTAAACCTAAGCTCGGCTTTTTCGGCTGGAAGGTATAAGCAATGAGTCCTGATACAACCTCCAGTAAAAAGCCGACTACGCTCCCGTGCCTTGAATGTTCTATCTGAGAAATATTTTTCAATTGGTCATTGACGGTCTCTAGCAAAAAACGTTTTCTTAACATAGCCTTGTCCCAAAGCGATAAAAATTTGATCGTGCCTCCGGCACTTAGTTCATTTTTCCTTTCCTTTCTTAAACGAAATTCAGGTTAAATAACACATGACATTCAGAAACAAAAAAATTTATTTTATTAGTGTTGCATTAAGTTGCATAATCGTTTTTACACTATCTTCAATTCTTCTTCCTTACTATATTAATGGAGACCAATATCATTATATTTTATGGTATAAAGAAATAAAAAGACTTGACTTCCCATCTAGCTATGCTTATTACTCTGAAGTATTAAATAAATATGAAGTAGTCTACTTTTTTTATATTAAACTAACAAGCTACTTGCTATCAAAAGAATTATCCATTTCTTTAGCAAACACTGTGTTGGCATTTTCATTTTTAAGATATTCTAAATCAATAAATTTACACCCTATATTAGCAATTTTTCTTGTCACTACAACTTATTACTTTTTAATATTATATTTATCTGCAGAAAGGCTCAAATTCGGTTTTATATTCTTTTTTTTATATTTTTCATTTCTGTTTGAATCAAATAAAAAAAACATATTACTAATGGCATTATCTATTGTTGGTCATTTACAAATGTTAATTATTTATATTACAATGTACTTGACTTCATTCATTAAAAAAATCACATCATTGAAAGTCTCAAAATTAGAACTCATCGCAATCACATTAATTGTTGTTTTTTTTATATTTTCATGGGATTTTTTAATAATCAAACTAAATGCATACTATAATCAAGGAGAAAATGATTATGGTAATATTTGGAAGTTTTTTATTTTATGGTTATTATCTATATATTGCACAAGAAAAATTAATTTAAATTATCTGCTTATAACAATAATATTGATAATATTCGATTTGATTGCGGGAGCAAATAGAATATTTATATTCCATTTCTTTATATATCTTTATTATTCATCTCAACGGAATAAAGGTTTAAATATACCAACATTATTAATTGTTTTTTATTTTACCATTCAGTCTATGGAATTTATAGATAAAACTTTACAATATGGTAATGGTTTTTATAAATAAGCTATATGGACACCAACTAAATTCAAGTTGATGAATAAATTTTCTGACAAAGGTAATCACAAACATATATTCGGCGGTCATATCTCCAATAATTATACCTGTCGTCATTGAAGATAATTGATTTTTTATCCCAATCAGATCATGCTAGCGACCATGAAAATTCATCTGACAGAAGACCAAAAAAAGCCCTCAAATTGATGCATGATACGACTCGTGATAGCCGAATATATGACCGCATCAAGGCCGTGCTTTTGGCATCAGAAGGCTGGACTGCTCAGGTGATTGCTCAGATCTTGCGGATTAATGAAAGTACGGTGAGCCATCATCTGAAAAAGCACTTCTCTCAGGAAAAGCTCTCCTCTGAAAACGGGGGTTCTGAAAGCCGTTTGCCGAACAACCCACAGAATTGGTTGAGTATCTGACGGCAAATTTGATGCACACCACGGCGCAAATTGTGGCCTATGTCTGGGCACGGGGGCAGGTTACTTTCACCGTCGCAGGGATGATGAAATGGCTTCACCGTCATGGATTCAGTTATAAAAAGCCGATGTGCGTTCCTTATAAATTCGATGCAGGTAAACAGCAACAATTTATTGGTGACGACAACGCACTGAAAAACAAAATAGGTGAAAATGAGCCGACTCTGTTTATTGATACCGTACATCCTTCACGATCCACCAAATTAAGCTACGGCTGGATGAAATCCGGGAAGAAACCTGTCCAAATGGTCGAAACCACGGGCGGGCAAACCCGCCTAAACGTGATTGGAGCTCTCAATTTAACGCGGATTGAAAATACCATGATTCGTGAATATTCGAGTATTAACGCTAAAAGTGTCGTCTTTTTTAGCTCAATACGGGAAACCTACAGCTTTCGCAAAAAAATTCACATTATTCTGGATGGAGCCGGTTACCATCGCTCTGAAATAGTGCAATTTTTCGCAGAAGTCCTGAATATTGAGTTGCATTATTTGCCGCCTTATAGCCCGAATCTCAATCCCATTGAGCGATTATGGAAATACGTGAACGAACAAGTGCGAAATAACGTCTATTTCCCGGATGCGAAAACCTTCCGTGAAACACTTCATCATTTTTTTCATGTTACATTACCAGAAAAAGCACAGGAATTGACTATCCGACTGACAGATAGTTTCCAGACTTTAATTCCTGCATCTTCAAGTTAATTGCGTATAATAGCGAAATTTATGAATAAAAAGATTTTAGTTAACGCTACAGCTCTTTCAACTGGCGGAGCTTTGACTATACTGAAACAATTCTTAGAAGGTACTAAATTTTCTAGCCGAGAGTTTATATGCTATGTTCCTGACGATATTGATTTTGATGATTATAAAAATGTACAATTAATCAAAGTAAAAAAAATGGGATGGTTGAAAAGAATCCTATGGGATTCATATATCTTACCTAAAACCATTAAGCATCAATCTATACTTTTTAGTGATATCATCTCATTACAGAACACAAGTATAAATGTAAAAGAAAGGCAAATCATTTATCTTCATCAATCTATACCATTTAGCAATATAAATTTTTTAAATCGTCATAGTTTCTCATTTAAGTTCTTTCTGTACAAGATTTTTTATAGTTATTTTATATTTAGATATGTAAAGAAAGAAACTATATTTGTTGTTCAAACAAATTGGATGGCACTAGCGTTACAAAAAAATAATAAGGTCAAATTAAATAACATTCATGTAATGAGACCAGATTTTATTCTTCCTAAAAAAAGAAGACTCTTATGTAAAGAAGATGATCAAAGCGATTGTTTTCGATTGTTATATCCCGCAACACCTATGACATACAAAAACCATTTAGTAATACTTAAAGCATTAGCTATTTTACCTATTGAAAACTTTAAGTTTCAAGTCACTTTTAATAAAGGAAAGTACCTAAAGTTTGACAAATTAGTTAGCCAACTAGGACTTTCAGGAAAAGTTGAGTATTTAGGCTATGTTGATTATGAATCTCTGATAAACTACTATGCTCTATCAGATGTTGTCTTATTCCCTAGCTATCTCGAAACATTTGGTATGCCTCTTTTAGAGGCTGCATCATTAGGAAAAAAGATAATTTGTAGTGATTTACCCTATGCTAGAGAAGTTCTAGTTAATTATAATGGCGTATCATTTGCTATATTTGATAATGAAAATGATTGGTGTAGAAAAATATTAAATGAATATAGCTTAAAGATTAATGATGTTTGCTCTCCTATTTTAAATATACCCAAAGAAAAAACTAGTAGTTGGAAAAACTTTTTTGATTTGTTGTAAGAGATTATTATATGTTCAAAAATAAAATATTGTTAATAACTGGTGGTACAGGTTCCTTTGGAAATGCAGTATTAAGAAGGTTTCTAAATACGAATATTAAAGAGATTCGTATTTTTTCTCGTGATGAGAAAAAACAAGATGATATGCGTAAGAAATATCATAACTCTAAGTTAAAGTTTTATATTGGTGATGTCCGCGACTACTCCAGTATACTTAACGCTACACGTGGAGTTGACTATATTTACCATGCAGCAGCTCTTAAACAAGTTCCTTCTTGTGAATTCCATCCAATGGAAGCAGTAAAGACGAATGTTCTTGGTACTGAAAATGTTCTTGAAGCGGCAATAGTAAATGAAGTTAAACGCGTTGTTTGCCTCAGTACTGATAAAGCTGTTTATCCTATTAATGCCATGGGAATTTCTAAGGCCATGATGGAAAAAGTGATGGTTGCCAAATCACGTAACTTAAACAGCAGCAAAACTATCATTTGTGGCACTCGCTATGGAAATGTGATGGCATCACGTGGTTCTGTGATTCCTTTATTTGTCGACTTGATTCGTTCTGGAACGCCTCTGACAATAACAGATCCTAATATGACGCGTTTTATGATGACACTTGAAGATGCAGTGGATCTAGTACTATACGCCTTCGAACATGGAAGCAATGGTGATATTTTTGTTCAAAAAGCACCAGCAGCTACAATTGAAACATTGGCAATCGCATTAAAAGACTTATTGAACGTTAACGAACATCCAATCAATATTATTGGTACACGTCACGGTGAAAAATTATATGAAGCACTTCTCAGTAGAGAAGAAATGATTGCCGCAGAGGATATGGGTGACTACTATCGAGTTCCACCAGATCTGCGTGATCTTAACTATGGTAAATATGTTGAACATGGTGACAAGCGTATTTCAGAGGTCAAAGATTATAATTCGCATAATACACAGCGCTTGGATACTGAATGTATGAAAAAATTGCTTCTTAAATTATCATTCATCCGTGCTTTGTGTGCTGGTGAAGAATACGAACTGGACGCATGATATGAAAATACTTATCACTGGCACTCAAGGATTTATAGGTAGCAACCTCTGCTTGCGTCTTGAAGAAGCTGGTTTTACAGACCTAATAAAAATTGATCGTAATACCTCTGAACAAGACCTTATCTCAGGTTTACAAAAAGCCGAATTTATCTTCCATTTGGCCGGGAGTAATCGACCGAAAAATGAAACAGAATTCACTGAAGTCAACAGCAAGTTAACAAAAAAGATTGTTAATTACCTCGCCAAGAAAAATATAAAAACGCCCATTATGCTGAGTTCTTCAACACAAGCTGAATGGGATAATGCCTATGGCATAAGTAAAGCAGAAGCAGAGAAATGGGTAGAAGAGTATGGCGAAACTAATAATATAGATTATTATATTTATCGCTTCCCTAATGTATTTGGTAAATGGTGTCGGCCAAATTACAATTCATTCGTGGCTACTTTCTGCTATAATATTGCAAACAATTTGGACATTACGATTAATGATCCCTTAACAACAGTAACATTAATTTACATTGATGATCTTTGTTCCGAATTAATTAATTTATTACAGAAAAAATATCACAGAGGTTATCTGAAGATTACGCCAGAATATAATACAACAATCGGAGAAGTTTCAGATCTTATTTATCGTTTTAAAAATAGCCGTAATACGTTGATTACTGAAAATGTAGGGACGGGATTTACCAGAGCCTTATATTCAACTTGGTTAAGTTATTTACGACCAGAACAATTTAGCTATCAGATTCCAATATATGGTGATACAAGAGGTTTTTTCTGTGAAATGCTTAAAACTCCTTCAACAGGCCAATTTTCATTTTTTACCGCATATCCGGGTATTACCAGAGGCGGACATTATCATCACACTAAAAATGAGAAATTTTTAGTCATCAAAGGCCAGGCCAAGTTTAAATTTAAACATGTCATTACTGGTGAAAAATATGAACTTAATGTTTCTCATGAAAATTATGAAATAGTTGAAACTGTTCCTGGTTGGTCACACGATATTACTAATATCGGTGATGATGAAATGATAGTTATTCTTTGGGCAAATGAAATATTCGATCGAAAATCTCCAGATACAATAGCGAAGTCATTATAATGAAAAAATTTAAAGTAATGTCTGTGGTTGGAACTCGTCCTGAAATTATTCGTCTCTCACGTGTACTAGCAAAACTAGATCAATATTGTGAGCATATTCTTGTACATACGGGACAAAATTACGATTTTGAACTAAATGAAGTATTCTTCAATGATCTTGGTGTACGTAAACCGGATTATTTCCTTAATGCAGCAGGAAAGAATGCGGCTGAAACAATTGGTCAAGTAATTATTAAAATTGATGAAGTTTTGCAAACTGAAAAACCTGAAGCAATGCTTATCCTTGGCGATACTAATTCCTGTATATCTGCTCTACCAGCTAAAAGAAGAAAAATACCTATTTTTCATATGGAAGCAGGTAATCGCTGCTTTGATCAGCGAGTTCCCGAAGAGATTAATCGCCGCATAGTTGATCATACAGCAGATATTAACCTCACTTATAGCGATATTGCTCGCGATTATTTATTAGCAGAAGGCATTCCTGCCGACCGAGTAATTAAAACCGGAAGCCCTATGTTTGAAGTGCTTTCACATTATATGCCACAAATTGACAACTCAGATATATTAAATAGACTAAATCTTCGCAATGGGAATTTTTTTGTTGTTAGCATCCACCGTGAAGAAAATGTTGATTCTCCACGACAGCTCACTAAATTTTCCCAGCTTATTAATATAATTGCTGAAAAATATAATTTACCTGTAATTGTTTCCACACATCCACGTACACGTAATCGTATCAACGATTACGGTATAGAATTTCATCCAAATATTCAGTTATTAAAACCACTTGGATTTCACGACTATAATCATTTACAAAAACATGCTCGTGCAGTGTTATCTGATAGTGGTACGATAACTGAAGAGTCTTCGATTATGAACTTCCCAGCACTAAATATTCGCGAAGCTCATGAACGCCCTGAAGGTTTTGAGGAAGCATCAGTGATGATGGTTGGTTTAGAATGCGATCGTGTTTTACAAGCATTGGCTATTCTTGAATCACAGTCTCGCGGAGAGGAACGCCTGCTGCGCCAAGTTTATGATTATAGTATGCCTAATGTTTCTGATAAGGTTGTCAGAATAGTTCATTCCTACACAGATTATGTTAAGCGAGTTGTCTGGAAAGAATATTAATGAATCTTGTTTTAATCATTGATGATTATTTACCTTATAGTACTCGCATCGGAGCTAAAATGTTTCATGAACTAGCAGTTGAACTACGCTCCAGAGGACATAATATTACTGTTATCACGCCAGATTTTCGGCAGAAACAAGAAATAAGCATCGTCACGTTAGATGGAATTACTATCTGGCGTTTTAGAAATGGCCCTATCAAGGATATTAGTAGATTTTTCCGGGCTATAAATGAAACACTACTTTCTTATCGAGCTTGGAAAGCTATTCGTCACTTAGTTAATGAAAACACTTTTGATGGTATTATTTACTACTCTCCCTCTATTTTTTGGGGAAGTTTAGTTCGCAAGTTGAAAAAACGTTGTCATTGTCCCGCATACTTAATTCTCCGTGATTTATTCCCTCAATGGATTATTGATGCAGGAATGTTGAAACAAGGATCGATGATAGCAAAATACTTCCGTATCTTTGAACATTTTTCTTACAATCAAGCTAATCGCATTGGCTTAATGTCTGAAAAAAATCTTGAAGTGTTCCTTTCAGTAAATCAAGGTCATACTTGTGAAATATTGAGAAATTGGGCTAGTCCTACTCCTCTATTTCAGAACGGAAAAGATTATATCTCTATTCGTGATCGCCTTAAACTTCAAGGTAAAATTGTATTCTTTTATGGTGGAAATATTGGCCATGCTCAAGATATGGCTAATTTGATGCGTCTGACTCGTAATATGCAGTGTCATGAGCAAGCTCATTTTCTTTTTATTGGCCAAGGAGAAGAAGTTGAATTGATTAAATCTCTCGCAGAAGAATGGAAGTTAAGAAACTTCAGCTACTTACCATCAGTAAATCAGCAGGAGTTTAAATATATCCTCAAAGAAGTTGATATAGGCCTGTTTTCTCTTTCAGCATATCATTCCTCCCATAATTTTCCTGGAAAATTACTAGGATACATGACAGAGGCTTTACCTATTCTTGGCAGCGTGAATGCAGGTAATGATCTCTTAGAAGTAATAAACAGTAACGAAGCGGGGTTCATTCATATTAATGGTGAGGATGACGAGCTTTTCGCTTCTGCACAAAACCTATTTCTGGATAAGGAATTACGGAAAAAACTAGGGAGTAGGGCTCACCAACTTCTAAAAGAACAATTCTCTGTCACATCTGCTGCACAACTCATTGAAATTATATTAAAGGCTGAAAATGCTGTTAATTGACAATGTCCTGTTGCAAAAAATATATGATGAAGCACATCTTTCTGACCGCAAGCGTTCTCATTATTTATTACATACTTCTCATCAAGAAAAGGTTCAACGATTACTTATTGCAATGGTTGAAGGAAGTTATGTTGAACCTCACTATCATGAGCTAGCCAACCAGTGGGAAATGTTTGTCGTTATGGAAGGCAAGGTTAAAGTGTGTTTATACGGAACTGATGGAAAAATCAACCAAACTTTCATTGTTGGCCCTGATACACCGGTATCCGTGGTTGAGTTTGCTCCTAAGGATATACATAGCGTTGAATGCATTTCATCCAAAGCATTAATGATGGAGATTAAAGAAGGCCCTTTTGATCCAAACTATGCAAAAGTTTTTCCACTCTGGTGATAAAACAGCAAAGCAATGGGTTTACGAAATGTAGGCTTTTTGTTTTTCGGGAATGTCAAAATGTATATTTGTTAAGGTAGTCTGCGGCATGATGATAAGACATAATTGGTTTTTGGCGAAAATAATTACACCAAATCATCATGCTGCCTAATAATTACTGGTTGCTCTCACTTCTGTGCGGCGATTCCTATCTAATGCCGAACACGTTTATTTCATTCTTCGTAGCTCCAGAGAACCGGATATAACGCATAAAAAAGAAATATAAGACCTCTATGGACATTTGTTTTGAAGTCTGCGACTCCGATTTGAGCGGCACCTGAATTATTGTAATATCGTTCAGGCTCTCAATATTGGCTGTTTCACTATCTATGGCATCATCAGCAGCTTTATTCCTGAGCTTTCTCGTAAAACCGAAAGATAAAACAAAGCTAAGCCCAAGTGCTACTGATTGAAGGCTGGGGTTCTAGCATGCCTGACGCGCGCAAAACATTTTGTACTCGGGCCGAATGTTGCACCAGAGAAATCGAACCAAGAAAGTATCTTAGTAGACAAAATCTTACCCAACGCATAACGCATAACGCATAACGCAGCAAAATCTCAATTTGCTCATCTATTTCAAGCGATTGGCAAGAAGAACAATTCGTTCTCACATTCAATAGAAATTCATAAAAAATTCACTGGCTCATATATTGAAAAACATCATTACAATCCTTTGAAAGCTATGACCCATTGTTTATTTACATATCACCTTATTCTACATTTCACATACTCAATAGATGATAGATTGGTATTGAAATAATAAACCAATCAAAAACATAATCGTTAATAATAAAGGAACCAAGAATGAAGGTTGCAGTCGTGATTCCATCATACAAGGTGAAGAAACACATATTAGATGTTATCACCAACATAGGATCTAGGGTTGAAAAAATATATGTTGTTGATGATTATTGCCCTGATTTATCAGGCAAGTTTGTTGAAAGGAATTGTAAAGATCCACGAGTTATCGTTCTCTATAATAAGGAAAACTTAGGTGTTGGTGGCGCAGTGATGCATGGATATTCTCGTGCCTTGATCGATGGTATGGATATAGTTGTAAAAATAGACGGCGACGGTCAAATGGATCCGTCATTAATACCTAATTTCATAGCCCCAATAATTGCAGGAGAGGCTGATTATACTAAAGGTAACCGTTTCTTTAATCTAGAAAAAATAACAACAATGCCAAAAATAAGACTATTTGGCAATGCAATCCTTTCATTTATGACAAAAATATCTTCCGGCTATTGGAACTTATTCGATCCAACAAACGGTTACACAGCAATCCATTGTGATGTGGTCGCTCATCTTCCTTTAAAGAAAATAAGCAACCGTTATTTCTTCGAATCAGATATTCTTTTTAGATTAAACACTCTTAAAGCTGTTGTTGTAGATATTCCCATGAATGCGAAATACGAAGACGAAGAAAGCAACTTAAAAATATCAAAGATTATTGGGGATTTTTTATTTAAACATACTCGAAATTTTTTTAAGCGTATTTTTTATAATTACTATCTTAGAGATATGTCATTAGCATCTCTTGAACTACCTATCGGTTTAAGCTTTTTTATATTTGGTGTAGTCACTGGTGTAATAACCTGGGTTCATACAATGGACTCTGGGATTCCCGCGACATCTGGAACTGTGATGCTATCCGGATTACCAATCATATTAGGGCTACAGCTTATACTGGCTTTCATTGGCCATGATGTAGATAATGTTCCTAAGAGGCCATTCCATAATAGGTATAAATAATGTTTTATTTTGTTGCTATAATTTGTGTAGTTGGAATTGCCGTTGGACAAGTTTTATTCAAACTAACTTCCATTGCTTTACACAAAACAGGAAGCTTGTTTGCTACAGAAACATTAATAATGTTGTTTTCTGCATTTACTCTTTATGGTATGACAACAATAGCATGGATATGGGTTTTACAAAAAATTGAGTTAGGTAAAGCATACCCTTTGATGGCTTTAGCATTTATAATCGTACCAATTGGAAGTTATCTATTTCTTGATGAAAAATTTAACACTCAATATATAATAGGCGTATTATTTATATGTATCGGAATTATTCTTTCTGTGAGATCATAAAATGACAGAGTTACTCAAATTATTATATTTAGCATTTGCAATTATGTCATTTTCTTATTTTTTAATTAACAAATTAAAAATTGACTTATATAAGGCGCCATTATTAACTTTTAGTATAATTATAATCTGGTGTTATTTTTTTGGAATTATTGGTTTTTTATCCATAGGTGTTTTATCTATATCAATAATTATGATATTACTTGGTGTTATTTCTTTTTATAAGAAAAGGAACAAAAAAAAACAATCTTTAGATAGAAATTTTTACTTAAATATATTTATTGTTATTATATTACTGTCAGCCCCATCCTTTCTTATTTCTGAGAACTTTCTCTTTACTGGCTGGGATGAGTTTTCATATTGGGCATTTAGTATAAAAACCATTTTTGATTCAAACTTTTTTTATACTTTAGATACTCCTATCTATAAAAAATTTAAAACGTATCCACCAGGTCAGCAAACTCTTCAATATTTCTTTTTATATTTTAAAGGTTGGTCAGAACCATTTATCTTAGCTATACAGCAAGCTTTTACTATATCATGTTTTTCATTTATAGCATCTTGTTTTTCTAAAAAGAAAATCATATCAATTTTATACATCTCATTATTAATACTGGTTTTCTACTCATTTAGATATGATCTATCCCATATTTATGTTGATGGACTCCTTGGAGCTTATTTTGCATCTGCATTATCCTTCGCGATAACATCTAAAAAAAACACCAATAACTTTATAATATTATTAGTTTTATTACTCACCTTACCACTTATTAAACAAGTGGGTTTAGTATTTGCATTTTTTATAGCCGGACTTTACTCTATAAGATGTTACATAAATTCAAGCGAACGCAAATTAGCCAGGAAATTATCTGATTCATTTTTATATTTTTTAGTTTCAATTGTCATTGTAACAATAGGATATAAATCATGGTCATTTTATATCTCAATCCATGAAATCTCTGTTGACACTATTGTGCCATCATTAACTGAGTATATGAGGCATCCATTAGTTGATAGATTTGGTGCTACAGTAAATGCCCTATTAGAAAGAGTTTTTCGAACAAATTTCTTTGTTTTATCATCAAAGGAATTAAATCTATCCCTATTTGGAATAACATTACTTTGTGTGTTTTTTAATTTATCAAGCCTATTTTTATTGTTGATAAACAGAAAACTTACTGTTCTAATTGACAATTTCATTAGTTTAATTTACTCATTTATATGTTCTATTGCTTACGTTGTATTTCTTTTCTTTTGTTATTTGGTGTTTTTCTCAGAATATGAAGGAGTTAGGTTAGCTTCATTTGAGAGATACGCAGCATCTTACTATTTTGCCTGGCTATCTGTATCCATGATAATGTATTTTTCACTAATGAAAAATGAAAAATTAAAATTAACTACCATATTAACGACAATTGTTATTTTAGCATTTTTTTCATCTAGCCAAATTAGAAAAGACATTGAGGGAATATCACCTGATAAAAAATTACTTGAATCGAGATTGCAAGTTCAAAAATATGTTGATGAACTTAAACCCATGATGTCTAGTAACGATAAATCTTATTTCATAATTCAAAATTCAACTGGTTTCGAAAAATACATATATAATTATCTCATGTCACCCTTTCATACATCATGGT
>NZ_LDNM01000031.1 GCF_001028135.1 Xenorhabdus griffiniae
AGCTCTTTACTCGAAGCAACCTGTTTATTTTTGACTAAAAAACATTCGTGATCTTGCCCTGGGTAATTGTCAAATACCTGAGTAGGTTGATGATTGCATCATTTATTATTAGCTTTCCTGTTTCTTTGTGTGTTAGTTACAAGTTAAAAAGCGATGGTTATGTCACATGTGATAAAATATCGTGGATGTCACCAACAACCTACGTAAAAAATTTGTCATTGTGTAAATGATTTTTTTTGTAAATATTTTGTCTTCATGTTTTCCCTTGTTTAGCCTCTAAATCACAGAGGCTTTCTTATTATTTTTCACGGTGTTAAATAGTGTTTTAAAGAAAATAACTATTCCGAAAAACACCATGAAAAAACTACTCGAACTACGCCAACAGAAAGCTGAACTGACTACCCAGATGTGTTCACTGCTCATCAAAGCGGAAGACGAAAAGCGCTCACTATCTACCGATGAAGCAAAACAGTTCGACGAGCTGCGCAGTTATATTCTGACTGGCGAAACTCGCTCGTTGTCTACAGGCGTCCCGGCAGACGGTGGCTATACCGTTACGCCGGGCTAGATTTATCTTCCACGGGCGATATCACCAGTATTTGCTATACATTCCCGGTGGATAACGAACTATTATTACTGACCCGCCATTATCTGCCGGAAGTGCAGCTACAGAACCCGGCGAATAAGAACCGGGCAATCTATCGACAATGGGCGCGAATGGGCTGGTTACGCACCACCACAGGCGACTGCATTGATTATGACCGTATCCGTGATGATATTCTCAGAGACAGCCAGCACTTTGATATCAAACTGGTGGGCTTCGACACATGGAACGCCACACATCTACGCACCCAATTACAGGGCGCGGGGCTGGATGTTGAGCCGTTCCCGCAAACCTATATGCGGTTTAGTCCGGTGGCAAAATCGGCTGAGGTCTTCGTTAACCGCAAGGTCATTCGTCACAACGGCGATCCGGTACTCGCGTGGGCGATAGCCAATGTGGTGATGGAAACAGACGCCAACGCCAACATCAAACCGAATAAAAAGAAATCTGCGAATAAGATAGACCCTGCAATCGCGTTCCTGATGAGTTTTGGCACATGGCAAGTCGAGCATGAAGACTTTGCATTTACCTTAAGTGATGAACAACAGCAGCGGTTGGATAGCTTTGATGGGATATAGATAATTCTTATCTATGCTTTTGATATGTCTAAAAAATACTCAGTGTTATTGCTTGGTTTTACTGGTATCGGCCTGAAAGATATTGAATACTAGGAGTTTCATTTAGTGAAAAAAGGCAACAAACATGTATAGCAAAAATAACATTGGAGAATATCAAGACCTAATAAGAAAGTTATCTCTTATAGATAATTTTGAAACTTGGATGGTTCACGTACAATTTTTAGAAAAAAAAGAAGCAGAGCATGTTTGTGAATCAGCTAGACGTTTATGGATAAAACGTAAAATATCAGATGGTAGTTTACTCTTACATCCAGATATACGAGAAGAATTAATTCAACGGAAATATGATCCATTGCCTATTCATATGAAGATGATTTGGGCTAGTTTATTGGCGTCTTACGACGGAGCTAATAGAACAGAATATATTCAAAGAATAAAGAAAAAAATAATCAAAAGATATGATGATGAATGGTGGTCTGATGTTAATAAAAGAATATCACCTGCCTATAAAGCTCGACAATATATATTAAAAAATATTGATGGTGCTGGTGCGGCTGTAAAATATGCAGCTTCACAGAGTATGTTTCTTGGAGATATTTATCTTGAGTCACGTAATGACGCGCTAAGAAGGATTCCAAAGGAATAATCGAAATATTTTTATCTCATTGAGTGAAGTAGTGGGGGAGTCTTAGCTCATTTAATGACATGTAACGAAAAAAAGTTAATCGTTTATACTGATTCGCTTATTGAACCAGCTAAACCAATCAGTTAAAGTAGCCCCGCCACTGGCAAAATCCAGAGGCCAAGGATCATCACCCTTGAAAAGAGTTACCCACTGGTAGGAATTTTCTACCAGTGCGTCTGCTATCGCCCTTTCAATGGCGGTTCAGGTGAGGGAGGCTTCGGCCTCGCTGGAAGGTAACTCCCAGTTGTGATGACCTTGCTTGAATCGCCACCATCAATATTAATTAATGGAAGGGGTAGCAGGAATGAATAACGTTAAAAAAGATTGGCATCAAGCTGATATTATTGCTGCATTACGTAAGCGTGGTACAACCTTAGCGGCTGTTTCTCGTGAAGCGGGACTCAGTTCATCTACACTGGCAAATACACTCAGTCGTCCGTGGCCTAAAGGCGAATGGATAATTGCAAATTACCTCGGTATACATCCCTCAGAAATCTGGCCTAGCCGTTATTTTAGTATGACCGGTGATCTTTTTGACCGGAATCCCAGAAAGAAACCATAAATTAACCAGCTTATTGTTTTAAAAATAGCCGAGAAGATAACTGTAACGGGATATTTTCTTACTGTAGATACATCTGTAACTTTCATCTTAATGCTTCCCGATGAAACTTTTCTTTAGTTCTCATGTTGTTCTGTGAGTGTTTATGTTGAGGATTTTTTGGTGGGGTATTCAGTGGGGTACTCAGAAATAAAAAAAGCACCTCCTCAAAAGAGAAAGTGCTTTTTCAACAACATGTTGACTGACTAGGATCAGTTCATGCCGTATTTTTTCAGTTTCTTACGCAGAGTACCACGGTTGATTCCCATCATCAGGGCTGCGCGAGTCTGGTTGCCACGGGTGTATTGCATCACCATGTCCAACAGTGGCTGTTCTACTTCAGCCAGTACCAGCTCATACAGGTCATTAACATCTTGACCGTTCAGTTGAGCAAAATAGTTCTTCAGTGCTTGTTTAACTGAATCACGCAGAGGTTTTTGAGTTACCTGATCTTGTGAATTTACAGTAGCAACGGTTAGTACATCAGAATTTACGCGTTGTTCGAACATAGTTCTGTCAGCTCTTTTCTTTATTTACGCAAAAATTTTCGAAGTATGCCTTCAACGCCTCCAGCTGTTCGCTGGCATCCTCTATGGCGTTGAATGTGCGCCGAAACTGGTCATCAGGGGCATGTTCCTTGAGATACCAAGATACATGCTTGCGTGCAATACGAACTCCTTTGCCTTGACCGTAAAAGTCATGCAGTTCTCGTATATGCTCGCTCATTAAGTGCTGCACTTCGCCAAGTGGCATCGGTGATAACACTTCTCCTGTTTCCAGATAATGCTGGATTTCCCGAAAGATCCAGGGTCTTCCCTGAGCAGCGCGGCCTATCATTAGGGCATCAGCCCCAGTGTATTCAAGCACTGCTCTGGCTTTTAGCGGGTCAGTAATGTCACCATTGGCAATAATTGGAATGGCAACAGTCTGCTTAACTGTCCGAATATTGTCGTACTCGGCCTCACCATTAAACAGGCAAGATCGCGTCCTGCCATGTATTGTAAGAGCCTGAATACCACAACGCTCGGCCAATTGGGCAATTTCTACACAGTTACGCTCTTCCGGTGACCATCCTGTGCGGATCTTCAAAGTGACAGGTACATCAACCGCATTGACGACCGCAGACAGGATTTTTTCAACCAGTTGCGGATAACGCAGTAATGCAGAGCCTGCCAGCTTACGATTCACCTTTTTAGCTGGGCACCCCATATTGATATCGATGATCTGAGCGCCATTAGCGACGTTAATTTTCGCTGCCGCCGCCATTTCATCGGGATCACTACCGGCTATTTGTACAGAACGCACTCCGGGTTCGTCGCTATGAACCATACGCAGCCGTGATTTATCCGTCTTCCAAACCTGGGGATTGGAAGAAAGCATTTCTGAGACTGTCATTCCTGCACCCATCTGGTAGCAAAGAGATCGAAACGGGCGATCTGTTATGCCAGCCATAGGGGCTGCAATAAGACAGTTTTTCAACTGGTATTGTCCGATACGCATAGACGAAGAAAGAGTGGTCAACTGTGACTAAGGGCGCGTATATTACGCATTTTTCACAAGATATGAAAGGCCAAACTTTGAGCTAATCGACATTTATAACGGATTTTTTCCAGTTGATTTTTTTAAACTTGGTTGATTATTGTTAAATAACAAATAGTTACATTTTATTGCTGAAATTTGTTATTACTTATATTTCTAATCATAAAGAGAGCGGATTACCACCAATTAACCTCTTGGGTGATCATTTTAGTGGATAATCTCGCTTTTCAATAGGCATTAGGTGATTATTTTTTAATCCCTGTGATGCGACACCAATCTTCTTGTTCGGCTATCGGATCAATAATGAATTCATTGTTATAGGCCTGAGCAACGCCTTCCGCCTGACTGGCCAGAACACCGGACAAGCCCAATAATCCACCCGATTTAGGCAGTGAGCCGATGACAGGCGCCAGTTCGCGCAGAGGACCCGCCAGAATATTGGCAATCACGATATCGCATTCGAGGTCTTTAGGTTGATCTTTAGACAGAAAGAGGGTTAATTGGTCAGATACACCGTTGCGTTCAGCGTTATCCCGGCTGGCTTGAATGGCTTGTGGGTCGATATCAATACCGATGGCATGTTTCGCGCCCAGTTTCAGGGCTGCGATAGCCAATATGCCTGAGCCACAACCGAAGTCGATTACCGTTTTACCTGTCAGGTCAAGGCCATCCAGCCATTGCAGGCAAAGGGAGGTCGTTGGGTGAGTACCCGTTCCGAAGGCCATACCAGGGTCAAGCATAACATTGACGGCGTCGGGTTCGGGTACTTCGCGCCAGCTGGGGCAGATCCACAGACGTTTACCGAAGCACATAGGGTGGAAGTTATCCATCCACTCTCGCTCCCAATCTTTATCTTCCAGTTGTTCAATTTTGTGGATAAAACCTTTGCCCAGTTGTGGACGTTGTTCCAATTGGCTGACAACCGCGTTCATATCCATTTCAGCGTCATACAGACCGATAACATCGGTATCCCCCCACAAACGCGTTTCGCCCGGCAGAGGCTCAAAAATAGGCGTATCGTGGCTATCCTGAAAGGTGATTGATACTGCGCCACTTGCCATAAGCTCATCGCCTAACGCTTCCGCTTGTTGTCCCGTGGTGTTTAGTCTTAATTGTATCCAAGGCATAAAAAATTCTCGTTTTGTGAATCACGTTATTGTGTGAAAGGTAATCGTTTAGAGCCAATCCCGCCGAATTTATTTCCTATCCAGAATGCCAGTAAACTCAGTAATAGCGATGGCACAATGGGGTGGAAACCCAAAAGCTGGAGATTGAAAGTTGCCAGCAAGGTATAGCTTGCCGCACCTGCCAGCATTGAGCTGATCGCGCCTGAGGCATTGGCTTGTTCCCAATATAATCCCAGAACCAGTGGCCAGAGGAAAACGGCTTGCAGTCCACCAAATGCCAGTAGGTTCAGCCAGATAATCATCTCAGGGGGGTGCCATGCTGCCAGTAGCAGTAATGCGCCTAAACATAGGCTGGAGTAGCTGGAGATGCGTGACAGTTTTTTCTCCTGACTGATCTGCTGTGGAAACAGATTCAGATAGAGATCTTTGACGATAGTGGCCGAAGATTGCAGCAGTTGGGCGTTAATAGTCGACATAATTGCCGCCATTGGCGCAGCCAGAAAAATGCCGGCAGCAACAGGAGGCAGTACCGTGAGCATTAACGTTGGGATCACTTGATCGGGGATCGTCAGATCAGGAATGATGGCTCGGCCAAGGGCACCGGCAAGGTGCATACCGAACATCAGGAATGCCATGATGATCGTGCCAAGCACAATACCGCGATGAACTGCTTTACTGTCTTTATAAGAGATACAGCGCACGGCGGTGTGTGGCAGCCCAACGACACCAAAGCAAACCAGTACCCAGAAAGACGCCATAAATGGCCCGGTGAGGATATGATCAGCGCCATATGGGGAAACCAGATTGGGGTCAATCGTGCGCAGTGTCGTCACTGCGGCTGACAATCCACCGGCTTTGTAGATAATACCGGTCAGTAATAATGCCGTTCCCAGCAGCATCACCAGCCCTTGTAAGGCATCATTGAGGACGCTGGCTCTGAAACCGCCAAATGCGGTATAGAGGGCAATGGAAACGCCAAAAATCAGCAATCCCGTATCGTAAGGGATACCAGCGGCTGTCTCCAGCAAACGAGCACCCCCAATGAATTGAACTGTCATGGCACCGATAAAGGCGACTAACAGGCTGATACTGGCAAACCAGACCAGAAATCGGCTCTGATAGCGCGCATATAGCATGTCATTGAGGGTGACCGCATTGTAACGGCGGGCGAGGATCGCAAATTTTTTCCCCAGTACGCTAAGTGAGAGCCATATTGCGGGCAGTTGGATCAGTGATAACAATACCCAACCGATACCATACTTATAAGCGGCACCAGGGCCACCAATAAATGAGCTGGCACTGATATAGGTTGCTGTAATGGTCATTGCCAATACAAACCCCCCCATTGAACGGCTGCCGAGAAAATACTCACTTAAGAATTCACCGGTTTGCCGGCGGCGATAAGCATAGATTGAGAGTATGAAAACCAATGCCAGATATCCCACGAGAGGCAGAATGACTTCACTTTGCATCACTATCCTCCAGTGGAATGTCTTTGAATATAAACTTCACCATCAAGTAGCAGAGGATGATAAATAAGGCAGGTAGCAGCAGGCAAGCCAGTTCAAACCAGCGGGGCAATCCAGTTAAACCGGTGGCATCACTGGGTAAATAAGCACACAGTAGCCAGCCAACAAGATAAGCCAACGTCAGGAATATCGCCCAGCGTGCTTCTTTGTGGGATTGAACAAATCGTCCGTCCATTCGTTCTCCGGGTAATTTACATGAAACAATATGGGGGGAATTTTAGCCATATGAAACTATAAAAAATCCCACCTGTAAAAGATGGGATTTTATTCAAAGCAACAAATGCTAAATAAGCGTCACAGAAACCTTACTTATCATGCAAGCCGAGTTTCTTCTCCAGATAGTGGATATTGGTTCCGCCTGTCTGGAAGTTCTCGTCATCCATAATTGCCAGTTGCAGATCGATATTGGTCTTGATGCCATCAATGATCAACTCAGCCAGTGCGTTCTTCATCCGCACAATGGCCACTTCACGGGTTTCGCCGTAAGTGATCAACTTACCGATCATAGAATCATAATAAGGCGGTACGGTATATCCCGCATAGATATGGGATTCCCAACGCACACCAAATCCACCCGGTGAGTGGAAATGGGTGATTTTGCCCGGACTTGGCAGGAAGGTTTTCGGGTCTTCTGCATTGATACGACATTCAATCGCATGGCCTTTGATTTCGACATCTTCCTGTTTGACAGACAGTGGTAAACCCGAGGCGATACGCAGCTGCTCCTTGATCAGGTCAATGCCAGTGATCATTTCCGTCACGGGATGTTCAACCTGAATACGGGTATTCATCTCGATAAAGTAGAATTCATCATTTTCGTACAGGAACTCAAATGTACCCGCGCCACGGTAGCCGATTTCGATACAGGCATTGGCACAACGTTCACCAATACTGCGACGCAGTTCTGGTGGGATGCCCGGTGCTGGCGCTTCTTCCACGACTTTCTGGTGACGGCGCTGCATGGAGCAGTCTCGTTCAGCCAGATAGAGTGCATTGCCCTGACCATCAGCCAGAACCTGAATTTCAACGTGACGTGGGTTTTCAAGGAATTTCTCCATGTAGACCATGTCGTTGTTGAAAGCGGCTTTGGCTTCTGCGCGGGTCATGGCGATGGATTGTTCCAGATCTTTGTCGCAGCGTACGACGCGCATCCCACGACCGCCGCCACCGCCCGAGGCCTTGATGATCACCGGATAGCCGATGCGGTTTGCAATGGCCTTGTTTTTCTCGGTATCGTCACCCAATGGGCCATCAGAGCCAGGTACGCAAGGGACGCCCGCTTTTTTCATGGCGTTGATAGCGGAAACTTTATCCCCCATCAAACGGATGGTGTCCGCTTTCGGACCAATGAAAATAAAGCCAGAACGCTCGACCTGCTCGGCAAAGTCAGCGTTTTCAGACAGGAAGCCATAACCCGGATGGATTGCCTGTGCACAAGTAATCTCCGCCGCAGAAATAATGGCAGGAATATTCAGGTAACTTTTCGCTGAGGCAGCTGGGCCGATACAGACGGTTTCATCCGCCAGCAGGACGTGCTTCAGGTCACGATCTGCCGCAGAGTGCACAGCCACAGTTTTGATCCCAAGTTCCTTACAGGCTCTCAGGATACGCAGTGCAATTTCACCGCGGTTAGCAATGACAATTTTTTCAAGCATGGGGTGCGCCTTGTTATTCGATGACGACCAGTGGCTCGTCGAATTCAACAGGTTGACCGTCCTGAACCAGAATCGCTTTTACTACGCCAGTTTTGTCGGCTTCGATCTGGTTCATCATTTTCATCGCTTCAACGATGCACAGGGTTTCGCCCTGATTAACATGCTGGCCGACTTCAATGAAAGCTTTCGCATCCGGGCTGGGGGAACGGTAGAACGTACCAACCATTGGAGAGCGAACTGTGTGGCCGCTGATTTCAGCCGGTTTGTCAGCGATGGCTGGCGCAGCGGCCTGCACTGGCTGCTGGGCGGGTGCAGAAATATATTGCTGAGTTACAGGCACTGCTGCGGGTGTCGTGACCCGGCTGATGCGCACTGACTCCTCACCTTCAGAAATTTCCAATTCAGAAATGCCAGATTCTTCAACCAGCTCGATCAATTTTTTTATCTTACGAATATCCATGAGTGTGGTTCCGTACTTTTAAGTCAATTAGTTGGATGTTGACAAGCGGTTGACCGCTGCCTGTAATGCGAAACTATAACCATCCGCCCCCAATCCGCAGATGATGCCGACGGCAATATCGGAAAGATAGGAATGGTGGCGGAATGGTTCGCGGGCATGCACGTTGGAAAGGTGAATCTCAATAAATGGGATACCTACCGCCAGAAGTGCGTCGCGCAATGCCACGCTGGTATGCGTGTATGCCGCAGGGTTGATTAAAATAAAATCCGTATTGCCCCGCGCAGAATGAATTCTTTCAATCAGTTCAGATTCTGCGTTGGATTGCAGATGGGATAATTCAGCGCCCGATTGTAGCGCTTCTTTTGACAGTCTGTTAACGATGTCGTCCAGCGTTAACTTGCCGTAGGTCTCTGGCTCTCGTGTTCCCAACAGGTTCAGGTTAGGGCCATTCAAGAGTAAAATGCGAAACTTGTCTGCCATTGTGCGGGTATCTCCGGCAATCTGTCAACAATCGACCAAGATAACTCGATGTCAACGGTTTGTCATCTCTTTCTGATAGCTAGAATTGTAAATTTGGCGATAAAGCCCGACATTATAAACATATCGTGGCATTTAGCAGCTAAATACTGGTCTTATCAGCGCACTTTCACCACGGTTCTGCCTGTAATTTGATTGTTTATCAACTTATTGGCGTGTTCGATCACCTGTTCTAATGTAATTTCATTAGCGGCTTGCTGATAAAATGAACCGGGTAATAGCGTTTGCAGACGCTGCCAAATGGCAGGGCGCTCCGAAGCCGGAACAGTGACAGATTCCACGCCCTGTAAACGAATATTACGCAGAATAAACGGCATGACGCTGGTGGGGAGTTGACTGCCGCTTGCCATGCCACAGGCGGCGACTGTACCGTTGTAACGCACTTGTGCCAGCAAGGTAGCCAATATCGTGCTACCAACGGTATCTATCACACCGGCCCAACGTTGTTTTTCTAATGGACGTGATGGCTGGTTGAAGTCGCTGGCGGGCAAAACCGCTTTCGCGCCCAGCGAGATCAGGTAATCTTGACTGTCGGGTTTGCTGCTAATTGCTGTGACGGAATAACCCAGTTGTGACAGTAAGGTTATTGCCGTACTGCCAACGCCACCACTGGCTCCCGTTACGACAATTTCTCCGCTTTCCGGTGTGACGCCCCCTTGTTCCAACGCCATGACACATAACATGGCAGTAAAACCCGCCGTGCCGATGATCATCGCTTGTCGGAGACTTAGTGCGTGTGGTAGGGGGGTTAGCCATTCACCTGATACTCTCGCTTGTTCTGCCAGCCCACCCCAGTGCGTTTCTCCCACGCCCCAGCCGGTCAGCAAAACATGTTGTCCGACGTGAAAACGGGGATCTTCGCAGTGATGGATAACACCCGAAAAATCGATCCCTGGCACCATCGGAAATTGGCGGATAATCTTCCCTTTGCCGCTGATGGCAAGGGCATCTTTGTAATTGAGTGTTGACCAATGGATATCAACAACCACATTACCCGGGGGTAATTGAGATACATCAATATCTTGAATAGATGCTGATAATGTTTCGTGTTGTTCCAGTAATAAAGCTTTCATGATCATCCTCTCTTGATAGGTATCTGGCTGACATTATTACCTGTTTAGCATTACCACGATGCGGGTATTACCACAATTTTGCATCATTACAATTTTGCGTTACTACAATATAGATAAAGCCTATATATACCAATCCAACTTCAAGGTGCGTGTTATATTTTCCCGCGCAGCAGGGAAATATAAGGCCTTGCGTCGTCTGGCGGGTTGTAGCTTGAAGTTTATCGAGTATAGATAAAAGCTGATGGACTGAAATGGGTGGCAACAATGTTGTGATATCTCACCAAATTCATCTATTGTTTTTATAATTCATCAACTATTTCGCCGTGGGACTTTCTTTGTCATGGTGTTTTTTGGTGTATTAGCTGAATTAACCCATTTTTATGCAGTTTTTTTCTGCTCCGTTAGAGAAAAGTAACGTAGAATATCGTATTTCCGATGTGAATAACGTGGCCACTTTTATTGAAGTAGTAAAAGTAGTTAATTATGCGCCTTGTCGCTGCTTCATGTGGTTGGTAGAGTAGACGGAAAATCTCCGTCCCCAGCTTGCAGGATTATCCTTTCGTTATGTTAAAGAAATTTCGTGGCATGTTTTCCAACGATTTGTCCATTGACTTGGGTACTGCCAATACCCTTATTTATGTCAAAGGCCAAGGAATAGTATTGGATCAACCCTCTGTCGTTGCGATTCGCCAGGACAGAGCCGGCTCACCAAAAAGCGTTGCAGCAGTAGGGCTGGAAGCAAAACAGATGCTGGGACGTACTCCGGGTAATATTGCCGCTATTCGTCCTATGAAGGATGGGGTGATTGCTGATTTTTATGTTACTGAAAAGATGCTACAGCATTTTATCAAGCAGGTTCACAATAACAGTTTCATGCGTCCAAGTCCGCGCGTGTTGGTCTGTGTGCCTGTCGGTGCGACTCAGGTTGAGCGTCGTGCCATCCGTGAATCCGCCCAAAGTGCAGGTGCGCGGGAAGTCTTTTTAATTGAAGAGCCTATGGCGGCGGCTATCGGTGCGGGTTTGCCGGTTTCCGAAGCAACAGGTTCAATGGTCGTTGATATTGGTGGGGGAACCACTGAAGTTGCGGTTATTTCCCTTAATGGTGTTGTTTATTCTTCTTCTGTACGTATTGGCGGCGACCGTTTTGATGAAGCCATCATCAACTATGTTCGCCGCAATTATGGTTCTCTGATCGGGGAAGCAACGGCAGAACGCATCAAACATGGCATTGGTTCTGCCTATCCAACGGATGAAGTACATGAAATTGAAGTACGTGGTCGTAACCTTGCCGAAGGTGTGCCGCGCAGCTTTACTTTGAATTCCAATGAAATTCTTGAAGCTCTGCAAGAACCATTAACGGGTATTGTGAGCGCTGTGATGGTCGCGCTGGAACAGTGCCCCCCAGAATTGGCCTCTGATATTTCTGAACGAGGTATGGTGCTGACTGGCGGCGGTGCGTTACTACGTAATCTTGATCGTTTGCTGATGGAAGAAACCGGCATTCCTGTCATTGTTGCTGAAGATCCACTGACCTGTGTTGCCCGTGGTGGTGGCAAGGCGCTGGAGATGATCGACATGCATGGTGGCGATCTGTTCAGCGAAGACTGAAAGTAACTCTGCGAGCTGGGAGGTGAACGTGTTTTATTGGAACCTCCTTGCTGATTGTGCCGGAGTTTTATCATTTATGAGACAACACAGCTCGACAATACGCCATTTATGAAGCCGATTTTTAGCAGAGGGCCTTCTCTGCAACTACGACTCTTTTTTGCTATCATTATTGCCATTATTTTGATGGTGGTAGACAGTCGCCTTGGTATTTTCAATAAAGTCCGTAGCTACATGGATACGGCTGTGAGTCCTTTTTATTTTCTTGCCAACGGGCCGCGTCAGTTTTTGGACAGCATCTCGGAATCTTTCGTGAGTCGCAATCATCTTGAGCTGGAAAATAGCACCTTGCGTAATGAATTGCGTTTACAGGGCAGTAAATTACTGCTGTTGGGGCAACTGAAACAAGAAAATTCCCGTTTACGTGAATTGCTGGGTTCGCCGCTGCGTCATGATGAACACATGATGGTATCGCAGGTGATTTCCGGGGGAATGGACCCATACCGCGATCAAATTGTCATTGATAAAGGGGCGAAGGATGGCGTGTACGAAGGGCAGCCGGTTATCAGTGATCGCGGTGTTGTGGGTCAAGTGACAGCCGTGAGCCAGTTGAGCAGCCGGATATTGTTGATTTGCGATCCCTCACATGCAATTCCTGTGCAGGTGCTGCGTAATGACATTCGTGTTATCGCTGGTGGAGCAGGGTGTACGGATGATCTCCTGCTGGAGCCTTTACCCAGTGATACAGATATCCGCGTAGGTGATGTATTGGTGACATCGGGGCTGGGAGGACGTTTTCCTGAAGGTTATCCTGTGGCTGTCGTCTCTTCTGTCAAAATTGATAACCAGCGGGCGCATGCGGTCATTCGTGCCCGTCCGTTGGCTGAATTGCGGCGCTTGCGCTATTTACTCCTATTGTGGGGGGGGGGTAATGATCCCTCTGAACCATCGCCGCCTTCAGAAGTATACCGCGCTGCTAATGAACGTCTGATGCAGATGTTACCGCAAGTGTTGCCAAATCCATCAAATGAGTCACCGCAGTTGCTGGCACCAAAATCAGCAGAAGCGTCAGCGGAAAAACCGTCATTACCAGCTACAGGAAATCGTCAATGAGTCAATATCATAGCCAAGGATGCTGGGTCATTTGGTTATCTTTCCTGATTGCAATAGTGCTACAGATTATGCCGTGGCCGGAGCAGTTTTTTATGTTTCGGCCTAGCTTACTGATGCTGTGCTTAGTTTATTGGTTGCTTGCGCTTCCCCATCGTGTCAGTGTTGGTACGGGCTTTGTCTTGGGGATTATTACTGACCTGTTGCACGGGAGTGTTTTGGGAGCACATGCTCTGGCATTTAGCATTATCAGTTTTCTGGTTGCATTCAAATTCCAGCTTATCCGCAATATGGCGCTTTGGCAGCAAGCCCTGGTTGTGGTCGGTCTTTCGACACTGATGAATCTCTGTGTTTTCCTGGTCCATGCTCTATTACTAAAGACCCTCTTTCATCCTGAAGTGTTCTGGAGCGGGGTGATCAATGGTATTCTCTGGCCTTGGCTATTCTTATTAATGCGGAAAATCCGTCGGCAATTTTCAGTCCGTTAAAGTGGGTTTCTGTATTTAAAAAGCAAAGGTATATAACAAAAAATAGCTGATGGGTAGACTCCTAAGGATTATTCTCGATGAAAACCATTTACTTAGCTTCTGGCTCCCCGAGACGGCGTGAGCTGGTGGAATTATTGGATTTTAATTTTGAAATCCTGGCATCTCAGGTCGAAGAAAAATGGTGTGCAGGCGAGTCTCCACAGCACTATGTTACTCGATTAGCCAGAGAGAAAGCTCTGGCTGGCGTAGCCATTGCACCACATGCTTACCCCGTTCTGGGGGCTGATACCATTGTTGTATTGAATAACCGAATTCTGGAAAAACCGCGAAATCAGCAACACGCTGTGGAAATGCTTAACGCTTTGTCTGGTCAGTGCCATCAGGTCATGACGGCTGTTGCTTTATCGAACAATCAACATACCTTGTGTGAGACAGTCATTACAGATGTGATATTCCGCCAGTTGTCCCAACGGGAAATACAGGAATATATTGCCACTGGGGAGCCAATGGATAAAGCCGGCGCTTATGGCATTCAAGGTAAAGGCGGTTGTTTTGTCAGAAAAATTAATGGCAGTTACCACGCTGTTGTCGGCTTACCACTGGTGGAAACGTATGAATTAATCACACGATTTTTAGCGTTAGCTGATGGGAAGGACTATTCATGACAGCAGAGTTATTAGTCAATATAACACCGTCCGAAACGCGGGTTGCTTATATTGATGGCGGTATCTTACAAGAAATTCATATTGAGCGGGAAGCCAAAAGGGGCATTGCCGGAAACATTTACAAAGGGCGTGTGAGTCGGGTTTTACCGGGTATGCAGGCGGCTTTTGTCGATGTTGGGCTGGAGAAAGCCGCTTTTTTGCACGCTTCGGATATTGTGCCCCATACGGAATGTATTGCCGGTGAAGAGCGGAAAAATTTTCATGTCAGGGATATTGCTGAATTGGTGCGTCAGGGGCAGGATTTACTGGTTCAGGTAGTGAAAGATCCTCTGGGGACAAAAGGTGCCCGTTTGACAACGGATATTACCTTACCGTCACGTTATTTGGTGTTTATGCCGGGAGCATCGCATGTTGGTGTTTCACAGCGCATAGAGAGCGAAGAAGAGCGTGAGCGCCTGAAAAGCATCGTTACGGAGTATTGTGATGAGTATGGGGGGTTTATTATCCGCACGGCCGCTGAAGGGGTGGGAAAAGAAGAGCTGGTACAAGATGCGGCATTTTTAAAGCGCCTGTGGAGTAAAGTGATTGAACGTAAGAAACGCAATATCACCAAAAACAAGGTCTATGGTGAATTAGCGCTGGCGCAACGTGTGTTACGGGATTTTGTTGGCGCTTCCCTTGATCGCATTCGGGTCGATTCCCACCAAACATTTCTCCAATTGCAGGAATTTATTGATGAATATATTCCTGAAATGAACGCTAAACTGGAACATTATCAGGGAAATCAACCGATATTTGATTTGTACGGCGTGGAAAATGAAATTCAACGGGCGCTGGAACGTAAGGTGGAATTAAAGTCAGGCGGCTATCTGATTATTGATCAGACAGAAGCCATGACGACAATTGATATTAATACCGGTGCTTTTGTTGGGCATCGCAACTTAGATGAGACTATCTTTAATACTAATATCGAAGCAACACAGGCGATCGCCCGACAATTAAGGCTGCGTAATTTGGGGGGGATCATTATCATTGATTTTATTGATATGGGTAATGAAGAACACCGTCGCCGTGTATTAGCTTCCTTGGAACAGGCATTAAGCAAAGACAGGGTGAAAACCACCATTAATGGTTTTTCACAATTGGGTTTGGTGGAGATGACGCGCAAGCGTACACGGGAAAGTATCGAACATATTTTGTGTGATCATTGTCCAACGTGTCAGGGGCGTGGCACGGTAAAATCCGTCGAAACCGTCTGTTATGAAATCTTGCGTGAAATTGTACGCGTCAACCATGCAATTGATGCCACTCGTTTTCTGGTTTATGCCTCGCCAGCCGTAAGTGATGCCCTGAATGGGGATGAGTCCCACGCATTGGCCGAGGTGGAAATTTTTGTGGGTAAACAGGTCAAAGTGCAGACGGAACCGCGTTACAGTCAGGAGAAATTTGACATCATTATGATGTAACACACTCAGTTAATTTGTAAGAGCGAGTCTGTAGAAGACAGTTTGTAGAAAACTGGCTTGCAGAGAAATAGTGCTGCAACCAAGGAGAAATGTGTGAAGCGACTGCCGGGGATACTATTAGCGACAGCCGCAATAGTCATTATCATTGTGGCTTTGCTTGTCAGCGGGTTGCGTTTCTTCCTGCCTCACATCAATGAATATCGTCAGCAATTAGTCGAAAAAATTGCTGACGTGACAAACATTCCTGTCAATATTGGCGACATAAAAGGTCATTGGGAGCCTTTTGGCCCTAGTCTGGAAATCCGCGATATCAGCGCAAAAACGGCAGATGTCGATATTCACGCCAAAAAGGTGATGCTTTCTTTGGATGTCTGGCGCTCACTGTTACAACGGCGCTGGCATTTTCGTGATCTCGCCTTTTACCAGCTTCAGGTCAATTACGATAAAGCGCTGTTTGGCGCAGAGGGCGAAAACAGGTTTTCCCAGCCGGATGGTCTCTCCACCCTGTTTCTTGAACAATTCAATCATTTTGATTTACATGACAGCCGATTGACCTTTTTGACGCCATCGGGTGAAAAAGCCGATTTGCTATTACCACAGCTAACGTGGCTGAATCAAGGCAACCGCCATCGGGCACAAGGCAGCGTAAGCCTCTCTTCGATTAATGGGCAAGAAGGTATTATTCAGGTGAAGCTTGACCTGAAAGATAGCGATGGGATTTTGGATAATGGCACCGTTTATTTGCAGGCCGATGATATCGACATGCGGCTGTGGTTAAGCCGTTGGTTAAGGGATAATACAGGGTTGGATAATGCCCATTTCAGTTTAGCCAGTTGGATCACCTTGCAGAATGGGCGGATTGATAGTGGACGTATGCAGCTTAGGCACGGTGGCGCCAATTGGCATGTCGAAAATGAAAAACATCGGCTTGAAGTGCGTGATTTCCTTGTGCAGATGCGTCGCCAGGGCGAAGGGTGGTTGTTTGAAGTCCCCAATCTGGCAAGCCTGAAAACTGATGAGCAACAGTGGCCTGAAGGGAAGCTAGCGACACTGTATGTTAAGCAGTCACCGCAATATCAGGGTAATGATCACTGGCGTATTCGTGCCGAAAATATTCAGCTTGAATATTTAAACGGGATACTACCGATGCTCTCTTTTGTGACACCGGATACGGTCAAGGATTGGCAGCATCGGCGGCCAAAGGGGATGATTGACCATTTTTCCTTCGATATCACGCCAGCGCTTCCTGATGACATGGAAATTCGCCTGAAATGGCAGGATGTAAGCTGGTTACGTTGGAAGGAACTGCCCTCAATCAACCATTTCAGTGGCAGCTTAGAGGGAAATAAACAGTGGGGAAAGCTCAATCTTGCACTGAAAAACAGCACCATTGATTATGGCAATATGTTTCAGGCTCCGCTTGAGATGACCCGCAGCGAAGGGCAGGTATCCTGGAGAAAGGGTCACAATGGCCTGGAAATCTGGAGCCAGGGGCTAGATTTGCAGGCCAAATCGCTGTGGATCAATGGGAATTTCCATTACCTACAACCTCACAGCAAACCGCCCGTTTTAGCCATGTTAGCGGGAGTTCGAGTCGATGATCTGGGGGAAGCCTGGCGCTATTTTCCCAAGCCACTGATGGGAGGCGCCCTGACAGACTATTTGACCGCCTCCTTGATTAAGGGAAAGGTCGATAATGCGACTTTGGTTTTTCAGGGTGATCCTCATGACTTTCCGTTTAAACAGAACAACGGTCAATTTCAGGTATTTGTACCGCTGCGCCATGCCACCTTTCAATACCAACCCGATTGGCCGGCGCTGTTTGATTTGAATATCGATCTGAATTTCCAGAATAACGGATTGTGGATGCTGGCACAGAAAGCGTATTTGGGAAAAGTGGAAGCGAATCACGTCTCGGCAGTGATCCCGGATTACGGTAAGCATAAGCTGTTTATTGATGCGTCGCTCTCTGGAGACGGAAAGAGTATCCATGATTATTTCAACCACAGCCCGATGGCAGGTTCGATTGGCAGCGCCCTCGAGAACTTACAGCTTAACGGTCGGGTGGATGGTAAGCTCCATATAGATATTCCCTTGCAGCATGGCAAAGTGGTGGCGAGCGGAGAAGTGGCGCTGAAAGATACCCATCTGTTCATTAAACCATTAAATAGCGAGATGACGCATCTCAATGGCAAATTTCGCTTTGACAATGGCAAGTTAAACAGTGAGACATTGTCTGCTCACTGGCTGGGAAATCCTTTGTCCCTGAAGTTTTCTACCCAAGACTTGGCAAAACATTATCAGGTTGATGTAAAACTGAACTCACATTGGGCGGCGAAGGCATTACCGGAACTTCCGACGGAGATCCGTAACAAGCTATCTGGAACGCTGAATTGGCAGGGAGATGTCAATGTGACGATACCTGCTGGTGAATCAGAAAGTGACGTCAAATACCGTGTTGCAGTTAATGCAGATTTGTCTCATTTGAACAGTCAATTACCCATATTGGACACAGGATCTCTGCGGGAATGGCATAAGGTTAATCTCCATGCTGAAGGTGATATGAACCAGCTCCAGCTCAAAGGATTAATGGGCAAGCGATATGCATTCAATACGCAGTGGAATCTGGAAGAAGCTCATGCCAAATTGCAGCGAGGTATTTTTCAGACCGATAACATGGGTATTCCTGTTCTGCCGAAAAAATCATTGCTGGCCTTAAACTTGCCTGCCATTGAGGGTGAAAAATTATTGTCGTTGCTTGAACTGCTGCATTGGAAGCCCTCGAAAGAGAATGGTTCGCTGTGGCCAGACATAGTTGAAATTTCATTGCCCGCACTGGATCTTGCTGGACAGCGTTGGAATCAACTCACATTCAATGTCATGCAACAAAACAGTGAAGTAACCGTGCGTGCAAAGGGGAAAGAAATTAATGGCAACCTCCTGATTGCAAAGCATAAGCTGATGCAGGCATCAATCAATTATCTTTATTACGATCCTCTGTTTGCGACAGATCCGTCGGTTGATGACAAAAAGTTAATGTCAGATAAGGTGCCCGTTCCCCATTATGCTTTGAACAATTGGCCTGCACTGGATGTTAAATGCGCAGAATGCTGGGTGGCTGGATTAAAACTCGGCAAAGTATCTGGCTCGATCAAGCCAGAAGGTGATTCTCTGGTTTTGACCAGTGGACAGATGGAAAACAGCGCCGGAAACCTGACATTATCCGGGCGTTGGTATGAAAACCATACTGGAAGTTATAGCCATATCAAGGGTCAGTTATCAGGCGAAAAATTCGATGATATGGCCGCTTATTTGGGCTTTATCGTTCCGATTGTGGATGCGCCTTTCAAATTTGATTTCAATTTGAAATGGCACAATGTCCCGTGGCAGCCAGATCTCAAGACATTGAATGGCACGCTGACGGGAGACATGAAAAAAGGGGCTATCGCCAAACTGGGCGGTGGCAGGGCCGGGCAATTATTCCGGCTTATCAGCTTTGATGCGTTGCTGCGTAAATTACAATTGGATTTCAGTGACACATTCAGTAATGATTTCAACTTTGATTCCATTCGTGGTGACGCGACGATAAAAAATGGCGTCATATATACCGATAACTTTCTCATTGATGGATTGGCAGCGGACATTAATGCTACAGGGCGGACAGATTTAGTTCATCGTCAGATCAATATGGAACTGGTCATCACGCCAGAAATTTCGACAACGGTGGGCGTCGCAACGGCCTTTGCCGTTAATCCGGTGGCCGGCGCCGCAATTTTTGCTGCGACAAAAGTGCTGAGGCCCCTATGGAGCAAAATATCGGTCATTCGCTATCGGCTAACGGGCAGCCTTGAACAGCCTAAAATTGATGAAGTTTTACGTCAGCTTAAGGAGAATAAAGGGTCATGAGAAATGCTAATGTTGCACTTTTACAATTATGCAGTGGTACGAATGTCAAACATAATCTAGCGCAAATTGAACAGCAGATTAAGCAATTGCCAGAGACAGTAAAACTGGTTCTGACACCTGAAAATGCCCTGTTGTTCGCTGATGCTGATACCTACCGCGCACATGCAGAAATGCAGGGCGATGGGCCATTGCAACAAGCTGTGAGCGAAATTGCGCAACGTTACGGTGTTTGGCTGCTGATTGGCTCTATGCCGCTGGTCAGTCGAGAAGATCCTACTCGTATCACCAGTAGTAGCCTGCTGTTTGATGATCAGGGAGAAATTCTGGCCCGTTACGACAAAATTCACATGTTTGATGCCAATATCAACGACGAACACAGCGCCTATAACGAATCGACTATTTACCAGCGTGGGGAGCATATTACTGTTGTTGATACGCCGGTTGGTCGCCTGGGGATGGCTATCTGTTATGATCTGCGTTTTCCGGGACTCTTTCAGGCATTGCGTGAACAGGGTGCGGAGCTTATTTCCGTCCCTGCGGCTTTCACCCGCTTGACGGGTAAGGCGCATTGGGAACCCTTGCTGAAAGCCCGTGCCATTGAGAATCAATGTATTATTCTGGCACCTGCTCAGGTTGGTGTACATGGCACTCGCAGGACATGGGGACACACAATGGCGGTTAGTGGCTGGGGAGAAATTATCAAGAAAAATCCTCTGGCCGTCAGCGCATTACAGCTTAATATTCGTCGGGAGAGCTTGACTCACATGCGTGAGCAGATAAAAGTGGTGAAACACAATCGCTTCCGTCCACAACTGACTTCTTTGATAAAAAAGAATACAAATTAAGATAAAAGAGTAATCACTATGAGTTTAACTTATGTCAGTGAACATTTACTGGCTGCTAATAATTTGAATCATCAAGACTTATTTTCGGTACTGGGTCAATTGTCGGAGCGTCGTCTGGACTATGCCGACCTCTATTTCCAAGCCAGTTATCATGAAACATGGGTATTGGAAGACCGCATCATCAAAGAGGGTTCCTATAATATCGATCAAGGCGTGGGCGTTCGCGCGATTAGCGGAGAAAAAACGGGTTTTGCTTACGCAGATCAAATTACCTTAAATGCGTTACAGCAAAGCGCTCAGGCTGCACGCAGCATCGTACGGGACGCGGGCAATGGCATTTCGCACACGTTAGGTGCCGTGACGCATAAGGCACTTTATCCGGCCATTGATCCTTTGCAGAGCATGAGCCGGGAAGACAAAATTGCTTTGTTGCATCGCCTTGATCAAATTGCACGGGCGGAAGATCCCCGGGTGCAGGAAGTGAGTGCCAGCCTGACCGGGGTTTATGAACAAGTGCTGGTGGCGGCGACAGACGGTACATTGGCCGCAGACATTCGCCCATTGGTACGCCTTTCTGTCAGTGTCTTGGTGGAAGAAGACGGTAAGCGAGAGCGTGGCGGTAGTGGCGGTGGCGCTCGTTATGGTTACGAATATTTCCTGCGTACTGAAAATGGTCAGATCCTGGCAGAGCAGTTTGCGCGTGAAGCGGTTCGCATGGCACTGATCAACTTGTCAGCGGTTGCCGCGCCTGCGGGTACTATGCCTGTCGTATTGGGTGCTGGATGGCCGGGAGTTCTGCTACATGAAGCGGTGGGGCACGGTCTGGAAGGGGACTTTAACCGCCGCGAAACTTCTGTTTTCTCCGGTCAGGTTGGGCAACAAGTGGCTTCAGAACTGTGTACGGTGGTGGATGACGGCACCCTTGAAGGTCGCCGTGGTTCACTGGCGATTGATGATGAAGGCGTTCCGGGGCAATACAATGTCCTGATCGAAAATGGCATTTTGAAAGGCTACATGCAGGATAAACTCAACGCTCGCTTGATGGGGGTGGCTCCGACCGGTAACGGCCGCCGTGAATCCTATGCCCACTTGCCGATGCCACGTATGACTAATACCTATATGCTGGCGGGGAATTCCACACCAGAAGAAATTATCGCCAGTGTGGATCGTGGGCTGTATGCACCGAATTTCGGTGGCGGTCAGGTGGATATCACATCGGGTAAATTTGTGTTCTCAACCTCTGAAGCCTATTTGATTGAAAACGGCAAAATCACCAGGCCAGTAAAAGGTGCGACCTTGATTGGTTCGGGGATTGAAGCTATGCAGCAGATCTCAATGGTTGGAAATGATTTGGCTCTCGATAACGGTGTAGGGGTTTGCGGTAAGGAAGGCCAAAGTGTCCCCGTGGGTGTTGGTCAGCCAACGTTGAAACTGGATAGCCTGACCGTAGGTGGCACCGCCTGATAATGTCTTGAGCAATAGATCGCATAGATACCGCCTTTGCCAACTCAGAGAAAGAACAGATTGATGTTCTGACTGAGCAGAGCCGTGTTGCGGGCTATCAACCCTGGCTATATTCAGTTATCTGTTGAGATGAATATTATCCACGTGACGCCGCAAAAAAGAACGCGCTTTGCGGCATTAATATTGTTGTTAGAAGAAGCCGAAGAAGAGCTGGAAGGGGAATGGCGGTTTAATGTGATAGATTGAGTTTTTTCTTCTGCTGGGATGTTGTCGGGATGCCTTGAACTGCCGAAATGACCGCCAATTCTTAACGAAATGGCGGTAACGGTGGGCTAGGCGGATTCCGATAATTCTTTCAAATACTGGAAAATTTGACGGTAGGATTTAGGTGGCTTGTTAGCGGCCTTTTCCTTTTTCGCATTACGAACCAATGAGCGAAGTTGCTGGCGATCAGTATGTGGATACAGTGCGATGACTTCGTCAAAGGCATCATCATTTTCGAGCAGTTTGTCACGTAGTTCTTCCAGTTTATGTAACACAATGACTTGCTGGTTGTGACGGTTTTTCAGTTTATCCAACGCCGTAGTGATTGGCTCAGGATCGCGGGCACGCAACAGTTTGCCAATTAATTGCAATTGACGGCGGCGTCCTTCCCGTTTGATTTTCTGTGCCAACTCAATAGCTGCCAGCAAATCTTCATCCAGTGGAATTCGCGCCAGTTGATTTTTGCTCAGTTCAACCAGTTCCATTCCCAACTTTTTCAGTATTTCAGCATCCCGCTTGATTTCACTTTTACTGACCCAGATTATCTCTTCTTCTTCCTCTTCAGCAGGATAATTGTCGAGCCAATCTTCAGGCTGCATTGCCATAATTGTTTTCCTTCTAAAAAGGCCGGATAAGGTATGTTTTGGAGCATGACCTATCGTCCGGTGGGTGTTAACATCCTAATATTGTGTATTGTAACTGGGAAAATTGCCTGATTACCACTCTACATTCGTGTCATGAACCGGAAGCAGGCATTTTTTCTGACAAATTCTCCCTTTACTTCATTGGATTACGGTTAATTAATGAGAGTTACTAATCAACAAATCGCGGAACAGCGCAAGCTGCTGGAAGAGGCGGTTGCCCATGCGCTGGAGTTAGCGAAAGCCGGTAGTGATGCTGCGGAAGTCGCGGTCAATAAAACGACGGGGATTAGCGTCAGCACTCGTTTTAGTGAAGTCGAAAATGTTGAGTTTAACAGTGATGTCGCGTTGGGGATCACGGTTTATCACCAGCAGCGCAAAGGTAGCGCTTCCTCAACCGATCTCAGCCCAGAAGCGATAGCCCGTACTGTGCAGGCCGCCATTGATATTGCGCGTTATACTTCGCCTGATCCTTATGCTGGCCCGGCCGATAAAGCGTTATTGGCATTCGAAGCGCCTGAGTTGGATCTTTTCCATCCCGCTGATCTGGATGCAGATAAAGCGATTGAGTTGGCAGCCCGTGCTGAACAGGCGTCATTGCAGGCAGATGAGCGCATTACTAATACGGAAGGCGGAAGTTTCAACAGCCATTATGGTATTCGGGTGTTTGGTAATAGCCACGGTATGCTGCAAAGCTACTGCTCAAGTCGTCATTCTATGTCAAGTTGTGTGATTGCCGAACAAGATGGCAATATGGAACGCGATTATGCTTATACCGTGAGCCGCCATTTTGACGGGTTGAAATCGCCTGAGTGGGTGGGGCAAGAGTGCGCACGTCGTACGCTTTCGCGTCTGGGAGCGCGTAAATTACCAACGATGAAAGCGCCAGTTATCTTTTCTGCGGAGGTGGCTACGGGGTTGTTCGGTCATTTGGTTGGCGCGATCAGCGGTAGCAGCATTTATCGTAAATCTTCCTTCTTGTTGGATAGCCTGGGCAAACCGATCTTGCCTTCATGGCTGACGATTGAAGAACAGCCGCACTTATTGCGTGGGCTAGCTTCAACGCCATTTGACAGTGAAGGCGTGCGTACAATACCACGTGATATTGTTAAGGCGGGGGTTTTGCAGACTTGGTTACTGACTTCCTATTCTGCCCGTAAATTGGGAATGGTGAACACGGGCCATGCAGGTGGAATTCATAACTGGCGTATTGCGGGTCAGGGTCTGGACTTTACTGGCTTGTTGCGTGAAATGGGTACGGGCTTGATCGTCACTGAGCTGATGGGGCAGGGTGTTAGCGCGGTGACAGGTGATTATTCTCGCGGCGCATCCGGCTTTTGGGTTGAAAATGGCGAGATCCAATATCCTGTCAGTGAGATCACCATTGCAGGCAATTTGAAAGATATGTGGGCGAATATGGTGACAATTGGTGATGATATCGAAACACGTAGTAATATTCAGTGTGGTTCGGTGTTACTGCCGGAAATGAGTATCGCCGGTCAGTAGGGATACTCAATCAACAGCAGCCAGTTTGGTGTCACTGAGCTGGCTGGAAATTAGCGGTGGTACTCGCCCGCCGCTTCGGGCTGGTAAAGTAGTTCTAGTACTTTTATGCGGGTTGTTTCACCGTTTGGCAATGTCCATGTTATTTCATTATTCACCCGCAAGCCCAGAAGAGCGGCCCCCAAAGGCGCCATGACGGACAGATGTTTGGTGCTGTCTTGCAGGGAAGCAGGGTAGACCAGTGTACGAACACGCTCTTCATCACTGCCCAGATCAATAAAGCGAACTTCACTGTTCATGGTGACAACATCGGCCGGGATATCTACCGGAGCCACTATTTCGGCTCTATCCAACTCTTCGTTCAAGGCTTCTGCGATGCGGGTATTGGCAAAAGCAGGTTGTTCCAACAGAGAATCTAAACGCTCGGCATCCAATTCATTGATAATGATTTTAGGTTTTTTCATACCACACTCCAAATTAGGCTCAATATAAAATAACACCCCACATCGCAAGGAGGGGGGTGTCATTTTCAAAGTGATTAAAATGATATTAGGCTGTTCTGCCACGAAAATAAAGAGATCATGATCACGAACTGTTTTGCATTGTTAATGAAACACGGCTTATCCGTCATGGAAAAAAGAACAGTCTGCCATCATTTTGAACGGTAGATTATAAACCTGTCGTGACGATACGTGGGTTGGTTTCTCCCCAAATGGAAGAAAGCTCAACAACATGCATTCCTCCCCATTTCTGAATATCAGACTGGGTGATTTCGTCGTTACCTTGTTTACCGAAAATAACCACTTCATCGCCACTCTTCACTTCCGGCAAGTCAGTCACATCGACCATCACGGTGTTCATGGAAACGCTACCGACAACCGGGGCACGGTGACCGTTGATCAGAACGTAAGCTTTGTTTGACATGGCAGAACTAAAGCCATCAGAGAAACCAACCGGCAAGTTAGCGAGCCTGGAATCGCGTTGCAGAATGTGCGTGTTGTCGTAACCGACACCATTACCTTTAGGATAGGTTTTAACAGAAGCAACACGGGTTTTCATTTGAATCAAGGGCTTGAATTCTGGGTAGCTCGTGGTCAGAATGCCGTACAGCGCACTGCCAACGCGTGCCATGTCGAACTGTGCTTCAGGAATGCTCAGTGATGCAAAAGAGCTTGATGCGTGCAGCGTGATTTCGTCCCTGTTCAGATTTGCTGTTTTGATCAGCCAGGAAGTTTGTTCTTTGAAGTTTTTAATGCTGTCACGGATTGCATCCGTATCGGTGAATGCATGGTGGCTCATCATACCAACCAGTTTCAGGTTAGATAACTGAGCGATTTTCAAAGCTTCTTGCTTGCCCTGCTCCGTTTTCATTTCCAAACCATTACGGCTCATAAGACCTGTGTTCAGCATCAGATGAACGCGAATGGCTTTACCGTGTTTTTTGGCCAGGTCATCAATAGCCTGGGCGTGATCCAGATCGCCGATCATCTCTTCCATGTCATAGCCCAGAGTGCTTTCGATTTCAGTAATGTCAGCCGTACGGACACGTATCAATTGTCCTTTAAAGCCACTTTCACGCACGATGCGGGCTTCTTCATTACTGGTGACGCCTACACAAGGTACGCCAGTTTTGATGATGGATGGCATCAGCAGATCGATACCATGACCGTAAGCATCGCCTTTCAAAACCGCACACATTTTGGTGCCTTTATTCAGTTTCTTTTGCAGCGTGTGAATATTATTTTCGAAAGTCGTGGTATTGATTTCAACCCAGGCATTATTGGTTGCTGCGATGCTTTCTGCATGGGTGTTATCTAAAGAGAGCACAGGCGCGGCTTGGGCAACACCCTGGGACAGACTCAAACCAAGAAGAATTGCCAGTGTGGTTTTATTAAAACGCATGAAGTAAATCTCCAGTTTAGGAACTGTATATATAATGTTCTTCGTGTCATTGCGTTTTAATAATAAGTTTTTTTTAATTTAATTTCACATGGTTAACTTATTGAAAGCTAACATTTATTATCTATATCATACTATTTATAAATAATTAGATTAATTAACTAAATTAATCATCAAAACGTCTTGTTTTTACGCTTAGTGAAAATTTAACGAACAGATTATATTAATGATTTTTTATCTTTGGTCAGTTTTAATCACTGATTTCGCGTTTGCCCTGGCAATAGGCCACACCGAAGCGCTCTCTAATGGTCTGCTCTGTATAGTCAGACCGAAAGAGGTTTCTTTTTTGCAATATGGGGATAACGTGATCGACCATAACTTGAAGTGCGTCAGGAAATGAATCAAAGTTCAGGTTGAACCCATCAGCAGCACTTTCCAAAAACCATTTTTCCATGTCATCAGCAATCATTTCAGGCGTTCCCAACAACATGCGATGCATTCCCATATTTTGTAAAATAAGCTGATAAACGGTTAGGTTTCTGGTTCGGGCAAAATTCACTATCTCTGATAAGAAGCCTTTGGAAACAATATCGTTAGATGATTTTTCGATGAGTTGATAAGGGAGAGGTTGGTGTAGCTTCAGGTCGTCAGGCTCTATCCCCAATTGCCGGGCCAGCATGATAATATCTTCATCTACATTCCTGAGTTCGTCCATTTTTGCCTTTCTTTCTTGTGCCTCAGCGAGTGTTGAACCAATGATGGGGAATAAACCCGGCAAGATTTTTAGCGAGTTTTCGCTGCGTTTTTGAGCTTTCACTTTTGCTCTCAGGCATCGATAAAAATGTTTTGCTCTTTCAAAAGAGGTCTGTGAGGTAAAGACGATATCGGCAAATTTTGCTGCCAGCGCCTGTCCTGCTTCAGACGAACCGGACTGTACCAGCAGTGGCATGCCCTGAGGACTGCGAGGAAGAGTTAATGGCCCGGTAACGGTGTAATATTGTCCATGATGATCAATACTATTCACTTGAGCAGGATCGGCAAACATCCCACTTCCTGCATCAGCAATGAGCGCATCCTTTCCCCAGCTTTCCCATAACTTCATGACAACCTGAATGAATTCTTTTGCCCGTGTATAGCGCTCTAATGAGCTTGGTAACAGAATTTTTCCAAAGTTTTTTGCGGCGGCTGGATTATAGGTAGTAACGGCATTCCAGCCTATTCTGCCTTGGCTAAGATGATCCAGTGTTAAAAATTGTCGCGCTAAAATAAAGGGGTCGCTAAAGGTGGTGGATGCGGTACAAATAAATCCAAGATATTTTGTGACTGACAGGATTGATGACGAAACGATTAATGGATCTAACATCTGCGAGGGGCCATGGGGGTGGCCATGTAATGACAATGAATCAGAAAAGAACAGCGCGTCAAATTTGCCTAATTCTGCCAATTTTGCAATTTCTTGATAAAAAAGCGGATTTATAAATGCACGGGTATCGTTTTGGGTTCTCCATCCTGCGGGGTGCTGACCCACTCCTACTATATGGCAGTTAAGATGCATTTTTCTTTTATTATTAGGCATAATGAGTTTCCGTTTTTGGGCTAAATAGTTTTTATGATATCAACAAGATTTATTCAAATTTAATATGTTTTGTATTTCTTCTGACAAGCCTATCGTATTTTCTCCGTGACTTAATTTTGTTGCTTTCCAAACACATTGGCCTATTACTTTAGGATGATATCCGTTCACATTCATAACCTTAATGATGGCAGGGCCATAGGCAAGGCCTATGCCAATTCTTAAAGGTGGGAAATTATATCTATTCCATAAAATAGCATTAACATGATTAATTGTATTACTAATGCATTGTTCAGCAGCCAGATAAGCTTTATTGATTACATTAACCCGGTTGTCAGATCCAATATGAAAAAGGATTAATGCTCCATCGCCCAGCAACTCAGTTGCTTTTCCTCCTTCTTGTGCGGCTGTATAAACAATCGCTGGAATTAAAGCGGATGTCTCATAGATAATTCTTTGTAAACCGCACTCTATAACAGGAGAGGTGGGAAGCTGTTTGAAACTAGAGCTGGAGTCCCTCATATCCATCATGAATACCACGAATTCACTAACTTCAGGTTTGTTGCTTTCTAAGACAGGATAGCCAGGGATGAACGTTTTAACCATTTCTTTTTCTGACACTGGATTAAAATGGCTTTTGTCACTGAAGTCGGAAGGGAATGGGTAATTTACCGATTCAATCATGTTAATTTTATTATTTTTTTTAACGTTATTATAGAAATTATCACTAATAAAATTCATGGGTATATTAGTTTCATTTTTATATTGGTTTAATTTGTGTCGGACTTGTTGCCATTCTTTTTCAGCACAATCGAGATTAAAATTAATTAACTCTATCAGGTCATTATCGGAACAAGGTTTAGTTGTTTTTTCTTTTGCTTTCATTCTTTTTAACTTATTTTTCATAGTTGCTTTGATGGCTGGGGTTAAGACTTTTAATTTATGTAATCGGAAAACTGAACATTGGCTATTTATTCTTTCACTAATGTTCGATTTCAAGTATTAAATATAAGGTTATTTTGCAATAAAAGGAATAACTATTACATTACCTGTTATATATCAGGTAATAAATTAAGACTCAAGTTATATATCAATCCAACTTCAAAATGCGTGTTATATTTCCCTGCTGTGTGGGGAAATATAGGGCCTCGCGGCATCTTGCAGATTGCAGATTGCAACTTACAGTTTATCGAGTATACACTTCGTCTTTCAAATTGCCTCTTAAGACAATATTTTTATTGGGAGAAGGGCGTGTTACTCTTCGTCAAATCCTGCGTTGAAGAGTTCGATAATAGCCGCCAGTGCTTGTTGTTCATCCGGCCCGTTGACTTCAACGTCAATATGGCTGCCTTGCTCAGAATCCAGCATCAGCATGGCAATGACGCTGCGGGCCTCGGCCTGTAAGTTACTGCTATTGCGCAGTATCACTTCTGATTGAAACTGTTGTACCAGATCATGCAGTTTCATCGCAGGCCGGGCATGCATTCCGAGCCGATTTTTAATTTCAAGTCGTTGTTTGACTGTCATGGCTGTGTTATGCGTATTACTTGCGTTTTTCCAGTGTGCGGTGGCGTGATTGCACGTTTTTGCCACGGGAACGAAAATAATCAGCCAGCTGTTCTGCCACATAGACCGAACGGTGTTTACCGCCTGTGCAACCAATAGCGACCGTCAGATAGCTGCGATTATTGGTTTCCAGCATGGGTAGCCAAAGCTCAAGATAGCTCCGGGTCTGATAAATAAAATTATGAACTTCGGTATGGCGATCCAAAAATGCAGCCACAGGGCGATCCAAACCCGTCATTGGGCGCAGTTTAGGGTCCCAGTGAGGGTTTGGCAGGAAACGGACATCGAAAACATAGTCTGCGTCGATAGGAATACCATGTTTGAATCCAAAAGACTCAAACACCATCGTTAATTCTCGTTCCCGTTTGCCTAATAGACGTGTCCTGAGCATTTCCGCCAGTTCATGAACGGACATTTCAGAGGTATCAATGATCAAGTCAGCGCGTGAGCGCAGGGGTTCCAGTAAATCGCTTTCTTGGTCAATGGCACTTTCCAGTGACAGGTTCTTGCTGGAGAGTGGATGCAGGCGGCGTGTATCACTATAGCGGCGGATCAGGGTATTACGATCCGCATCAAGAAACAGTAACTGTGGTGAAAAACTGTCAGGCAATTGCGTCAGTGCTTCTTCAAAAATTTCTGGCGACTCCGGCATATTTCTGACATCAATGCTAACCGCAGCCGAGATATCACGTTCGGCCAGTGTGTTTGCCAATTCCGGCAGTAACACAACGGGCAGGTTATCCACGCAATAGAAGCCCATATCTTCCAGTGCCCGCAAAGCAACAGATTTCCCAGAACCTGAACGACCACTGACTATCATCAGCACCATGAGGTGACTCCCCCTAAATGTTTATAATTATAATCGCTATTTATTCAGTAATAATTTTATACAGTTCTTCATCACTCTGCGCTGAACGCAGGCGACGGCAGAGGCTTTTATCTGCAAGGCGCTTTGCAATCAATGATAGTGAGTGTAAATGGGTCTGACACTGGTCTGATGGCACCAATAAAGCAAACAGCAAGTCAACAGGTTGATTATCAATGGCGTCAAAGGTAATGGGTTGTTCCAGGTGTAAAAATACCCCAACGGCATTATCCGAACACGCTTTATTCAATTTGCCGTGAGGGATCGCAATCCCGTTGCCAATTCCTGTTGTGCCGACTTTTTCGCGCGAAAGAATAGCCTCGAATACGGTATTTTCCGGCAGTTCAAGCTGTTTTGATGCCAGCTCACTGATAATCTCTAAGGCGCGCTTTTTACTCGAACAAGGTACGTTGTTGCGTGTACATGCGGGTGAAAGCACAGAGCTTAGTGGTAAATCTGTTTCGTTGTTCATTTCTTTATTCACTTAGGGCCTTGTTATATCGGATGCCTGATGAGGCATCCGGTATTAATGCACTGCGCTCTAAAACCGATCTACAGATCGCACTCATTACCAGTACTATAGGGCGTTATAGACGGTGTTATAGATAGAACAGTGATAATTTTATGACAGCCCCGTTGCCTAAAAGCGATTAATGTTGTCTCAATTTACTTTTGTGTTTGGTCAATTGATGCGCCAGCTTATCTGCCAGTACAAGTGACATAGTGTTTTCCTTCTCTGTGTTGTTCAAGCCAATTTTTTACGTTGGTTTGAAGGCGGGATGGATAACGACTCTCTATATTTTGCGACTGTCCGGCGAGCCACTAGAATACCTTGTTCAGCGAGTATGCTGGTCAATTTACTGTCACTCAGTGGTTTGACCGGGTTTTCTGCCGCGACCAGTTTTTTCACCAGAGCACGTATCGCGGTAGAAGAGGCTTCACCACCACTGTCGGTATTGACGTGACTGGAGAAAAAATATTTAAGTTCAAAGATCCCGCGTGGACTATACAGGTATTTCTGGGTCGTCACGCGGGAAATGGTGGACTCATGCATGTCAATCTGATAGGCGATATCAGCCAATACCAGTGGTTTCATGTGTTCCTCACCATATTCAAAAAAATCTTGTTGCCGTTCAACAATACAACGGGCGACTTTCAGCAATGTTTCATTACGGCTTTCGAGGCTCTTGAGCAGCCATTTGGCCTCTTGCAAGTTATTGCGTATGAACAGGCTGTCACTCTCATTGTTGGCCCGTTGTCCCAGTGCTGCGTAGTGTTGGTTGATGCGCAGACGGGGGATGCTATCGGTATTTAGCCTGACTTGCCAGCTTTCATTTTCTCTCTGTATCAATACATCTGGAATAACGTACTCGGATTCACCGGTATTGGCTACCAGGCCAGGTTTTGGTTCCAGTGACTGGATGATATCAATTGCCCCTTTCAGGGTACTTTCTTTTAATTTGCTCTGACGTAATAAATTACGGAAGTCTCGGTTACCCAGCAGTGCCAGGTAGTTGCTGACAATAAGTCTGGCATCATTCAGATAGGGTGTCTTTGGCGGCAGCATTGCAAGCTGGATAAGCAAACATTCGCGTAAGTCACGGGCAGCAACTCCGATCGGATCAAAATGTTGTACGCGTTTGAGAACGGTTTCGACCTCTGCCAAAGCCAGTTCATCATCCCCGATACTGGCAAGGATTTCTTCGATAGAAATGGTCAGGTATCCGGAGTCATCAATGGCATCAATGATTGAAGTGGCAATAGCAGAGTCCGTTTCGGTAAAGGGCGTTAATCTTGCCTGCCACATGAGATAATCTTGCAAGGTTTGGGTAGTTTCACCCTGATATACGGGGAAATCATCAGCGCTATAGTCGCTGTGAGTGCCTGATGGTGTGCCAGCGGTGTAAATTTCATCCCAACTGGCATCCAGTGGTAACTCTTCAGGCATATCCCTCTGTTCAAGCGCTTCACGGGTATCCATGACTTCGGTTTCGGCATCAGTATCAGAAAGTGCCTGATTCTCCACTTCCTGATGTGGGTCATCCTGTTCAAGCAGTGGGTTCGTTTCCAAAGCTTGCTGAATCTCCTGCTGAAGTTCAAGCGTAGACAGTTGTAACAAACGGATGGCTTGCTGGAGCTGTGGCGTCATCGTCAATTGCTGACTGAGCCTGAGTTGCAGACTTTGCTTCATAACGTTACCACTTTCTCCTTAGTCTGGCCTGAATAGTTCCTTGAATCGCATCTGATAGAAGGATAAGTGTTAAAGCCGGAAACCTTCACCCAAATAGACGCGTTTGACCTGCTCGTTATTCAGGATGTCATTTGGTGTACCGTGGGCAATCAAATGGCCCTGACTGACGATATAGGCACGTTCGCAGACATCCAGTGTTTCACGCACATTGTGGTCGGTAATCAGGACACCTAATCCGTAATCCCGCAGATGTTGAATGATCTTTTTAATATCCAGTACGGAAATGGGGTCAACGCCGGCAAAAGGTTCATCCAGCAGGATGAATTTGGGATTGGCGGCCAGTGCACGGGCAATCTCCACACGACGGCGTTCACCACCGGAAAGTGATTGACCAAGGCTATCACGCAAGTGGGAGATGTGAAACTCTTCCATCAACTCTTCTGCCCGTGTTTTTCTCTGCTCCTGATTCAGATCATTGCGGATCTCCAGTACCGCCATCAAATTATCGAATACACTCAAACGACGGAAGATGGAAGCTTCCTGAGGCAAATAACCTATCCCCCGGCGTGCACGTTCATGCAGGGGCAGCAGGCTGATATCGTCTTCATCAATGGTGATAGAGCCGGCATCACGGGCAACAATGCCGACGACCATATAGAAAGTGGTGGTTTTGCCTGCTCCATTAGGGCCAAGTAAGCCAACAATCTCCCCTGACTTCACGTTTAGGCTGACGTTCTCAACGACCTTACGGCCTTTGTAGGCTTTCGCCAGATTTTCTGCGTTTAATATTGCCATCAGTCGTTATTTACCCTTTTTCTGAGTGTCAGCGCCGTTAACACCAGAACCTTTTTCTTGCAGCTGGGCAGGTAACAGGACGGTGGTGACATGTTTACCTTTATCACTAAACGCTTCCATTTGTTGTGTCGGTACGAGATAAGTGATTTTATCGCCTTTGATATTGCTGTCTAGCTGTTCAAGATAGGCGTTTTCCATTAGGGTAACCAGCTCTTTATCCATCTCATAGCGCATCTTTAATGCATGGCCCTTGAGGGGCTTACCATCATCTTGCAATTGGTAAAAAGTGGCAGGATTGCCGAATGCTTCAATAACGGTCTTGTCGGAATTTCCTTCCGGGCGGGTCACAACGACTTTATCTGCATGAATGTCGATTGAGCCTTGTTTTACGATAACATTATCCGTAAATGTGGCAACGTTGCCCGTTAAATCTAACGACTGTCTTGCTGAGTCGATGGTAATGGGTTTTTTTGTATCATCTTTTAAGGCCAGTACGGGCAGGCTGACGGCAAAAAGTGTACTGGCAATAACGGAATTACGGATTAGGTTGTTCATGTGAGATCTCATATTGAGTGGTCACCTTTTCAATCAGTTCAGCAGTTTTGTTTCGCAGATTGCCACGCATTTTCATGCCAACAGATTTCAGACCGACCCCAATAAGGGTGACTCGGTCATCAGATGCGACATCTTGGGTTGTCAGATTGACGATCGCATTGTCTGTTGTGATCCGCTGCAATTGTGACGCATCGTTCAGGCTATCCACTTGGACATCCCCGTACAGATAGAGCATCTTATCTTGGGTCAGTTTGGCCGTGTTGGCACGTACTGTCCATGTTGCTACCGGGGTTCCGGGGGGACCATCGGGGGCAAATGTTGTCAATACCGGGTTGGTAAACCAGGTCAGTTTAGTTTCCGTATAGTTTTTAACATCGTCAGCGACCAGTTTGTAAGATAATTTACCTTCCGGATCGTAGACAAAAGTAATGGCTTCCTGGGTTTGATAAGCAGGATAACCATCATCCGCAATGGCTGATGAGGCATCATCATTGACACTCGATAAATTCCAGCCAATCAGCGCAAGCGCGATCAGTGCCAGTAGTGCGATCAGCCAGGATTGAAATTTGCTCATTCTTTTTTCAGTTTTAATTTATATGGATAATCCTTTGGCATCTTCGAGCTTATTCTGAGCGAAGAGTACCAAATCACACAGTTCCCTGACTGCACCGCGGCCGCCGGCAATCTGAGTCACATAATCTGCTTTTGGCAACAGTAATGGGTGGGCATCAGCAACTGCAACAGATAATCCCACTTGTGCCATGACCGGCCAGTCAATAAGGTCATCACCAATATAGGCGACTTGCTCTGGCTGCAACGCTAGTTTATCCAACAGTTCCTTATACGCCAAAACCTTATCGTTTTGTCCTTGGTAAAGATAGGTAATACCCAGTGTTTCTGCCCGATTTTCCAGCAGTTTTGCTTTGCGGCCAGTGATGATGGCCACTTCAATACCGGAGGTGATTAAACAGCGGATGCCATAACCATCACGAACGTTAAAGGCTTTCAGCTCTTCGCCTTCATTGCCCATGTAGATAAGCCCATCAGACATTACGCCATCAACATCACAAATCAGTAAACGGATTTGGCGGGCTTTTTCTATAATGACTTTATTAACTGGGCCATAACAGGTGTTCAGGTACTCTTTTTGACTCATTAAGACATTCTCTTAAGATTGATATCATGCTTGTTTGTGTCAGTTTACTTGCTTTATAGAAGACCGGCCTACACAATACCGGCCTACACAACACCGGCCTGCAAAAGATCGTGCATGTGTAATACACCCAGTAATTTGTCACCTTCTGTGACCAAAAGTGAGGTGATATGGCGTGATTGCATCAGGTTTAGCGCGTCAACCGCCAGTGCATTGGGTTTAATCCGAATACCGCCGGCAGTCATGACATCTGAGATTTTTGCATTGTTTAAATCAATGCCCATATCGAAAACACGGCGTAAATCGCCATCGGTAAAAATACCACTGATTTGCCTGTCATCATCACAAATAACCGTCATGCCCAATTTTTTGCGGGTGATTTCCACTAAAGCCTCACGCAGCGTCGCTGTCCGGGGAACCCGGGGAATGTCATTACCCGTGGTCATTAAATCACTGGCCAGCAGCAGAAGTTTGCGTCCGAGTGTTCCCCCCGGATGGGAAAGCGCGAAGTCTTCGGCCGTAAAGCCACGGGCCTGCAAGAGCGCAAGGGCTAATGCATCGCCCATGACGAGTGTGGCGGTGGTGCTGGTGGTGGGGGCTAATCCCAATGGACAGGCTTCTTGTGGAACTTTGATACACAAGTGGATGTCTGCGGCTTTGCCCATGTTACTGTTGCGATTATTTGTCATGCAGATGAGCGGGACTTTTTGCCGCTTGAGTACGGAAATTAACGCCAGAATTTCATTTGATTCACCGGAATTGGAAATCGCCAGCACGATATCTTTTGCTGTGACCATGCCGAGATCACCATGGCTGGCTTCGCCAGGATGGACAAAGAACGAAGGCGTACCGGTGCTGGCAAATGTCGCAGCGATTTTTCGTCCAATATGACCAGATTTGCCCATCCCCATCACAATGACTTTTCCTTCACAACTAAACATTAATTCACAGGCTTGGCTGAAATCGTCATTAATGTATTGTGCCAGACCAGCCAGCCCTTCAAGTTCAATCTGTAATACTTGCTTACCTGCTTGCTGAAAATCGATTTTAGGCATTTTTATTTCCCACTCAATTGGCAATTACTCAGTACCGTAACAATTAGAAACAAAAAGTACGACAAAATAAGCGATAAAACAGCCCAGTAGCAAGATGCCGTTCAATCGGTTCAGTCGATGCTTTCTTCCCAGACAAAATACCGTGAATAGTATACTCGCGGCCATCATGACCCAAAAATCCCGGGAAAATGCTTGAGGTGAAAAGGCACTGGGGGAAAGTATGGCTGGGATACCCAGAACAAGAGTGGTATTGAATACGTTGGAGCCAACAATATTGCCCATAGCCATGTCATTCTCACCTTTTATGGCCGCAGCAATAGTGGTGGCAAGCTCAGGCAAGCTGGTTCCTACGGCAAGCATGGTCAGGCCAATCACCAGTTCGCTGACACCGTAAATACGTGCAATAACGGTTGCATTATCAATCACCATACGGGTAGAAATGGGAAGAATAATTAACCCCAGAACGACCCAGAGAAGCGCAATTGCTTTATTGCCTTCGAGCGGCAATTCGGCATTTCGTTCCTGGGTATAGCTATCAGCCCTATTGTGTTGAGAGAAAGCGGTCATCTTTATCATCAGAGAAATAAAGAAGAGGGCTGAAAACACTAAAAGAATACCATCCAGTCGGCTCAGGTAGCCATTGGACAACAAATATCCTGCAAATGCGGTGATCGCCAACATCAGGGGCACTTCTTGTCGCAGAATTTCTGATTTTACCCCGATTGGCCGAATGAGCGCTGCGGCTCCCGTAATGAGCAACAGGTTAGTAATATTGGAACCAATGGCATTGCCGATGGCCATGTCTGGCTGTCCGTCTAAAATGGCTGTGACAGAAACCATCAGTTCTGGCAGGGAGGTTCCTATTCCCATAATAACCAGGCCGACAATAAAAGGGGGAATTTTCATGATGCGGGCAAAAACGGCCGCACCATAAACTAATCTATCGGAACCATATACCAGTAAAATCAACCCGGTAATGAGCAGTACAATTGTCAGAAACATGAGGTTCCCTTAAATAAGTTTTATTCCGAGCATAATGCTAATAATGGTTGATTTTTAAACATGGAATGTTTATTCAGCTAGACTTATACATTCTGACGATCCCGCGATAAAAAGTAAAATTTGTCACAACATTGCTAACGCAAATTGGACAATTTTTTGTAGTATGCATGATTAATTTTTTAAATACAGTCATGAAGACAGTTCTATTAACGGTTAGGGGCTATCAATGATGAGTCAACAAACAGCAAATCTTATTGAGATCTGCGGAATGCATTTCACCCGAGGCCAGCGCCCGATTTTTGCTGATATTAATCTGACCGTTCCGAAAGGAAAAGTTACCGCCATTATGGGACCTTCCGGTATAGGAAAAACCACCTTGCTGCGTTTGATTGGGGGGCAAATTCGCCCTGAGCGCGGTGAAATTTGGTTTGATGGCGATAATATTCCGGCATTGTCCCGCCCGCGTCTGTATGCTGCCCGCAAGAAAATGAGCATGTTATTTCAGTCAGGTGCCTTGTTCACTGATCTGAATGTTTTTGACAATGTGGCTTTTCCCCTGCGTGAGCATACTCAACTGCCTGAAGTGTTGATTCACACAACCGTGATGATGAAGCTGGAAGCGGTCGGGTTGCGTGGCGCTGCGCACTTGATGCCATCGGAACTCTCTGGCGGTATGGCAAGGCGAGCCGCATTAGCAAGGGCGATTGCACTCGATCCTGACTTGATCATGTTTGATGAACCCTTTGTGGGTCAAGACCCCATCACGATGGGTGTTTTGGTGAAGCTGATCGATGAGCTGAATCATGCGCTTGGTGTTACGTGTGTTGTGGTTTCCCACGACGTGCCTGAAGTACTGAGTATTGCCGATTATGCTTATATTGTGGCTGAGAAGAAAGTGATCGCAGAAGGTACTCCCGATCAGTTGAGAATGAATCAGGATCAACGGGTACGGCAGTTTCTTGATGGTATTGCTGATGGACCTGTACCTTTCCGTTTCCCGGCCGGGGATTACAAAACTGAGTTATTAGGATGATGGAATGTTGATGTTAACACGGGCATTAGCCGCAATGGGCCGACGTACGATTGAGGTTACGGCTTCATTCGGACGTGCGGGCTTTATGCTGTTTAATGCAATCATTGGTAAGCCAGAACCAGCCAAACAATGGACACTATTGCGTCAGCAACTGTATAGCGTAGGTGTGCAGTCGCTTCTGATTATTGTGGTTTCAGGGCTGTTTATTGGCATGGTGTTGGCCTTACAGGGCTATCTGGTTTTAACCACATTTAGTGCGGAAGGCAGCCTTGGCATGATGGTGGCGTTATCACTACTACGTGAACTGGGACCTGTGGTGACTGCACTACTGTTTGCGGGGCGAGCGGGTTCAGCGTTGACCGCCGAAATTGGTTTGATGAAAGCCACTGAACAGATTTCCAGTCTGGAAATGATGGCGGTTGATCCGCTGCGCCGCGTTATTGCCCCGCGTTTTTGGGCTGGTTTTATCAGTCTGCCTTTACTCTCCTTGATCTTTGTGGCGGTGGGGATCTTGGGTGGCGCAATAGTCGGTGTGGATTGGAAAGGCATTGATGGGGGCTTTTTCTGGTCGTCCATGCAATCTGCGGTGGAATGGCAAAAAGATTTGCTCAACTGTTTTCTCAAGAGCGTGGCTTTTTCTATTACGGTAACCTGGATTGCACTGTTCAATGGTTATGACGCTATCCCAACATCGGAAGGGATCAGCAGGGCAACGACGCGCACGGTAGTTCATGCGTCGTTGGCGGTATTGGGTTTGGATTTTGTGCTGACAGCACTGATGTTTGGGAACTAATTCGATGCAAAGCAAGAAAAATGAAATTTGGGTGGGCGCTTTTGTCTTGATTGCGTTGGCTGCAATCGTATTTTTGTGCCTCAAAGTTGCAGATATCCGATCTTTCGGCAGCCAGCCAACTTATCGTGTATATGCCACATTTGACAATATTGGTGGTCTGAAAGTCCGTTCACCGGTGAAAGTTGGCGGGGTAGTTGTTGGTCGCGTGGAGAAAATCTGGCTGGATCACAAAACTTATACGCCACAAGTTGAATTGGATATTTTCACGCAATACGACAATATTCCAAATACCAGCTCGCTTTCTATCCGAACTTCAGGGTTACTGGGAGAGCAATATATTTCTCTCAATATCGGGTTTGATGACCCTGATTTAGGGACTGCCATGTTGAAAGATGGCGATCGTATTGAAGATACCAAGCCTGCGATGGTACTTGAAGATTTGATTGGACAGTTCTTGTATAAGAGTAGTAGCGGGAATCAAGGAAAATCCGCTTCGGCACCTGAACAAGCACATTAAGTTAGCAATCCACTGCTTAGGAGAAATAACACTTATGTTTAAGCGATTACTTATGATTGCATTGCTGGTGGTTGCGCCATTGGCCAGCGCTACAGATCAAACCAACCCCTACGCATTGATGAAAGATGCGGCGGAAAAAACGTTTAGCCATTTGAAGAGCGAGCAACCGAAAATTCAGGCTAATCCAGACGTTTTGCGCCAGATTGTGCGTCAAGAATTGCTGCCTTATGTACAGATAAAATATGCAGGAGCACTGGTTCTGGGACCTTACTACAAACAAGCCACACCGGAGCAGCGTGATGCTTATTTCAAGACGTTTGAATCCTATCTGGAGCAGGCATATGGTCAGGCCCTGGCGATGTATCACGGACAAGATTATCAGATTGCACCAGAACAGCCGTTGGGTGATAAGACGATAGTGGCCATTCGTGTCACGATTACCGATCCTAATGGACAGCCGCCAGTTCGTTTAGATTTTCAATGGCGTAAAAACAGTAAGACAGGTTATTGGCAGGCTTACGACATGATCGCAGAAGGTGTGAGCATGATCACAACCAAGCAGAATGAATGGGCGGATATCCTGCGTCAGAAAGGTATTGATGGCCTGACTGAACAATTAGCCATCAGCGCGAAAGCCCCGATCACGTTAGAAAAGAAAAAGTGATATGGAAAAAGCGACTTTTGATAACGGTATGATGAGTAACAAAAACGTCAATCAGAGAACCGTTAGCTGGGAAAAAGCGGGGAGTACTTTGTTTCTGCAAGGCACATTGGATCGTGATAGCTTGCTGCCTCTTTGGCAACAAAAAGAGCAAGCTCTGGGGGGCATTGACAATATTGATGTCTCCCAATTAAGCCGTGTGGATTCTACGGGGTTGGCTCTGTTCGTTCAATTAAAAGGAGAATGCCAGAAACGTGGCGGGACACTGACCTTTTCAGGTATAGGGGAACGCCTTGGCACGTTGATAGCGTTATATGGTTTGCAAGCGCTTCTTGACGAGGATCAGCCCAAAGCGTAATTCTTTTTTTGATCATCAGCGCCCTTGTAAGCCATCAACTTACAGGGGCGTTTTTCTTGGTTTAAGAGTTGCCTGTATTCCATTAGGATAGGCATCTACTATTATTTTAACGCTAAAGACGAGTGTGAGCAGATTTATGGATACAAATGAAATCAAAAGAGTGCTGATGGAAAAATTGGCACTTGATGACGTTATCGTCAGCGGTGACGGCAGCCACTTTCAGGTTATTGCCGTTGGCGCATTTTTTGATGGCCTGAGCCGAGTTAAACAACAGCAGGCTGTTTATGCTCCTTTGATGGAATACATCGCGGATAACCGCATTCACGCGTTGTCAATCAAAGCCTATACACCGGCACAGTGGCAGCGTGACCGTAAGCTTCAGGGACTTTGACGTTGTTTGCCTCGCCGCGAACAGCACACTTTGAATTAAATAAGAGAATCATGACAGATGGATAAATTTCGTGTGAAAGGGCCTGCCTGCCTGTCGGGAGAGGTGACTATTTCCGGGGCAAAAAATGCCGCCTTACCAATTATGTTCGCAGCGTTACTGGCAGAAGAGCCGGTTGAATTACAGAACGTTCCTGCATTGAGAGATATTGATACCACGATCAAATTGCTTAATCGTCTGGGGACAAAAGTGGAACGTAATGGTTCTGTTTTTATTGATGCCAGTGGAGTCAATGAATATTGTGCCCCTTATGAACTGGTTAAAACCATGCGAGCATCCATCTGGGCGTTGGGACCGTTGGTGGCGCGTTTCGGTCAGGGGCAGGTTTCTTTGCCAGGCGGCTGCGCTATTGGGGCGCGTCCTGTTGATCTCCATATTTCTGGTCTGGAGCAACTTGGTGCGAAAATCGTGCTGAATGAGGGGTATGTCAAAGCCACTGTAGATGGCCGTTTGAAAGGTGCCAGCATTGTGATGGATAAAGTCAGTGTGGGGGCAACGGTTACGATCATGACTGCCGCAACATTGGCGGAAGGCACAACCACCATTGAAAACGCTGCACGTGAACCTGAAATTGAAGATACGGCCAATTTTCTCAATACGCTGGGAGCAAAAATCAAAGGTGCAGGCACCGATCGCATTGTGATTGAGGGGGTTGAGCGTTTGGGGGGCGGTGTTCATCACATACTGCCTGATCGTATCGAAACCGGCACCTTCCTGGTTGCTGCGGCGGTTTCGCGCGGTAAGGTGATGTGTCGTCATGCGAAACCTGATACTTTGGATGCGGTTTTAGCCAAGCTGCGTGAAGCCGGGGCGGATATCAACGTGGGAGAGGATTGGGTTAGCCTTGATATGCATGGTCAGCGGCCGAAAGCAGTGACATTCCGCACGGCACCACATCCGGGTTTCCCAACTGATATGCAGGCGCAATTTAGCCTATTGAATCTGGTTGCAGATGGCGCAGGCATGATCACTGAAACCATTTTTGAAAATCGCTTCATGCATATCCCTGAGTTGATTCGCATGGGCGCACGGGCTGAAATTGAGAGCAACACCGTGCTGTGTCATGGTGTTGAAAAATTATCTGGTGCACAGGTAATGGCGACTGATTTGCGTGCTTCTGCGAGCTTAGTATTAGCGGGTTGCATTGCGGAAGGAACGACAGTCGTAGACCGTATTTATCATATTGACCGTGGTTACGAACATATTGAAGATAAGCTGCGTGGTCTTGGGGCAAATATTGAGCGTATAAAGGCGGCTGATTAAACGGAACTAGATATTTTTTCTCGCCCACATTGTGGGTGAGAAAATAATGGGTGAGGAAATAATGGGCGAGGAAAGATTAGTAGCCATCAAACTCATCGATTGTGACGTTAAGGGTGAGATAAGCGCCATCGCGTAGCACAGTGACAGGAACAACACTGCCCGGACGAATTTCCGCAACTTTATCCATCGTTTCCACCGGTGAGATGGCTGGCTGATGATTAACGCGGGTAATGATGTCCCCCACTTTGATCCCCGCTTTTTCAGCCGGGCCGTTGGGTGCAATCTGGAAAACGCGCAACCCCTGAATTTGATTGATATGACTGCCTGATGAGCGAATATAGGGTAACTCTCTGGCGGTGATGCCTATATATCCCCTGATAACCCGGCCATCACGGATCAATTTCTGCATAATGGTAGTAGCCAGTTTTGTTGGAATGGCAAATCCCAGTCCTTCCGGTGTTGAACCAAACTCAGACTTATCGAACGTCAATGTATTGATGCCGACTAATTCGCCTAGCGTATTGACCAAAGCGCCCCCGGAGTTGCCTTGGTTAATTGACGCGTCTGTTTGCAGGAAATTCTGGCGCCGTGTTGGGCTAAGGCCGACGCGCCCGGTTGCACTGATAATGCCTTGTGTGATGGTTTGTCCCAAATTGTACGGATTACCGATAGCCAATACGATATCCCCTACGTGAGCCATTCGCTTAGGATTAATGGGGATCACAGGCAGGTTTTTGGCATTGATTTTTAAAACTGCCAGATCCGTAGGGCCATCTGAACCGACTAACAGTGCTTCATAAAAGCGCCCGTCTTGCAAGGCGACAATAATGGACGCTGCCTTATTGATAACATGCCGATTAGTGAGAATATAGCCTTGTTCACTCATAATGACACCGGAACCCAAAGGAAGCAGTTCCCGGCTTTCATGGGAAAAACTCCCCATGCTGCTGCTGTAAATATTGACTACCGCAGGAGCAGCCCGGCGGACTGCTTTGCTGAAACTGGATATTTTATCGTTGCTGTTGTTATCGCTCAGGAAATTTTTTAAGCCGCTGGGACGCAGGGACGGTATAGCGACCAGCAAAATAGCGGCAATCAATAAGCCTATGAGTATAGAGCGTACTAACTTGATCAGCATGACATTATTCAGAATAGTAATTGATTGAAAGAAGAATAGCATAGAAGTGGACAGACACAGCATCATACTGCGTCTGTCGTGGGTATAGGTTAATTACGCAGTAAGAGATAAACATTATCGTCACCACGTAAGACGTTCAGTGCGATAATAGTCGGCTTCTCCTCAGTGATCTTGCGTAATTCGCTGATATTTCGGACACGTACATTGTTGGCACCAACAATCAAGTCATCCTTCTGCAAACCTGATATAGCAGCAGGGGAGTTCGGGGTAATCGAATCCACTTTGATGCCTTGAGTATTTTTCAGGGTGGCATTACTCAGGGTTGCGCCTTGCAGGGCAATACTCAAGTTTTCTGCTTTCGTTGGCTCTTCATCACTGTTATCCAGTGTAACGGTGACTTCAAGTGGCTTCCCTTTACGCAGCAGACCAATTGTGACTTCTTTACCTGGAGCGGTTGTACCCACCTTCGCACGCAGTTCAGCAAAGCTATTAATTTTCTTGCCATCAAAGGAGATTAGGACATCCCCTGGTTTGATACCCGCTTTAGCTGCGGCCGATTTAGGCATAACTTCGCTGACAAATGTCCCCTGTTGTGCTTCAACATTGAGTGCTTTAGCGATGTCTGCCGTCATCTCGGTTCCTTTGATCCCGAGTATGCCGCGTTTGACTTCGCCATGAGAAATAAGCTGAGCGGAAAGGACCTTAGCCATATTACTTGGGATGGCAAAACCGATACCGACGTTACCCCCGCTTGGGGCAAGGATGGCAGTGTTAATACCGATCAGTTCGCCTTTCAGGTTAATCAATGCACCACCAGAATTACCGCGATTAATTGGGGCATCGGTCTGGATAAAGTTTTCCAACCCTTCCAGATTCAGGCCGCTGCGACCAAGAGCAGAAATGATCCCAGATGTGACGGTTTGCCCCAGGCCAAATGGGTTACCGATGGCAATCGCATAATCTCCGACGCGCAGTTGATCAGAGTCAGCAAACTTAATGGCAGTCAGGTTTTTGGCATCTTTCAATTGTAAAAGAGCAATGTCAGTTTGTGGATCACGCCCAAGGAGTTTTGCTGAGTATTCACGGCCATCATTTAATTGAACGCGTATTTTATTTGCATTATTAATGACATGACTATTGGTCAATACATAACCTTTACTGGCATCAATAATCACCCCAGAGCCTAACCCTGTGAATGGACGTTTCCTGGGTTCTTGCGGAGGAAAAGCCGGCCCGAAGAAGAACTGGAAATCTTCAGGTAATTGGAGCTGTTGGCTTTGTACTTCTGTACCTGAAACATGAACAGTGACAACAGAAGGCAGCACTTTTTCCAGCATGGGAGCGAGACTGGGGGATCCTTGAGAGGCCATCGCAGCAGGTAGGGCTGCATGACTTACCATTGGAATTGAAGCCAAAGACAGTCCGATACTAATAGCGAGTGCGCTGAACAATGTATTTTTTATTTTCATGAATACGTTCTCTTAATACCTAAGCTAGAAAAGGAAATTGTGCTTAAGAGACCTATCCTGTCAAGGCTTTGCTACCTTGGAAATCACTTATTCCCAGGGGTTAGACAGGCCTTAAGCATCATTGTTTCAATGCTGTTATGACTCTCAATTATTCAGCAAAGTTCACTAATAAAGTCGTTTCAATACGCTTCTTTACAGGCATTTACGTGAATTAAAAATAAAAACCAAAAATTTTCCCATTGGCTGAAGGGGACTCAAGGGGCCGTGGTAGCGATTATTACCACGGCAAAGTGCATTAATTATTTATCTTGGTTCGGGCGGAGTAGACCAGATGCACCCTCAGAATAATCCCGGGGAGGCGTGTTAGCAGTCACTTTATTTTTCTCAGTTTCGGATTCGCTTAGACGATAATTGAAAGGATTATCCTGTACTGGCATATTGGGCATCAGTTCATTGGAACTTTTAGCCATGTGCTGATACAACTGACGGTAATCGCGTGCCATATTGTCAAGTAATTCAGCGCTACGGGCGAAATGGCTGACCAGCTCTTTGCGGTATTCTTCCAATTCAGACCGATTTTTCTCCAATTCAGCCTGTAGGGCATTTTGTTGGCGTAGTTTTGAGCTGCCAAAGCGGACAGCCAGTGCGCCGACGATAAAACCGATGATTAATCCGATCAGGGCATATTCCCAAGTCATGGCAACTCCTTTAGTCACATCGTTATTCTGCAATATTGTTTCTGCAATGTTCTTCGAGCGTTATCCCATTAGGTCATTCTGTTTGCAAGGGTAGACAACTATTGGGATAGGCTCTTGGTTCATGATGATCACTATAACCGTTAATTTAGTCAGAGTGGAATATTGATTATTAATTAATTTATTTATCTGTAATCTGATAGATATATTTTATACAGATTTACCAAAGTATGCAGGTAAAAATTCTTATCCAAAAGCAGATCTCTCAATTCACATCAGTGAGAATTGGCATCGTTCTTATTGGTAAATTACGATACGTACTGAGAATAAAAAACTTTAAGGATTGTCTTTTTCATGTCACCGATTACACCTTCATCTCTCTATCAATCAGCATTGTCTGAGGGGCAGTATCAACCTGACGAAGTACAGCGCAAGACGGTTGAACGCCTTGATCTTATTCATCGCGATCTTATCAATGCTCAACCGCGCCATACTTCGCAAGCCAGTGGACTGAAAGGCGTATTGAGCAAATTGTTTAGTCGGCAAACTTCTGCGCAATTCCGCCCTGTGCAGGGGCTTTATATGTGGGGCGGTGTCGGGCGTGGCAAAACATGGCTGATGGATATGTTTTACCAGAGTTTACCCACTGAGCGGAAACTGCGTCTCCATTTCCACCGTTTCATGTTACGGGTACACGAAGAGTTAACCGCGTTACAAGGCCATGAAGATCCTTTAGAGATCATTGCTGATGGTTTCAAGGCACAGACGGATATACTCTGTTTTGATGAGTTTTTTGTCTCTGACATTACGGATGCCATGCTCCTCGGCACATTGCTGGAGGCCCTATTTGCCCGGGGAATTGCTTTGGTGGCGACATCCAATATCCCGCCTGATGCGTTATACCGGAATGGATTGCAGCGCACTCGATTTCTGCCAGCCATTGCGCAGATCAAAAAATATTGTGATGTGATGAATGTCGATGCCGGTATCGACTATCGCCTACGCACTCTGACACCGGCTCATCTCTATCTGACGCCATTATCAGAGGAGAATCGACAGGAGATGCGTCATATGTTTCTGCGTTTGGCCGGGCAAGAAGGGGAGCCGAATCCAATATTGGTGATCAATCATCGCAATATGCCCGTCATCAGGAGTGTTGATGGGATATTGGCAATCCATTTCAGAACATTGTGTGAAGATCCGCGCAGTCAACGGGACTATATTGCTTTGTCGAAGCTTTATCATTCTGTTTTGTTACACGATATGCCGATTATGACAACATTGAATGAAAATGCGGCGCGGCGCTTTATCGCGCTGGTGGATGAATTCTATGAGCGTCAGGTGAAACTTATCATTAATGCTGACGCGCCAATGGAACAGATTTATCAAGGTGAGTTGTTGACCTTTGAATATCAACGTTGCCTCTCCCGGTTGCAGGAAATGCAAAGTGAGGAATACCTGAAACTTCCACATTTACCCTGATTCCTTTGCTCTTTGGGATAATTATTGAATTTGGGGTCGATTTTTTATGATGAGTTCTCTATAATCTTGCGACCCCACGTTACAGCAGGATTTTTTATTTCCCAAAAAACTTGCATTAGTGCCGGCATAGGCTATTCGAAGGGGTAGGTTTGCTGGACATGAGTCGTGTGAACCTCAAAAAAACAGTTTCTGAACATCGAGTGTTCACCAACGTGTAACTTATAATTGGGTAAGCTTTAATGAAAACTTTTACAGCTAAACCAGAAACCGTACAACGCGACTGGTATGTTGTTGACGCAGATGGCAAAACTTTGGGCCGTCTTGCAACTGAAGTGGCTAGTCGCCTGCGCGGCAAGCACAAAGCGGAATACACTCCGCACGTTGATACTGGTGATTACATCATTATTGTTAACGCAGAAAAAGTTGCTGTCACTGGCAACAAACGTTCTGACAAAATTTATTATCACCACACTGGTCACATCGGTGGTATCAAGCAAGCGACCTTTGAAGAGATGATTGCCCGCCGTCCTGAGCGTGTCATTGAAATCGCGGTTAAAGGCATGCTGCCAAAAGGGCCACTGGGTCGTGCAATGTACCGTAAACTGAAAGTTTACGCGGGCAGCGAGCACAACCACGCGGCACAGCAACCACAAGTTCTGGACATTTAATCGGGATTATAGGCAATGGCTGAAAATCAATACTACGGCACTGGTCGCCGCAAAAGCTCTTCCGCTCGTGTCTTCATTAAGCCAGGTAGCGGTAACATCGTAATCAACCAACGCAGCCTCGAAGTTTATTTCGGTCGTGAAACTGCACGTATGGTTGTTCGTCAGCCACTTGAGCTGGTTGATATGCTGAACAAACTGGATCTGTACATCACTGTTAAAGGTGGTGGTATTTCTGGTCAGGCAGGCGCAATCCGTCACGGTATCACCCGTGCACTGATGGCTTATGACGAGACTCTGCGTTCTGAACTTCGCAAAGCTGGCTTCGTTACCCGCGATGCCCGTGAAGTTGAACGTAAAAAAGTGGGTCTGCGCAAAGCACGTCGTCGTCCACAGTTCTCCAAACGTTAATTTATTGCCACAACTGTGGCAGTGGGTTAAAGTTAAAAGCCCGTCATTTTATGGCGGGTTTTTTATTCCTTCCGGCTTTTCACTCTCCGATAATTCGCTATTTTTGGCAAAAAAAGAGCATTTTTGAGAAATAAATTCCCAGACTCTAATATTTCATCATTAATTCTCAATGTACTTCCCCACAAAATGGGCAAAATCTGGTAGACTAGTAACAATTTTTTGCCTTATCCATGAGTTTGCCCGATTTGGCAGAGGTAAAAATACCCCAAGATATTTTCTTGTTACAGCCAATAAAGCAGTCACTGGAAGATAAAGGGGGATAACCTCGGATAATAAGCGCGAAACAGGATGAGAATATGAGCGAGAATAGCCGCTGTTCATTGAAGGGCTGTTCGTTCCTTTTTTTAGATAAACTTGGAGGTTTTCATGGCTGTCGCTGCCAACAAACGTTCGGTAATGACTCTGTTTTCCGGCCCGACCGACATTTTTAGCCATCAAGTAAGAATTGTATTGGCGGAAAAAGGGGTCAGCGTAGAGATTGAACACGTTGAAGCAGGTAATTTGCCCCAGGATTTGATTGATTTAAATCCTTACCAATCTGTTCCTACTCTCGTTGATCGTGAGCTGGCCCTGTATGATTCTCGCATCATTATGGAATATCTGGATGAACGTTTTCCACATCCACCACTCATGCCTGTGTATCCTGTCGCACGAGGCTCCAGTCGTATGATGATGCATAGAATTGAAAAAGACTGGTATTCCCTGATGTACAAAATTCAGGAAGGGAGTGTTCAGGAAGCGAATGCTGCACGTAAACAGCTTGCTGAAGAATTACTGGCGATTGGGCCAATTTTCAGAGAAATGCCGTTCTTCATGAGTGAAGAGTTCAGCTTGGTGGATTGTTATTTATCTCCACTGTTGTGGCGTTTGCCTGTCTTGGGTGTTGAGTTGTCAGGACCTGGCGCCAAAGATCTTCAAGTCTATATGCAGCGTGTATTTGAACGTGACGCATTTTTGGCTTCGTTGACGGAAGTAGAACGTGAAATGCGTTTACAATCACGGAGTTAATATATGGAGATGACTCAAATGTCTCCACGCCGCCCCTATCTACTGCGGGCGCATTATGAATGGCTGTTGGATAATGACATGACCCCCCATATTGTTGTGGATGCTAACTTTTATGGCGTTAACGTCCCGATGGAATATGCACAAAATGGGCAAATTATCTTGAATATCTCACCGAGAGCAGTTGGCAATTTGCAATTGACGAACGATGAAGTGAGATTTAATGCCCGATTTGGTGGTGTTGGTCGTCAAGTGACTGTTCCAATGGCGGCTGTGATTGCGGTTTATGCCCGTGAAAATGGCGCGGGAATGATGTTTGAGCCAGAATTCGCCTATAATGTGGACAATACTGAGTCAGAAGAAACGGACATGCCAGTAGCGGATAATTTGGTGCATATCCATAATAGTAAGCATGATAGGAAAGCTGCTCACGACGATGATTCGCCAGATGATGAACCTCCTCAACCGCCAAAAGGCCGCCCAACCTTACGCGTCGTAAAATAATTGTTCAAAGCTCATACCCAATAGATTTCAAGTTGTAGTCAGCAAGGCCGCAGCTTGAAAGGTGAAAGGGATTCATGAGAAATAAAGGAGACATTGATCTCCTTTATTTTTAGCAAATTAGTGCTACATATAACTAAGCGATTTCTCAAATTGCCATAGACAGGTTTCGATATTATATTGGTTTTCTCCCCTGTTAGATTTCTCCATAGCTCTGAGGCTATCTATCATTTTCTTGGTAAATGATTTCTGTTGGCTCACTCCTCTGATCGTTGGCGGCATGTTGCAGATATCCGTGAATGAGGGGGTGCTATGTGATTTCGTCAGTGATAATACTTCTACGGGATTTTCAATTAAAGCAACTGATAAAGCATGAATAATTTGCTGGGAAAATTCTGGATGAATATTAGGATATAGCTTAAAGGCAACTTGCAGCCATTGCTTATCACCAGTCGCAATATTCTGGATAATTTTGTCTTGTTTATATTCTGCGTTTATCTCTGCCACAACAGAATTGACTCCTCTTTCTTGTACTTGTTGCATAATTTCGGCGGGAGTAGAGAATCTGGCAACTGAGGGCAAGCTTGCTGAGGATATAAAAGAGAAGAAGAGTATCTGGGAAAGTAAGCGCATATATTTCTACCTATTATTATCACTTTAATGATTTTTTATTTCATATCTATTTAATCAGTTTTGTTAAGCCATTTTCTCTTCGAAAAAAATAAACCTTATTGCTGTATTACGGCATTGCACTATGGCTGTATTGCTATAATGAGCAGGAGACTAAATCGATATATTTGACTTTAGAATATAAGAATAGTCGCATAAATCTCAAAAATACAAGTAATCTGGTAGTAAAAGAAAATAAAAAAATGACAGTATTTTTATACCGGGGGAACTTCTCCGATTAAAAAATCGGAGAAGTTATTAGAAAAAAGAATGGAATATTAGACTTTAAGATAGTCGAGGATACCGAAAGCAGCTTTTCTGCCTTCATCAATGGCGGTTACTACCAAGTCAGAACCACGTACAGCATCCCCGCCTGCGAATATTTTAGGATTACTGGTCTGAAAAGGCAGATCACTGGATTCAGGCGCGATAATACGACCTTTTTGATCGATCCTGACTTGATGTTCATCCAGCCAGTTCATAGTGTGAGGCTTGAAACCAAATGCCATGATCACTGCATCGGTCTCTATCAAAAATTCGGAACCTTGAATAATCTCAGCCTGACGACGGCCTTTTTCATCTATGGCACTCAGCTGTGTTTTCACCACCTTGACCCCACAAACCCGTCCTGCACCATTAATCTCAATGCTAATGGGTTGCAGGTTAAAACGAAACTCTACACCTTCTTCTTTCGCATTTTTTACTTCACGACGGGAACCGGGCATATTTTCCTCATTTCGCCGATAGGCGCAGATAACACGGGCTGCACCCTGGCGAATCGAAGTACGGACGCAGTCCATTGCTGTATCACCGCCGCCCAATACCAGAACCCGTTTACCCTTCATATCAACATAAGGCTGCTCAGGCAGAGACGGATAACCCATCAAATGACGGGTGTTGGCGATTAAAAAAGGTAAGGCGTCATATACCCCGTCAGCGTTTTCGTTCTCCAGTCCACCGTGGATGGATTGATAAGTCCCCACCCCAAGAAATACGCCATCAAATTCTTTGGTGAGTTCAGCCAGAGTGACATCTTGGCCTATCTCTATGTTTAAACGGAATTCGATCCCCATCCCAGAAAATATTTCACGGCGGCGAATGATCACCTCTTTTTCTAGTTTAAAGGCGGGAATGCCAAATGTGAGCAAGCCCCCAATTTCAGGATGGCGATCGTAGACCACCACTTGTACGCCATGACGCGTCAGGACATCTGCACAGGCTAATCCTGCCGGTCCTGCCCCAACCACGGCGACACGTTTACCGGTTGGGATGACATGCGACATATCCGGTTTCCAGCCCATCGCAATAGCCGTGTCATTAATATAACGTTCAATGTTACCGATAGTGACGGCCCCGAAATCATCATTGAGGGTACAAGCACCTTCACACAGGCGATCTTGCGGACAGACTCGCCCACAGACTTCCGGCAAGCTGTTGGTCTGGTGTGATAATTCCGCTGCTTCGATGATGCGTCCTTCATTGGCGAGTTTCAGCCAGTTTGGAATGTAGTTATGTACGGGACATTTCCACTCACAGTATGGGTTACCACAAGAGAGACAGCGATCTGCTTGTGCCTGTGACTGAATTTCAGAAAAGGGTTCATAAATCTCAACAAATTCTATTTTTCTGATTTTCAACGATTTCTTAGGAGGATCGACACGTTGTAAGTCGATAAATTGATAAACATTCTGACTCATGATTCGCTCCTTACTGTGCCTGAACCCGCAATTCGGCGGAAGAACGGCTACGGTGCCCCAACAACGCACTGACATCACTGGATTTAGGTTTAACCAAAGCAAACTTATTGACCCACTGAGACCAATTTTCCAATAGGCTTTCACCGTGTTGAGAGTTTGTCAGACGGACATGTTCGGTGATTAATCCCCGGAGATGCTCTTTATGAATGGCAAGGGTATCCATTGAGAGAACGTCTACCAGTTCTGGATTGACGCGTTTGCGGAAGTCATCAAATTCATCAAGGACGTAAGCAAATCCCCCTGTCATACCTGCACCAAAATTTACGCCAGTGCTGCCCAGAACACAGACGATCCCGCCAGTCATATATTCACAACCATTGTCGCCGATCCCCTCAATAACGGTGATGGCACCTGAATTACGTACTGCGAAGCGTTCACCGGCACGTCCGGCAGCAAAGAGTTTCCCGCCTGTTGCCCCATAAAGGCAGGTATTACCGATAATAGTGGCTTCGTGACTTTTAAATGCCGAGCCGGCAGGAGGAAGGATGGTAATACAGCCGCCAGCCATACCCTTACCGACATAATCATTGGCATCGCCAATTAAAGTCAGTTCAACACCGGCAGCATTCCAGACGCCAAAACTTTGCCCGGCTGTTCCATTGAAATGCAGTTTGACCGGGTCGGCAGCGCACCCTTGATCGCCATACCGAGCCGCAATCTCACCGGAGAGAGAGGCACCAACAGAGCGATCGGTATTTTGGATATCAAAATAGAACGCCTTGCTTTGCGCGTTTTCTACATAAGGCATAGCTTTGGCGACGATCAATTTATTTAGCGTACCAGGGTCAAAAGGCGGATTCCCTTCCGTGCAATGCAGCGCTTTGCCGGTATGAGGTTCCACCGTTTCCAGCAATGGTCCGAGATTGAGCTTGCTTTGCTTGGCAGAAATTCCCTCAAGTATTTCCAGCAAGTCTGTGCGTCCAATCAAATCGGTCAGTCTTTTTACCCCTAATTGCGCCATCAGTTCACGTGTTTCCTGCGCGATAAAGTGGAAATAGTGAATGACTCTTTCTGGCAAGCCGTGATAGTGAGATTGGCGTAATTTTTCATCTTGTGTAGCGACACCTGTGGCACAGTTATTTAAGTGGCAGATGCGCAAATATTTACAGCCGAGAGCAACCATTGGGCCAGTGCCGAAACCGAAACTTTCAGCGCCTAAAATAGCCGCTTTGATGATATCCATCCCTGTTTTCAGGCCACCGTCAACCTGGAGGCGGATTTTATGGCGTAGCCCATTGGCAACCAGCGCCTGTTGGGTTTCCACCAGCCCTAATTCCCACGGGCAACCCGCGTATTTGACAGAAGAGAGCGGGCTGGCACCTGTTCCGCCATCATAACCGGCGATGGTGATTAGGTCGGCATAAGCTTTGGCGACACCGGTGGCAATGGTTCCCACGCCAGGCTCTGAAACCAGTTTGACGGAGATCAGCGCCTGCGGATTCACCTGTTTAAGATCGAAAATCAATTGAGCCAGATCTTCGATTGAATAAATATCATGATGTGGCGGCGGAGAAATCAGGGTAACGCCGGGAACGGAGTAGCGCAATTTGGCAATATAAGGCGTTACCTTATCTCCCGGTAATTGACCGCCTTCCCCGGGTTTTGCACCTTGGGCGATTTTTATCTGGATCACATCGGCACTGGCTAAGTAGGCGGGGGTAACGCCAAATCTGCCGGAAGCAACTTGCTTAATGCGGGAAACTTTCTTGGTACGATAACGTGCGGGATCTTCGCCACCTTCTCCCGAGTTGGAAAACCCCCCTAACGTATTCATTGCCTCTGCCAGCGCCTCATGAGCTTCAGGGCTGAGTGCGCCAATTGACATTGCGGCGGTATCAAACCGTTTGAACAGTGCTTCTGCGGATTCAACATCTGCAATATCGATGGGATCACCTTTAGGCGCAAGGGCAAGCAGATCCCGCAAGGTGGTGATAGGGCGCCCGTTGACCCGTTCGGAATATTTCAGGTAATCACGGTAATTACCACTGTGAACGGCGGCCTGCAATGTGCTGACAACATCGGGGTTATAAGCGTGATACTCCCCATTATGGACATATTTCAGCAGTCCCCCTTGATCGATGGCGTGGCGATGCAGCCATGCCCGTTTGGCAAGATTACGCAGATCTTGTTCAAAATCGCTGAAATCTGCGCCCCCAATACGACTGACAACACCATTGAAGCAGAGGTCTGTCACATCCCGGTGCAAACCAACGGCTTCGAACAACTTAGAGCAGCGATAAGAAGAAATGGTGGAGATGCCCATTTTGGACATAATTTTATACAGCCCTTTATTAATGCCATTGCGATAATTAAGCATTATGCGGGCATATGGCGCACTGATGGTGCCATCATCCACCATTTTCCCCAGTGATTCATAGGCCAAATAAGGGTAAACAGCGGTAGCGCCAAAACCCATCAAGACCGCAAAATGGTGCGGATCACGTGCACTGGCGGTTTCTACAATCAAGTTGGTATCGCAGCGCAGGTTTTTCTCAACCAGGCAGTGCTGGATAGCACCGACCGCCATTGGCGCAGGAATGGGGATCTTTTCTGGTGTAATATTGCGATCGGATAGTATCAACAATACTGCCCCATTGCGGGCGAGTTCCTCAGCCCTTTCACATAAAGCGAAGACAGCCCGTTTCAGCGTGATTTCCTGTGGATTGAAGGTCAAATCCAACGTGTCAGCGCGATAATAGGATTCCTGCCGTGTTGTCAGTTGCACGAAATCAGAATAGAGCAGGACGGGCGATTGAAAGCACAACCGATGAGCCTGCCCTTCCGCTTCACAAAAAACATTCATTTCCCGCCCAATGCGGGTAGCCAGAGACATCACATGAGCTTCACGTAATGGATCGATAGGAGGATTGGTCACTTGGGCGAATTGCTGGCGAAAATAGTCGTAGATAATGCGCGGGCGGCTGGAAAGCACAGCAAATGGTGTGTCATCGCCCATTGAACCGGTCGCTTCTTGCGCATTTTCACCGAGGGTACGGATAACTTGATCCAGTTCCTCATTACTGTAGGCAAACTGCTTGTGATAAGTCACCAACAGGTGATCATCTAATTCTCGCTGTCCGACCTGTGCTTGTGGCAACTCTTCAAACGGTATCAAACGCTTGACGTTTTTCTCCAGCCATTCTTTATAAGGGTGGCGGCTTTTCAGATCATTGTCAGTTTCCGCTGAGTGGAGAATACGCCCTTCATAGGTATCGATAACCATTAACTCACCTGGCCCAACACGGCCTTTCTCGACGACTTCATCGGGTTGGTAATCCCAAATACCGATTTCAGAAGCACAGGTAATCAGCTTATCTTTGGTAATCACATAGCGGGCAGGGCGTAAGCCATTGCGATCTAAATTACAGGCGGCATAACGCCCATCAGAAATAACGATGCCGGCCGGTCCATCCCAGGGTTCCATGTGCATGGAATTAAAATCGAAAAATGCACGCAGATCATCATCCATATCAGGATTATTCTGCCACGCCGGTGGAACGAGCAAACGCATTGCGCGGATTAAATCCATACCGCCATTGAGAAACAGTTCCAGCATGTTATCCAGTGAACTGGAATCGGAACCTGTTTCATTAACAAAAGGTGCCGCAGTATGTAAATCCGGGATCAACGGCGTGCGGAACTTATAGGCCCGCGCTTTAGCCCATTCACGGTTTCCCGTAATGGTATTGATTTCCCCATTGTGAGCCAGATAGCGAAAGGGTTGTGCCAGCGGCCAGCGGGGAATGGTATTGGTTGAAAAGCGCTGATGGAATAAACAGATGGCAGATTCCATGCGCAGGTCAGCCAAATCGGGGTAGAAATGTGGTAAATCCGCAGCCATGCACAACCCTTTATAAATCGTGACCAGATTGGACAGGCTGCAAATATAAAAGTCGTTATCGGTAATACGTTTTTCTATGCGACGTCGAGAAACGAACAGGCGGCGTTCCAGATCTTGCGCTCGCCATCCGGCGGGGGCGTTGATAAAAACTTGCTCAATACGAGGAAGGCTTGATAAGGCAATATCACCTAAGATATCGTGATTGATAGGAACTTCCCGCCAACCCACAATGGACAGGGTTTCGTGTTGTAATTCCTGTTCGATAATATCACGGCATAATTGAGCGATTTCGGCATCCTGGCTTAGAAACAACATGCCGACAGCATAATTTTTAGCGAGCCGCCATGATTGCTCGCGGGCGATCATTTGGAAGAAACGGTCTGGTTTTTGCATTAACAAACCACAGCCATCACCTGTTTTTCCATCCGCTAGAATTGCCCCCCTGTGTTGCATCCGGGCCAGTGCATGTATGGCTGTGCGCACCACCTTGTGGCTTGGTTCTCCTTCAATATGTGCGATTAATCCAAAGCCACAGTTATCTTTTTCCTGCAATCTGTCATATAACATTGTAAAGCTCCCCAAGTTCTGTCCGGCTCTCACATCACTCACGAGAGGGGATCGATATATATTTTTTCTACAGGCGTCTAATTTGCGCCCTCAATAAAACACCACTTGTTTTATTGGCATTAACAAGCGGTGAATCAAAATGATGTTATGTTCTCTACCTATCACTGCATAAATATGAGTCAGAGGATCATCTGACAGGTGATTTTCAGCGAATTCCCAACTTAACGGTAAAAGCAGAGTTGGTCAAATCGTGTTAAATAGCGTTTTTTATTGATGATTTTCATTTATTTTTTTGATTTTTATGAGTAAATGGCGATTTTTTGTATTTTGTGACTAAGATCATTCCGCTTAAATGATGTGAGTTATATCACTAAAATCACCACACTATCTATTTTAGATATGCTTTAAAATAGATCCATATCGATATTTTATTCTTATTTTTTTGCTTGAATTGGATTTATATTGTGTATTTTTTAACTTGCAAGAAGAAGTGATTGGTTGTTTTTTCATCTAAAAAAGAGCGCTGAAATTTTATTGCATAATTATTCTTATTATTTTCATTTTTATTCTTTGTGAGAGGTTGAAGGTCATATCCCGTAACGACGTTGGGACTTTTTACGTTATGATTCAATCTAGTCACTTTACTGGAAAAGATTTTACTGGGAGTTGTTATGAAGCTGATTCGGGGGCTTGCCCAATATTATGTAGATTTGATGATGAAGCTGGGGCTGGTGCGTTTTTCTATATTACTTGCATCAGCTTTAGTTATTCTTGCGATGGCGATGCAGATGGCGGTGACATTTGTACTGCATGGAGAAGTGCAGGGTATTGATTTAATTCGCTCCATTTTTTTTGGTTTGTTAATTACCCCCTGGGCGGTTTATTTTCTCTCTATCGTCGTAGAACAACTTGAAGAATCCCGCCAGCGGTTATCGAGTCTGGTCGCAAAACTTGAAGAAATGCGCCAGCGTGATGCGAAATTAAACCTGCAACTCAAAGAAAACATCGACCAATTGAACCAGGAGATTAGTGACAGGGAGAAGGCGGAAAAAGCCCATTTGGTTTTGTTGGATAAACTCAAATTGGAAATGGAGCAGCGTGAAAAAACCCAGATTGAGCTTGAGCAGCAATCGGTGCTATTGCGTTCATTTCTGGATGCTTCCCCGGATCTGGTTTATTACCGCAATGAAGATAATGAATTTTCCGGTTGTAACAGGGCGATGGAATTGCTGACGGGCAAAAGCGAAAAACAGCTCATCGGCCTGACGCCGACCGATGTTTACGATAAAGAAATTGCCAGCAAGGTGATGGAAACCGATGAAAAAGTATTTCGCCACAATGTATCCCTGACCTATGAGCAATGGTTAGTTTACCCCGATGGACGTAAAGCCTGTTTTGAACTCAGGAAAGTCCCTTTTTATGATCGCGTTGGCAAGCGACATGGGTTAATGGGGTTTGGGCGCGATATAACGGAGCGTAAACGCTATCAGGATGCATTGGAGAACGCCAGCAGGGATAAGACGACGTTTATCTCTACGATTAGCCATGAGCTTCGTACGCCTTTAAATGGCATTGTGGGCTTGAGCCGAATTCTGATGGATACCGACTTAACCCCAGAACAATGTAAGTACCTGGAAACAATCCATGTCAGCGCTATTACATTGGGTAATATTTTCAATGATATTATCGAGTTAGATAAAATTGAGCGTCGAAAAGTCCAACTTGATAACCAACCCGTTGATTTCACCGGCTTTATAACAGATTTAGAAAATATTTCCGCTTTATTGGCGCAGCCGAAGGGCATTAAATTTGTTCTGGAGCCTGAACTGCCACTCCCCGCAAAAGTGCTGACTGATGGAACCCGTTTGCGCCAGATTTTGTGGAACCTGATTAGTAATGCCGTGAAATTTACGCCTGAAGGCGAAATTAAGGTTCGTATCTGGCGTGAAGCAGAAGAGGAACGCCTATTCTTTGAAGTGACGGATTCCGGCATTGGTATTCCTCTTGACGAGTTGGAAAAAATTTTTGCTATGTATTATCAGGTTAAAGACAGCGCTGGTGGGTGTCCTGCAACCGGAACGGGGATTGGCCTTGCTGTTTCGAAGCGTCTTGCCCTAAGCATGGGAGGGGACATTGTGGTGAAAAGTACGTCAGGCAAAGGTTCTTGCTTTACCTTGTCTGTCGTGGCGCCAGCCATTGGTGAATACCCGGAAGGGAAGGCTGAACAGGATACTATGCCATTGCCAGCGCTCAATATCTTACTGGTAGAAGATATTGAATTGAACGTCATTGTCGCCCGTTCTGTTCTGGAGAAATTGGGGAACAGTGTGGATGTTGCTATGAATGGCTATGATGCACTGGCCATGTTTGATCCTGATGAATATGACTTAGTGTTACTGGATATCCAATTGCCGGATATGACGGGGCTGGATATTGCCCGTCAATTGCACCAGCGTTATTCCTCCCAATTCTTGCCCCCTTTGATCGCGCTGACGGCTAATGTATTAAAGGATAAAAAAGAATACCTTGATGCGGGCATGGATGATGTGCTCAATAAGCCGTTATCTGTCAAGGCGTTGACTGCCGTGATAGAAAAATATTGGGGCAAGGGTTCTGAATCTGACACTGCCTTAGTGGACGTTGAGCTTGTGACTCAGGATGAAGGACGGCTGGATACGGAGATGCTTAATCAATATATCGAATTGGTTGGGCCACAAATGATCACAGACAATCTGGTTATTTTTGAAACCATGATGCCAAATTATCTTGCTTTGCTGGACTCCAATATGACCGCCAGAGATCAAAAAGGCATTACGGAAGAGGCGCATAAAATCAAAGGTGCGGCGGGTTCAGTCGGGTTACGCCATTTGCAGCAATTAGCTCAACAGATTCAGTCACCGGATTTACCGGCGTGGTGGGATAATGTTCAGGAATGGGTGGATGAGTTAAAGTTAGAATGGAAGCAAGATATAGAAATATTAAGAAATTGGTTATCAGGCGTTACAAAAAAATAACCCCAACCGAAGTTGGGGTGCGCTAATACTGCGCCAACACCAGGGAAATCTGTTTACCCGCTTATCTGAGGTTTGTTTTCGATGCGAGTCATTAAAGGATTCTTTTACACAGAACACAAGTACCAACATAGCAAAGATAAGATTTTTTGTTACAAGATTCATTAAAATCTGTGATGAAGATTGGTGTTTAACCCTCTAAGGGGTTAAGCATTAATCTACTACAAAGGGAGAGAAATATGAAATCTGTTGCCATTATATTCAGTGGATGTGGAGTGTACGATGGAAGTGAAATTCACGAATCAGTTCTCACTATGCTCTCTTTAAGCCGTCTTGGCGCCGAAATGTCTTTTTTTTCGCCTGATGAGATGCAACATCATGTTATTAACCACCTTAACGGGGAAGAGAAACAAGAAAGACGCTACATAATGGAAGAGTCGGCCCGTATAACACGGGGAAATATACAACCTTTATCCAAAGTTAATATTGATGAGTTGGATGCGCTTATTATTCCTGGTGGGTTTGGCGCAGCCAAGAATTTATGTGATTTCGCATTTAAAGGATCGGATTGCGAAATAAATAAAGAATTGTTAAGTATAGTGCAAAATATGCACCGTCAAGGCAAGCCAATGGGGTTTATATGCATTGCGCCGGTTATGGTATCTAAAATATTAGGCAAACCGATAAAAGTCACCATCGGCAATGATCCAGAAACTGCGGCTCAAATAGCGAAGATGGGTGGGGTACATGTTGAGTGTCCGGTTGATGATATTGTCATTGATTTTGAAAACAAAATTGTAACAACGCCCGCTTATATGCTCGCAGAATCTTTGGCGCAGGCAGAAAAAGGAATTGATAAGTTGGTGAGAAAAATATTGGAAATGATTGAGTAATCGGATGAGAAATCCTTTTTCAATATTGTGGCGCTGGCTGAAAAGAATTGTCGTGTCGATCACGGTTTTGTGGTTCGTTGCTGTAATTGCCTTTTCATTTTTGCCAGTGCCGTTTTCTATGGTGATGATAGAAAGACAAGTCACCGCCTTAATATCAATTAATTTGTCTTATATTTCTCGTTCCTCATGGAGGGATCAGGATCACATTTCACCTTATATGACGTTAGCCGTTATTGCAGCGGAAGATCAAAAATTCCCAAAACATTGGGGATTTGATTTTGAGGCTATCGAAACTGCTATGGCGTATAACAAAAAATATGAGAAACGAATTCGGGGAGCATCGACAATTTCCCAGCAAGCAACCAAAAATTTATTTCTATGGGAAGGACGCAGTTGGGTAAGAAAAGGATTAGAAGCGGGAATGACTGCTGTACTTGAATTACTCTGGTCAAAGCAACGTATTTTAACGGTCTATCTCAATATTGCTGAGTTCGGCAACGGTATTTTCGGCGTTGAGGAAGCGGCCCAACATTACTTTGGCAAGCCGGCCTGCCGATTGACAGCTACCGAATCCGCATTGCTTGCTGCTGTATTGCCAAACCCTCATCGTTATAAAGTGCATACGCCTTCCAGGTATGTATTACAACGCCAGCAATGGATCTTGCGACAAATGCAGTTAATGGGAGGCGTGAATTACTTAAAGCAAAATAAGTTAGGATGGGCGTTGAATACATGTGGGGCTGGGCGGCATTGATTAATGCCGCCTTGATGGTTTTCAGTTGAGGTAGGTAAATGCTGTTGTCACCCGTTTTACGCCGCTAGTTTCGCTGGCGATTTTTGCAGCCGCAGCTCCCTCTTGTTGCGTGACAATGCCAAACAAAAAGACTTCACCATCCTCTGTCACCACTTTGATGCTGGATGATCTCACCGCATCACTGGTTAAAATTTGGGAACGCACTTTGGTCGTCAACCAGGCATCAGCGGAGGCCGTCGCCAATGTCACGGGACTGGCTTGACGGATCTCGTTATATACCACATCAGTACCTTCAACCTTTGCCGCAATCTGTTTTGCCCGTTCAGCCAGAGTCGTATTGGGGCTTTGTCCGGTTAAAAGGATCTTGCCTTGATACACAGTCACTGACACACGGGCTTGTGCCTTAATTTGTGGATCCTTGCTGATGGCATTGCTGACACGGGCTTCCAGCGTGGTATCGTCTACTTGCTGCCCAATAGTTCGCGGATCTGAACCTGCTTTTGTGGCAATCGCCGCAGAACCTACGACGGCGGCACCAATACACCCTTGTAATAGTATTGCACTGAAACAGACCAATAATAGAGAAAATAACCGCATTAGCTGGCTCCTATTCATCCTGATGAGGGAATAACGTGTTGTCGATTAAGTCGCACAGGCAGTTGATTGTCAACATATGAACTTCCTGGATCCTGACGCTGTGATGTGAAGGAATACGTATCTCAACATCCTGAGGGCCTAGTAAACCCGCTAATTCACCGCCATCGTAACCTGTCAGCGCGACGATTGTCATATCACGGGTTACAGCGGCTTCCACCGCTTTGATAATATCCCGGCTGTTTCCATGTGTAGAAATAGCCAAGAGGACATCCCCTGGTTGTCCCAGTGCCCTGACTTGTTTGGCATAGATTTCATCAGGCTGTTTACTGTTGGCAATCGCAGTGATCACCACATTGTCAGTATTCAGTGACAGAGCTGGCAGACTTGGCCTATCTGTTTCAAATCGATTGATCATGCTGGCGGTAAAACGCTGCGCCGTTGCAGCAGAGCCACCATTACCACAGCAAAGAATTTTGTTGCCGTTCAGTAGTGATTGAACCATCATCATCGCGGCGCGCGATATTGCGTCAGGTAATGCTTCTGCTGCCGCGATCTGAGTTTGAATACTTTCAGTAAAGCAGACTTTAATTCTATCCAGCACGTTATGACCTATGTATATTGGAATTATTTGTTTAGTGAGAAAATTGAGAATCTATTAAAATGGGCTCTCATTCAGGTTGAAGGCATTTTTCAGCCATTCAAATTTCTGTCCTGTTATTGCACAAACATCGAAACGGCAGGATGCCGTTTCCAGACATTCATTGCGTTGAGACAGCCAGACAGCAGCCGTATATAATATCTTCCTACGCTTACTTTGAGTAATTGTAGCAATGGCACCACCATATTGTGCATTTTTGCGGAAACGGACTTCAACGAATATCCATGTATGCCTGTCACGCATAATCAGATCGATTTCCCCGCCCCGAATTCTCACATTCTCAGCAACAAAGACAAGCCCCTGTTTTTGCAAAAACAGTTTAGCCTGCTGTTCATAATGGTGCCCCAGCGCGTAGTGATTGCCTGTTGGTTTTTTCATCCTGAAATGACCACGATGCCTGTAATCACAGAGAACCATGCACTGCATTGGAATCAGTGTTATTGCTGCTCTCTATATTATTGGTATTTCCTGCGTTATCGAGACCTTTTGTGTTATTTATATTTTCGGTGTTATTGGTATTTTCGAGGCTTATGCGACCATTATTGAATTGCATCCAGGGCAATTGACGCAAGATAGTGCAGTTATCCGTCACGGATAGTTCTCCCGAAGCGCCGTTCAGGTGAAACCCCATTTCTTGTTGCATTTGCGTAAATTGATTGGCTAGCGACCATGCATCAATTCCCATAGCATAGAGACGCATCAGGGAATAATCATTGGTGAATTTTTTGGCTGCTTGCTGCATTAAGGGCACGTTTGTGCCGGTCAGCAACGGGATGTCACTAAACTGCATGCCATCCATTTCCAGACGAAAATCAGGGCCTGAATCTGATTTATTACTGCGTGAGCTGGCATAAAGAGCTGGCTTTTTACGGGAACTGATCGCCATATCGAGCATGGGCTTGATCGTGGTCAGTTCGCTTGTGGTTGCAACAATATAAACGGCATCGACAGGCTCTGTGGCAGAATTTGTGGACACAACCGGTGTACCTGACAAGCGAATGCCAATACCACGATTCATGGATTTCCTCATTTCATCCAGCGTGCCAAAAGATTGCTGCAATACCGTATGACCGCCCAGTTTTTGCCATTCTTGTGCAAAAGCTTTTGCAACCCGTGAGCCTAATTCAGTGCGGGGTATCAACACCAAAGGGCTGTGTTTTTGCTGCTGCCAGAGATGCATGGCCGCATTTTTTGCCTCATCTTCTGGGGAGAGTGAGAAATAACAGATATTCGGGCGTCTTTGTGGCATATCGAGTTCATTGAGCGCCAGAATATTCAGTGGCGTTTCAATTTGAGCCAATTGTTCCACATTCGGTTTCAGTAATGGCCCAACCACCAGAGTGACACCATCTTGTTTAGCCTGCTCCAGCAGTTCGGTAAGAGGCTGGCTGTTGGTATCATAGATTTTTACGGTCAGATCATTAACAGGCACATCATTTATCACACCCATATCTGGTTCAGTTGTGGCAACATCAGTATTCCCTGAATTTGCAGCGCTGGCATTTGCCGGCAATGGTGATTCTGGTAATGATGGCTTTGGTAGCCCTTTTTGAGCATCAAGGAAACCCTGGCGGATGGCGTCCCCAAATATTTTGGCCTGGCCGCTCAATGGCAGAAATAACCCCATTGTGGCATGGCTGTTTTTAGTTTCCTGCAACATTTGTTGCAGGGCTGTGGGTAAACTGTGTGCAGCGGGGTTGTCTGGATAACGGATTTGCCAATCGTGAATAGCGAGTCGCAGTTTATCGAGATCCTGTTTATTGGTCTGATAGGTATTGAGCAAATCAAGCCAGCCCTGCAACGTATACTCATTGGCATTAATCACCAATTCACTCATTTGCTGTGGAGAAAGTTGCGTCAGTAATTGCCAGGTCTCATCAAGGTTTTTCTGGCGGGTAGCTTCATCTGTTGCGTAAGATCCCAATACGATGTAAGCACGGATCACATCCAACGATGGTTGATTGTGTGCTGCGTCAATAATGGCTTGATAGCGGTTAATCTCTGCGCTGATCTTATCCTGAGGCTTAGAAGTTGGTTGCCCTTGCCGTTCGGGCATGGTACACCCTGCAATAATCATAGTTGACAGCAGTGCTGTATAGATTAAACCAGTTTTTAAACGCACAAAAATTGAGGGAAGCATACTGTATCCAGTGATGTTTTTTTCAAAGATGCTCAATCTTAAATCGGTCATTCGGATGAAACAATGAATCAAACCAATCGAGCAGTGGTTACGACATCCACGCTATATGTTGTGCCAACCCCTATTGGAAATCTGGGGGATATTACTCAGCGTGCTCTTGAAGTTCTTAAACATGTCGATCTGATTGCAGCCGAAGATACGCGACACACGGGCTTGTTGCTTCAACATTTTGCCATTAATGCGCGCATGTTCGCACTTCATGATCATAATGAACAGCAAAAAGCAGATCAATTGCTGACGAAACTTGAACAAGGAACGAGCATCGCATTGGTATCTGATGCCGGTACGCCGTTGATTAACGATCCAGGTTATCATCTGGTTCGTCGTTGCCGTGAAGCCGGTATCAATGTAGTTCCACTACCTGGGCCTTGTGCGGCAATTACAGCACTGTCTGCTGCTGGCCTGCCTTCAGATCGTTTTTGTTATGAAGGCTTCTTGCCGGCTAAAAGTAAGGGACGCCAGGATACTTTGCGTGAATTAGGGCAAGAGCCGCGTACGCTGATTTTCTACGAATCGACACATCGTCTGTTGGACAGTTTAGAAGATATTGTGAAAGTATGGGGAGCCGATCGTTATATCGTGTTGGCACGAGAATTAACCAAAACGTGGGAATCGATTCAAGGAATGCCCGCTGGTGAGCTTTTGGCATGGGTCAAGGAAGATGAAACCCGTCGCCGCGGAGAAATGGTTCTGATTGTGGAAGGATATCGTAAGCCCGCCGAGGATAGCTTGCCACAGGAAGCCTTGCGGACATTGGCATTGCTGCAAAAAGAGCTGCCATTGAAAAAGGCGGCGGCATTGGCGGCAGAGATCCACGGTGTGAAGAAAAATGCCTTATATCGTTATTCACTCGATCAAAACACGACCGTGGGACAAATTGAAGAAGATGCGTGAAAACCCTATACATTGGCTATTAAACCTCTTATAATCCGCGCCGGAGTTGAGCAGACAGTCGCTGCTTTACCGCTCTTTTGGGAGCAGTAAAGGGGAGGAAAGTCCGGGCTCCATAGGGCAGGGTGCCAGATAACGTCTGGGAGGTGAAAGCCTACGACTAGTGCAACAGAGAGCAAACCGCCGATGGCCCAGCTTTGTTTGTAAAAGCAATTTTGGGATCAGGTAAGGGTGAAAGGGTGCGGTAAGAGCGCACCGCGCGACTGGCAACAGTTCGTGGCACGGTAAACTCCACCCGGAGCAAGACCAAATAGGGGTTCGCATGGTACGGCCCGTACCGAACCCGGGTAGGTTGCTTGAGCCAGTGCGCAAGTGCTGGCCTAGATGAATGGCTGTCCAAGACAGAACCCGGCTTATCGGTCAACTTCACAGATTTTGCCCTATAGAGCAGATGCTTTATAGGGCTTTTTCTTTATAAATAAGAAATGATCAGTCAGCCAAATCAATCAGCAGGCCCCGAAATGGCGTCTCCGCTTGTAATAGCACTTCCTGCTCTTCCTGATTAAGAACACGCAACGTCCTGTAGTTCAAAAATTTTGGGTCAAAATAGTGACTAAATGAAAACGTATAGCGAGCCTGTAACCAGCCATAATTGGCTTTTCCACATTGATTTGCTGTTCTCTCTTCAACTATAGATCTATGACTGTCGATCTTAATTATCTGGACGTTGAAATGTTAGCCAGTTAATCTGGTGACTATATTCAAAATTCCTGATTGAGAAAAATATGGGTAAAGAACGTGCGCTTACTTTGGAATCCCTGCGGGTAATGGATGCGATAGATCGACGGGGAAGTTTTGCTGCGGCAGCGGATGAGTTGGGGCGAGTTCCTTCTGCACTGAGCTATACCATGCAGAAACTGGAAGAGGAATTGGACGTTGTGTTGTTTGATCGCTCTGGTCATCGTACAAAATTTACTAATGTTGGCCGGATGCTACTGGAGCGAGGGCGGTTACTGCTTGAAGCTGCGGATAAATTGACCGCAGATGCAGAAGCGCTCGCCCGTGGTTGGGAAACTCACCTGACGATTGTGTGTGAAGCGTTGTTCCCAATGGCCTCGCTGTTTCCGCTGGTGGATAAATTGGCGGCTAAATCGAATACGCAACTTTCGTTAATGACGGAAGTCTTAGCGGGTGCGTGGGAACGTCTGGAAACAGGATATGCTGATATTGTGATTGCGCCTGATCTGCATTTCAGGGCTTCTGCCGAAGTGAATTCGCGGGTACTGTATTCTATTAACAATGTCTATGTTGCCAGTGCGGATCACCCTATCCATCATGAACCCGAACCATTGTCTGATGCCACACGCGTGAAATATCGTGGAATAGCTGTCGCTGATACAGCAAGAGAGCGCCCGGTGTTGACGGTTAAATTATTGGATAAACAACCGCGCTTGACGGTGAGTTCACTGGAAGATAAACGTCGGGCACTTTTGGCAGGATTAGGCGTGGCAACCATGCCATACCCTATGGTAGAGCAGGATATTGCCGAAGGTCGTTTGCGGGTTATTGGTTCGGAATACAGCCATGAAACCAACATTATCATGGCATGGCGGCGTGATAATATGGGCGAAGCCAAGTCCTGGTGCTTGCGTGAAATTCCTAAATTGCTTGATAAACAAAGGTATGCGTGAAAATACAATTAAGATGCATACACCAAGATAATAAAGCGAATGCAGCAAATATCATAAAGCCCCTTGCTGCGAATACACAGGAAGGGGCTATAAAAAGAAAGGAAAATGCGTTGTTTTTCGATTACCAATTTTTCTTCATTAGATGGTCAATACTGAATCTTCCTGGTCCCATCATAGCCAGCAGCAGGTAACCTGAGCTGATTGAGAAGTTTTTCAGGAACATAGTCAGGTTCAGGTCATTTGAAAAATCGCTATGGAACAGGAGCGCGGTCAGAATACAGAAAATAAACATAAACACAGCCGTGGTGCGGGTCAACAGGCCTAATATCACAGCAAACCCGCCCCCCAGTTCAAGCAAGATAGTCAGTGGCAATAGAATTCCTGGCACCTTCATGGCTTCCATAAATTCCTGCGTTCCTGCATAGGCATCACCCAGTTTTCCATATCCTGCGATAATGAAAAGCACGGATATTAAAATACGGGCAACCAACAGGCCAATATCTTCAAATTTTTTCATGATTGTTTCCCCAAATACCGCAGGCCGCGATAAATAAACTGTCTGTTTAGCTTTTATTGTCCAAAAAATGGAATGAATAGCACGATTTGTTAATCATTATCTGATGGGAAGTATTCTACGGCGAGGTATTATTGGTTGCTAGTAAGGAATATTAACTATTTTATGCAGTTTTTTTGAAAGAATTCGGTGGTATTAATTTTTGTATAGTGTGTTTCGGACGATTTTTATGATCCCGACGATGTTGATTATACGACGTGACCAGCGATAAAACTGCCTGGGGTGGCGGAGTCCGTAAAGCAGGGCAAGGCTAGATCCAATGGCAACATAAGGCTTAAAAGCCATGAAGGTTTGCCAGCCTTTATCATAGGGTTGTGTCATTTTAAGCCAGTTCTGGCTATAAGTAGCAAGTAACTGTCGTTGTTGCTGGATCTCTTTTAATAGCTGTTGTTTGCGCAATTTTCGCTGACGATCCCCCGATTTACTCATGAGGATCATCCTCCAGCATTTTACGGTCAACATGCAATTGTGTTCGAGTTGCGTTAAGAAAGGTCAGTTTTCGCGCCTTTTTTATTGTCCATATTGCACTAAATACGGCGAGGAGCAGTAACATTCCGGCGGTGATAGCTATTGCTGTTATTCGGTAGGCTGGATCGATAGCCCAGAATATCAGCACCAATAGGCACATCAGGCCAAAACCTGCAAAGAGTAGTGTCAATCCTACCAGCAATAGCAGTTGTACCAATGTTGCTGCTCCCTCTTCCAACTCAACGGCAACGAGTTGGATGCGAGTTTCAACTATGTGAACAGCAATGGCTGCTACTCGCCGTACCGTATCAAAGAACCCTTTTCCCGGGCCTTTCGGGTGAGGGGATTGGGTCATATCAGCGCCTTGAAAGCAGAACGCCTAATACAACGCCAATGGCTGCACCTATACCGACACCGGTCCACGGATTTTCACGAACGTAACTGTCTGCATGACCGGCAATTTCCTTGGTTTGACCTACCAGCCTATCACTAGCTTCACTGAGTGTAGTTCGTGCATTTTTCAGTGTTCTTTCTGCCTTGCTGCGTAGTTTTTCCAGTTCTGCTTTTGAATGGTCACCGGAGCTGTTGAGGACTTCTTCTAGCGTATCCGCAAGCGATTGTAATTCAGTACGTAGATCTTCAGAGCTTTTCTTTTGTGGCATTGCCTGTCTCCTTAAATATACGATGGATGAATTTCAAACATAGACGTTTTTATCAAGAGATGAAAGTATGAATAGATGAAAAATTATCACAATATATTGCGAATTAGCCTTAAATACCGTTTGAGAGGGCTAAGTGGAGAAGCTTAATCGACAAGATTAGGAAAAGTGGGAAAAGCAATGCCCTGTGGTATACGCGGCCATACCACAGGGAAATAAAGTGTTACGATAGCGTTTTATTAGTGCGCTTTTTGCGCCAAATGACAGTCAGGCTGCCAATTAAACCAATAAGTAATAGACCTACAGGTAACAGCAGCAAAAAACTCATCAGATATTCTTCATACTGGCGGAACAGCGGGCTTTTACCAAGGGCATAACCCAATGTTGTTAGAATAACCACCCATATGAACCCACTCAGCCAATTGAATATTTGAAAACGTCCATTTTTTAGCCCGGCAAGGCCTGCTAATGTTGGCAGTAATGTTCTGATAAACGCGAGAAAACGGCCTATCAGTAAGGCAGATAAGCCATGACGATGGAATAAGTTATGTGCACGTTGATGATAATGTGCAGGAAGATGTGACAGCCAGCCCTGAACTAATTTTGTATTGCCAAGCCATTTTCCCTGAAGATAGCCTACCCAGCAGCCGAGGCTGGCTCCGGTGGTGAGAATGACTAATGTGACAGGGAAACTCATGGTTTCTTTTGCAATTAAAACACCGACTAATATGAGCAGGCTGTCGCCCGGTAAAAACGCCGCCGGTAATATCCCGTTTTCCAGAAACAGGATGGTAAATAGTAGTATATAGATTGCCCATACCAGCGACGGATTCGCTAATGTTTCGTAGTCTTGGTGCCAAAGTGCATAAATCAGGTCTGTTACAATTTCCATCAAATGTTCCTAAAACACGGATTAAGGATTACATCTTACTTTTATGGTGCATTTATGGTTAATTTCTATTAAATACATTGTAATCAAAAGTAATTAATATCAGTTGTCATAAAATAATCTCGAAATCCCTTCCAGATGGTATAAAGATCGATTGGCACACTTTAACAAAATCAGTAGTATCGAGACAGACAATTTTGGTCACGCATTCAATCCGTTGAACTGCCTTACATGTCGTCGCGGTTGGAGTTTTTTAAAACGCGGATAACGGCATTAATACTGATATGTAGTGTACGGGCAGTATCACGGATACCTGCGTTGTTCATAGCAAGTCAACAACGTGTTCTTTTATGCCCGCCTGGCACGCCCGATAGGCGTATTCAAGTCTGTGTTTTTGGAGCAGGTAAGAGATAAATCTGCACTGGATGGATCTTTTCTGCATATAGCGGCTACTCGCATCTCCCTATTTCACGTAATGATACCCTTTCATGATTAATCACTCTGATGAGCATATGGCAAAAGGGGAACCCTTATGCAGGGCTTAAATAATAAAGTCGCTATTCCACAGTTGGCGGAATAGGTTCAGTTCCGGCATTCAAAACAAAAGAGGAAAATACTATGCGTCGTATCGCTATCGTCGAAGGTGGTCAGGCTGGGCTACCTCTGGCCCTTGGTCTGCTTGACAAGGGCTATCAAGTCACTGTAGTCACCAGCCGCACGCCTGATGAAGTTCGCAATGGCCGGGTTTTGTCGAGTCAGTGCATGTTTGATTCTTCTTTGCAGTTTGAACGTGATTTGGGATTGAATCAGTGGGAAACACAATGCCCGCCCGTTGAAGGTATCGGTTTCACCGTGCCACATCCTGAAATTCCCAATGACAAGGCCATTGAATGGAGTGCCCGGCTCGACAAATATGCGCAAGCTGTCGATCAACGCATCAAGATGCCATTTTGGCTGGCGTTATTTGCTTCTCGTGGCGGTAATCTGGAAATTAGCGATGTGGGGTGTGCTGAACTGGAACGCCTGGCTGCCAGCCATGAACTGGTCATTCTGGCGGGAGGAAAAGGGGAGATTGTAAAATTGCTGGAACGCGATGCGTCACGCTCGCCATATGATACACCACGGCGTGTACTCGCATTGAACTATGTGAATGGTATGTTGCCAACGCCTGAATATTCCCGTGTTTCTTTTAACCTGATCCCGGGTATAGGGGAATATTTCGTTTTTCCTGCCCTGACACTGAATGGTTCCTGCGACATCATGGTTTTTGAAGGTATTCCGGGTGGCGCAATGGATGGCTGGCAAGAGGCCAGAACACCGCAGGAACATCTGGCCTATAGCAAGCAGATCCTTAAAACTTTTCTGCCGTGGGAGTCTGAACGTTGTGAGCATATAGAGCTGACCGATGAAAATGGCATTCTGGTGAAACGCGTTGCACCAGCAGTGCGTAAGCCTGTGCTGACGCTGCCTTCTGGTCGTCAGATTTTTGGACTGGGGGATGCTGTAGTCACGAATGATCCGCTGACTGGACAAGGCTCAAATAACGCAACAAAAGCCTGCAAAGTCTATTACGAAGCCATTCTTGCCCGTGGCGATAAACCTTTCACGGCTGAATGGATGAACGATACGTTTGAACAATTCTGGCAATATGGTCATTACGTTGTGGAGTGGACAAACAGCCTTCTTATCCCGCCAAAGCCACATGTTCTGGAATTATTAGGCGCCGCCCAGCGTTTGCCGTCACTCGCCAGCACGATGGCTAATGCGTTCAACCATCCTCCGGTACTGTTCCCGTGGTGGGAAGATGCCCGTGTTTGTGAAGCATACATCCATTCACAACTGATTGAAGAAATTCGGGCATAAACGGGGGGAAATAAACATGAGCGTAACGATATATAACGATATATTATGATGAAAACTTGACCTTATTTTTCTTTGAAGATATAAATATTGACTGAAAATAATCAAAATTATGAGATTAATAAAGGTTTTGCGATGGGGACATAAAGATGTCAACGCTGATTCATTGTAATAAAGTTAACTTTAGCATTAATTCAAAGCCATTATTCAGCAATCTCTCCATAACGATTAAAGAAAATGACAAAATTTCTTTAGTTGGTTATAACGGCACGGGAAAAACCCATTTACTTAAGCTACTGGCGGGTATTGAAAAGCCGGATGATGGGGTAATTGAATATGCTAATGGGTTGAGATTGGAGATGGTTTCTCAGTTTATTGATGACGCATTACTTGAGATGACCTTATTTGAATCTATTTCCCATAAAGTAAAACAAATAGATGAATATGGTGATTACAAAGCGGTATCCATGCTTTATGATTTTGGTTTTCAGGATACTGATTTTAAGACAAAAGTTATTGATCTCAGTGGTGGACAAAAAACAAAATTGATGTTTGCCATGAGTGCGATTGCAGAGCCAGATATTATTTTATTTGACGAACCCAGTAACCATTTGGATGCCAATACCCTGAAATTTTTCGAGGATTTCTTTAATAACAGCCTAAAGAGCGCGTTTATTATCGTTTCCCACGACCGAAACTTTCTGGATAACGTCACCAACCAGACGATTTTCTTGCGTGACCAACAATTGACGTCGTTTTCCCTGCCATTCAGCCCGGCATTGACTGCTTTGCAGGAAAAAGATAAAGCGGATGCATTACGTTTGAAAGCGGAAGAAAAGAACATTCAGCGTATACAGGAAAGTGCCAAGCGTTTGGCATTGTGGGGAAAAATCCACGATAACGAAAAGTTTGCCAGAAAAGCCAAATCGATGGAGAAACGGGCAGAAAAACTTGAAAAGGATAAAACCAAAATAACCGAAGGGGAAACCTACCGATTATCATTGGATGCCGACTCGGTTAAATCGAAAAATATGCTGCAAATTGGGGAAGAATGGATTGGCTATCACCAGGATGGGCAGTTTAATCCGTTATTTTCAATTAATAATAGCTTGTATATCCGGCCGGGCGATAGAATCGCCTTATTAGGTGATAATGGCGTGGGGAAATCCACCCTGATTCATACGCTTGTTGAGTCCTATAATAATGCCAGAAATATCTTTTCCCCGCAGTGTAATATGGGGTATCTCGATCAGGAATTGGAAAAAATTCCGCTAAACGAATCGATCTTTGATGCTGTCAGAAATAACACGCCGAATATCGATGATATCACCTGTAAACAGCAACTGATTGCGACAGGCTTTAAATATGCTGATTTTAACCAATTGGTGGGGCGATTAAGTGGTGGTGAACGTTCCCGCTTAATGTTTTTGATCTTGAAACTGAATAGGCACAATTTCCTGATCCTCGATGAGCCAACAAACCACCTGGATATTTTTGGCAAAATGGAGCTGGAGAATGAATTGATTAATAACGGGATGACGATATTAATCACTTCGCATGATAGGGCGTTTATCGATAACGTCGCTAATCGTTTTTGGCTGATTAAAAATGGCAAACTGGAAGAGGTCACATCCAGTGAGGGATATTATCAGTTCCTGAATAAAAAAGTGATCCCTTATCAAAAAGCAGTGGTTAAGGCTCAGGAAAGCACTTCTGATGGTTTGAAAGTATTAACGGATGAGGAAGAGATCCTGCAACGCATTGTGGTATTGGAGCAAAATCTGACGCAGGATTTGGCCAGGAAACCGAGGCACCAGAAGCCCAAAAATCAGGAGAGCTGGAGAAATGAAATTCAGAAGTTGTATGAAATGCTGGGATAAATGACGAAATAATAAAATAAGATGCTTTGCAGGCTACCCACGTTTCAGGCTGTTACTTGGCGTCTCACCATAGCGGGCTTTATATTCTGCGCTAAAGCGTCCCATATGGGCGAATCCCCAACGCAGAGCGACGCCTGTGACGCTGGTGGCTTCTCCCGCCAATAGTTCTGTGCGTACATGTTCCATACGCAGGTCACGTAAATACTGCATCGGGCTGATATTCAGAAACTCCTTGAAGCCGGAATAGAGGCTGCGCAGGCTGACGCCTGCCACCTGAGCGAGCTGTTCTACGGTTATTGGCTCGTGGGCATGAGCCTGCAAATATTCCTGCACTCGCCGTACATGCCGTGGGCGAATGGCACATCGGCGGTTGACAGGCGTTTCACTGTAATTATGTTGATGGGTGGATAGCAGGGTAACGGAAATCAATTGTTCTATTTGGTTGATCATCAGTTTGTGTTGCAAGATATCAGGTACTTGGGTGGCGTATTCCAGAATATAAGGCATCAAACAACGCCAGGCCTGACAGCGTTGCCATTCAAACCCCAATGCAAATAGCAGTGGTTGATCCAGAGAGTGTCCTAATTGGCCGACCAGCGTTCTTTCCAGCAAGGTGCGGGAGATCCTGACCATAAACTGGTCATTATCGGCATTCCAGCGCATGGAAGTGTGCTGATTTGGGCTGAGAATGGAAGCCAGATTAGGAGTGGAGTCAAGGTACTGATCACCGCTTTCAATACCCGCACAGCCCGCCAGCGGCATCTGGATGAGAAAGAACGAATCCAACTCTCCTGGGGTGATTTCAACGCAGGCACCGTAACGTAATCGGCTCATGGAAATATCCCCAAGTGGAATATAGTGCATTTGGGCGTCCAATTTTTGATGGGCGTCCACGATAGTTAGCTGATGAGGCTGGATGACCCGTCCGACCATAGATTTAACTTCATCAAGATCGTTGGATGAAAAAAGTAAATGCTTTGGGGAATTGAGATGCTCCCCGATTTTGGTCACTGCATATTTAGGATCTGAACAGTCTGAAGCTGAATATCTTGATTCAGCTCTTCGAGAGTCAGCGTATTTTGGTTCAGTATTTTCAGACCCAAAATAGTTGTCAGACCACGAATTGCTCATCATTTCAGATACCTCTAGCCAGTCATATCATTGTTATGATGTATGAGATATTCCGCTAATAACGTGTGTATTCCCGATAAACTTCAAGTTGCAATCCGCCAGACGACACGAGGCCTCATATTTCCCCGCTGCGCGGGGAAATATGACACGCATCTTGAAGTTGGATTGGTATATTCCCTATTTTGATGATCCGGGATATAAAAAATAACAGTATTAACCTTATTCGATTATCTGATAACAGTATCCATATATTGTTTAAATGAAATATATATGATTATAAATATATTTATGAGGGGTACTCTTATCCACCTGCTGCACGCTTTATCCAAACACTGCACAGGGGAGATATCGGGCGGCAGGAGAAGAAATTATGAATGTAATGGGCACCGTGGTAACGACGGATAATTAGCCCTATCACAATCGGGTAATTCCACAAATCTACGTGTAGGTTATTATTTATTCAATAACAACTGTTTCTCATCTTCCCGTTGGGCATTTTCCGCCAGCCTTTTAAAATCTTTCACTGTCCAATATGGCTTTGGCACAGGCAGGTTTTTCATTTCATGGGTTGACCATAGCTGAAATTCCGCCAGTTTCTCTAATGAGAAATGCTGATAATGCTCAGGCAGAGACAGGCGCAGGGCAAGGTGCTCTTTACCGAAAGGCATTAATGGGGAGCGGTTGTCCTGAATATCATAATTCCGATGCAGTACTAAAAACTTCTCAGGAATGCGTCGATAACTGTTCCACCATAAACCATCTACGCTATCAAATATCGCCTTTGTGCCTGACCGGGAATAATCCCCGAGTTCATGCAAAGCCATCGGTAAGATCTTATCCACTGAGGTTGAGAACTGTGTCACAGAAGACGCGTGACCTGTCAGAATCAGTGTTAATGCTAATCTTGCACCCAACAGGTTTGAATAGAGATCTTCTGGGGAAAAAGCCGAAATTTCCTCCGAAAAACCGGGGACTGATTGATAGCCATACCATTGCGCTATTTCATGCCAGGCGGCAAGCTGAAAAGCGAATCTGGCAGCCAAATAGGCACTGAGTGTATAGCGTTCGGCAGGATCTTGCGGTGGCGTAAAAGCAAAAAAGTGAATTTTACGCGCGGCAAGTTCATTGTTCAGGGTTAATTGCCACTCTTGACCAAGATGAGCGTAAATCTGGCTAAACAGATAAAGCGTATAATCTGCGGTATCCCTGACATGGGAGATATCAATAAACCCTCCCTTGTGGGTATAGAGCAGACCCACTTTTTCAGCGCTTACCCCCAGCAAAGCGGCACTGGCACCGATAACACTGTCATTGTAGTGATGCTTACCTAATTTTTGAGCTTCGACGATATTGTCGATGTCATAGAAGGGAATGGCAATATTCCAGAGTTGGGCTTTAAGATTATAGCCGAAGGCACAGCAAGCCCTTAAACCTTCTGGCGGAGCCATAGGGGGCAATGCATCCCAATCTTGCTGTGATTGTTCATAGGTATCACTGACAAGGACAGGTTTTACCGGATCAACAGATTGGGGTTGGTTTTGGCATGCCAGCAGTAAAAAGCAGAGGCAGAGTGTAACGAATAATCTCAAAACGCTTCCCCAACCTGAAAATAGAACCCGGTACTGTCCTTACCGACACCAAAATCTAATCTGACATTCATGCGTGGTTTAAACTCGAAACGATAGCCAACACCAATAGAAGGAAGCCAATGCCTGGTTCCCAACCGTGAAGGGGAATCTCCCAACGTGCCGGTGCCTATCCAACCGACCACACCGTGGCGCCAGTCAAGTTTATGCCGTAACTCTAACTGTGTTGTGAAGATATTGTTGTCACGATAACGTCCTTCATAATACCCGCGCATCCGCTGGCCGTTACCCAGCAGGGATAGCTGGTTCCACGGTACATCACCTGCGCTGAAACGGGCATAGTTATCAAAGGCCAGGACTGTCTTTTCAGATAACGGATAATAGGTCGAGAATTGAAGCTGTGTGGTATGGAAACGGTGATCACTGCCTAATTCTGGGGAAAAATAGCTATAAATGATCTCAAATGCCTGTCCGTGCCGAGCATTGGGCAAAAAATCCCGCGTATCATAACTGAAATGGGCATTGACACCGGAACTTATCACAGAGCGACCCCCGACGGACTGGGCAAAATACCGTTTTGCTCCGATATCGGGATCACTGGCATTGACGGAAGATAAATTCCAGCCTAATCCCACATAGGTGGCTTCAGTGATGCGATAGAGAAGCCGTGGATGAATCGCAAACTCCTGAGAACGGTACTTCTCTTTGTTGCTGTCATTTTTACCAGCACGATAACCTTGACCCCAATAGTAAGTTGGGGTGTTATTCAGTGTACCGGAAACAAATAACCGCCATTGGTCACTGGCAAGAAAATTGTAATTGGTAAAGTTCAGGCCAAACGCGCCGGTAGACGAACCAAAGCCACTGAGTCCCAATGAAGAAGTCTGGCTGGTGTGGTCTGAATGGTCAGGACGGTACAGACCGACCACAGCCACACCAATCCCCATCCCCATTTCAGGGGTGTAGAAAGGACCGGGCAATACGCCCCAGTCAATTTTTTTGCGCTCATCAAAATGGTTGCTGCCGCCTAATTCGTTTAACCAACCATCCATTTTTTGCCGATCAGGCAGGATATCAGCGTGTGCGGATGAAAGGGTAAAAATAAGCAGGCTGGAAATAGCCAGCCTTTTCAGTGTTGCAAGGCCAAACATTAAAAACGGAACTCACCGGAGATAAAGAAGCTGTTTCTGTTACCAAAACCGACTTCTGACAGAATATTGAAATTACGGGTAATTTCAAAGCGTGCACCCACGGTATTGTTCCATTTATGGGCAAGGTGTTGTTTGACGTCGAATTTGATATCAGTCATATTTTTAATAAGCGCCATCCCTGTTTCGAGTTGAGGAGGTAAATTGAGGTTACTGACATCACCTCTAAAACGTTGAGTAATATCTTGATACATGGCACCCACCCAAATTTGCGCTTTTGTATTTCCTTGACCAGCAAATAATGGTTCAAAAATAAATTCATAGCCAATTCGTGGAGTAATAACTAAGGCACTGATATCTCCATCCAAAATATCAAGATTAGTGCGGGTATAATTAGTATCCAATGTGGCAAAAAATTGGTTGTAACCACCCGCAAGGGTTATACCACCCCCGAAAGTTTTTCCTTTGAAATTCAAATCGAAAGGAATGTTTTTACCATACTCATGGTCATCAAAAATAGCAATATTATCTAAATTTGTTGTGGATTTGCCTTTGGTTGTTCCATATACACCATAAATGTTTAAGAAAGGCAGAATCCAGGAATCTAATTTCAGCAGATGGGACTCATTTTTTTCTCTTGTATCACCTGCTTTAACAATGATTTTGTCTTTCCAATTTTTACTTACAAGTGGGTTGGTAAATTCAAATTTAATGCTATCCACAACAACATCCTGACGCAGATTCATATAACCATAACTAGCACCAAACGGTTCAGGCAGGTCGTAGCCTTTGGCGCGTGCTGCATCGCCCCAAATTGGCAGAATACGAGATTCAGACTTGGTAGTGCGGGATAAGCTACCGTCACTGTTCATCTGTGGAGCGCCAGATTCTGACACCGTTAATGAAAAAAGTGGGCGATCACTATCTGCATAGCCATAGGAGGTCGCCAGGCATAGCGTTGCTGCTAACAATTTGCGCGTGTTAGTTAAGTTCATAAGTAAATTTGCTTCCTATTCTTGGTGTTTTTATGTGTATAAAATGAACAGATTAAGCCGGAAAGGCGCGTAGATTATCATAGCTCTTTTTGGCAATCATCAACGATTTATGCTTGTAGATGGAATATCGCACGATTTGGCATATTCGTTTGTTTTATCGTCAAATAGAGCGAGTTTTATCTCTCCAAAGTATTAGTAAAAATGATTAATTTATATTGAAATTATTTCCTGTATTGATTTTTATTTCGGTTACCTAAAATAAGAGGATAGCTTATAAAGGTTTTAATTTTATTTATTATTTATATGACTTATTACAATAAGTCATTGTTAAAAGACAATTGATAATTTTATTTTTGATCTGCTATTACCTTATTTAATTAGTAGTTATACCAATCCAACTTCAAGATGCGTGTTATATTTCCCCGCTACGCGGGGAAATTTCGCCCACTGCAAGGACTTCTTCAATCAAGGGAATAAGGCGTTTCAAAATTTTGTCTGTCCTGAATTTTTCACGACAAGCAATTCTGACTTGCCTGTCAGGAGCAGCTATTGGTGACAGCAACTTTAAACGCGCAAGGGAGCCGACGGGAATATGCATACGTTCACCGTTGACTTCATCAATCACAACAAACGCATTATCTTTGACATCAATACGTCCCATGCCAATAAAGATCATTGAATTCCTGTCCTTGATGGGAATGGGTTTTAATGGAATAAATGCCATTACAGTGCCCTTATCAGCATTAACCCACAACCAAAGGATTTTGCCCTGCCAAATCCTTTCTGGTATTGCTCAAGGAAAAGTTCGCTATCTGACAAAGTGAGCACACCCTGAAAATCGACACTGGAAAATACCACTTTCTGGCCAGAGGCTTTAAAGCTGCGATGTTGAGTATAGCGTTCAACATCCGGGGGAAAATCAAAGCGAATACCCCAATTAGCCAGCCGTTTTTCATCTTGTATCCAGGTTTGGGCGGCTTGCATCATTACTGATTCAATGTCTCCTGAGCAACCAGAATGTCTTGCCTGACGCTTGGCATGCATCAATACATCATGGCGAAGTTGTTTGCCTGAATTTTTATCTGTGAGGCAGACAGTGGGGTTCGTGCGGAGTTTAAACGCCAGTTTTTGTCCATTATGTAATTGAGGGGCAAAAGATCTGGTCTGAATCTGGAACCGCGGGGAATTGGCTATCGGTGTGGTCGTGGACAACACAAGAAATTCAGGTCTGCCACTTAAGCTCATCTCTTGCCTGAAAAGGAAATTGCGCGCTTCCTGCCCCGTAAACAATTGCCACAAGAGTTGGTGGGAAGCATAGACATCATTTTTCGTCTGTTTTCGTGATGGTGCTTGTATAGGGTAAGCAAAAGGGTGCAAGGTGACTTTAGACAGATACATGTGTTCCCTCCACGCCGGATAACTGGAACGATAGTTGGTGCATCGTGCGTTGTGTAAACTGCCAGCGGCTGCGTGATACTGGCTCATCCCAAAGTTGATGAGTCAGTATTGTCGTATCAGGGATCGTGATCTCGTCTTTATTTCCTTCCCAGAAATAACTCACGACATCATGATTACGCTGCCAATAATAGTGATTGGCCTTTTCTGATTGATAAGGCAAGAGAGGAAAAGGCGTATCAAGGGCTGCTTTTAATGACGGATATTCTGTCAGTTGCGGCATCATCGGCAGTGCAAGAGGGCAGGATTTTCGCCCAAGACTCAGCGTAAAAACGGGTTTTAGCAGCGCATCACGCAGGGCAGAAAGGGGAAAACTGGCCTGTTCGGTCAATGAAATTGCGATAACCCACACGCCATCAGCAAGGTAATCGCGTGAAGACAGTACGGTGTTTAATTTAGATTTATCACGTAACTCACTTTTACGGGTTGGGTGAGACTGTTTTTTCTCTTGCGAAGGAACCTGAGAGGTATGGTAATCCCGCATCAATAAACCGGAAACGATCTGTTTGATGGCAATTTTGACACTCTGCTGCAATGCCATGAGTTGTGTTTCATCATCGCGCCGGATGCCCAGTGCTGCACCTAATAATCCCAGAATAGCCGAACGGGTTGGGTAAGTGCTGGTTGGCCGGTTTTCACCAACCGCCTCCACCCCCCAACTGGCTAGTGCTCCATATAAACGAAAGACCAAGTAAGTCTTCATATTGGCCTCTTTTATTCAGTAACGAATTGAAGTAGATCAGCAAAACAACCGTTACCCGTGACGGCGTTGATGCTATAGCGCGTGTCAGCACAAGCGCCATAAACGTTATCGAAGTTTTCTCTCTGATCTTCTAACGCTTTGATGGCATCGGTTGCCTGATCTTCGCTATCAATGGGTTTTAAGAACGCAACAGACAGGGAGCGAGGCTGATATTCTCCCTTTTCCGCCAACACATAGCTGGCATAGGCGCGGGAGCCGAAACTGTTTTGTTTGCCGGACGGGGCGATTTTAATCGCGGCTTCTGTCAGGGCGGCGATGGCTTGGTTCGCCAATGCTTCATTGCCGGACAGATTTTCGATTAACAAAGATTTATTAATGCAGATATAGCTGTAGAACAGTGCGGCGGCAAAGCCGGTTTCGCCAATATGAGCCGAACCGGAATCACTTTTGCCCGCATTGAGATCGTCTACAGCGGTAAAATAGTCATCTTCTACGGTAACACGGTGAACGCTGATCGCATGGGCAACCTGACAGGCGGCTTCCACATTATAGGCAGGGCTGGATGCCAGCATACGGCCAAACAGGGCAATATCTACGGCTGTTTTTTCTCTGCTCAGCAGATTCAGCTCTTCTTTGGTTGGTGCGCGATTTTCGTCGATAAGTTTATCGGCCAAAGCAAAGGTAGCCTCTTTTTCTGCCGGGCTGATATGTGCCAGTTGTTCAATTTCCAGGGGTTCATCTTTTTTCTTTTTGCCAAAAACTTCCGCAATGGCAGAAGCCCATTCAGTAGCGTGTTTCTCTTTGACTCCCCCATTAAGCAAGCGTTGATAAACCTGAAATCCAAAGCGCTTGGTACGAAAACCAAGGTGCTCTGCGAGGGTATCCTGAAACAGATCAGAGATGCGCCAGTGGCGTTTCAAACTTTGAGAACTCATTCTTAATCTCTCTGCTCCGCCCATTCTGGCGGTTTTAGGGCGTCCGAGATCGTCGCGGTTCAGGTTGGCTGGAGGGTAGGAAGTTAACAGATGTAGCTGAATAAATTGGCTCATTTAAAATTCCTTATTAGATTAAAAGTGGTTAATTATTGGCGTTATTTAGCGGCCTTGTAGTAATCCATCGCCCATTGCACACAGAGGCGTTTATTGGCTCGATAGGCTCTTGGCTGGTGGTACTCTCTCAACCATTGTTCAATATCTTTGGCGAGAGATAACACGGAAACCTGGCCTTTCAGTTGTTGCAGGATGCGCCGCAAACGCATAATAAATTCATCAGGTGTTTTGGCCGCCTGCAATTGGGCAAAGCGATGTGTACTGACAATCGGCTTGTCATTTTCGGTTTTGGTGCCAGCGGCAGTTGCCAGATTAGTGGTGGTGTTGGTTTTGACATACACCAGCGTGACGGCAATCATCGCCCATCGCATAACAGTCTGTTGCTGAGCTTCTTTGATGATATCTTCAGGCAAACTGAACCATAATGCGCGAAAACCTTCGGTGAAAGTTACTGCCTCAATATCCTGGCAACGCTTTAATTCAGCTTTAAAGAGCGTGGGTGCAGGGGGGATATCTTTTTTCTTCAATTCTTCGGAGGATAAAAACATGCTTTCCCACCAGCGCAGTAAACGACCTTCATTTAGGTTATTCATTGATAATCTTTTCCTTCTTTTGGGTCTTGGATGGCTTAGTTTCTATATTGTGCTCTGTCATAAATGACTTGATATCTTTAGAACCCATTAACCACTTGGTAAGAATTTGTCGTGCCTCGATTTTTTCGATGAGTTTTTGGGGATCGGTATCTTCTGACAGCACGAACTCATCAAAGAGATCAAAGCAGGTATTTCTGAGTTGGTAGAGCCAGGTTTTAGCGTCTTCGGTGGATAGGGAAGAGGCTTTATGCTGGCTGCTGACAATCTGTCGTACAGCCTTAAAAAAGGCGGCCTGAGTGCGTTGATAGAAAGTCGCATCAATAAATGACATATCGCCTTTTATCTCATTCGGGCGACGGAACCACGCGCTTTTGATCTGGGTACGACACTGAGTTAATGCATTGGCAGAGAGGTTTTGTAGTGTTTTGACGCGCCGGAAAACAGCATCTTTCTTTTCAATCGGCATGGAAAACAGAGGCAGGGTGGTGGAGTACCAACCGCGGGCTTTCATGTTGTCCATATCATAGCCAAAAACCCATAACCGTGGCGTGGAACTCTGTTCATCGGCAAAATAATCATTGATCTGGTGAAAATGGTCGACAACCTGGGCTGCCTGTTGACCCTGTTTATCATCGGAAAAAATCAGGCTATCCCAGATCTTGTAGGTAACACCACTAGGTTGCCCTTTGACAGAAAGGTGCTCTTCATCCGGTTTTTTCGGATTCCATCGATAGGGGGTTAGAGGATGTTGCCAGGTGCCAGAATAGTTGTTGCCATAGTTTTGGCTACGATAACTGGCAACGGATAGGTGAGTTGCCCGCCCCGTTAATTGGCAGATGGCGGGTTTATCCTCTATCTCCAGCCGGATTCGCCGTGGCATGGCCCAGTACATATGCAATTCATGGACATTATGTGCGTAAATTTCTGTCCCTGCGGTTTGGCTGATATGCGTTTTACCCAACCAGGGAAAAACGTCTGAGCTATTGAGATCAGGATCTGGATAAGACCAACGTTCCCGATTAATGACATTAAGCCAAAGTTTTTGCCATAGCGAAGCATCCGGTTCTTGTGGCTGAATCAAGGTCGTTAGTGGGCCACCTCCCCGTAACCCGACACGATGTCCAACACCGCCGGCAGGAGCATTAATCTGTAATGTGAATAGTGCAATGGCGGCCATTTCAGGGGAGATCACGTCACATTGGTTGCGTTTAATAAAGTGATCAGTATTATCCTTCAATGTTTTTTCACCGGGTGATTCAATCAATAATCCTGAAATGTTGGAGGGTTTTCTTTCCGCTAACGAATCAAAATCCTGCATAAACAGAGGGCCATTCCCCGTCAGATTAAAAGCATGTTCTGCGCGATGAAATGCAGTCTGTAAGTCAGCTTGGGTAGGGGCTTGTTGATAAAATTCATACCATTCGTCTTCATCTTCAGGAGCAAAAACCGTTTGCAGCAAACCAATGGCTAACTGGTAAGCGGCGCCCTGAAAATCAGCCCGTGGCAGGGAAAAATCGACAACGGCAGGATCGCCGATTGCCGTCAGCGGTAACTTTTTCTCACTACCATTTCTCATTCTAAAAGTCAGCCATGCGTCTTTGACGAGGTTCATTACGCCTCCTGCTTAGGATAAAAACCGATGTTGGGATCATAAGTAAACTGGGGGTCACTCTCTGGCAGCCAGATTTGCAGGTATTTGACGGACTTGAATTTATCCTGTAGCCGCGCCACGGCTTGAGAAAGGGACTCTGGTACGGGTTGCAGCTTATCGGCAAATTTGTTTTTTGAAATTTTGACAATACTTAATTGGACAGGGAATTTTTCATCCTCTACCCACGGTATTAATTCCCCGCTTTCGGTCAGTTTGACGAGCAGCACACTCACCGTTTCGATATCGCTAAATCGGGTACTGATATTGCAGTCATCGTCATACCAGCCGTGGGCACTGCGTTTGCTATATTCATAGCGTTGCCATTGCAGGGCTTGTGAGCGTGCTGCGGCGTCTTTGCTCCGCCCTTCTCCTATCTCATCATTATCCTTGTGTTTGAGTGCTTCAGGGATGTGTTCATCGGCGTCTTCACCATAAACAGCTTCGATTAAGGTTCGCGCCTCAGCAGGCATACGAATGGCACCTAAGCGCAGTAATTCGCGTAAGCCAAGCCATAAACGCCCGGCTGAACGATATACATATTGGGTATTGCGAAAATCTTTGCTCAACCAATCAGTTTTGGGTTGATCATCCCATTCTGGGGCGTGGAGATATAATTCAGGTGCAGATCGGCTATCGGTAATGCCTTGCTTGTATTCGCCATTTGCATTGCGAGTATGGCGGTGCAAACGACCAACCCGTTGAATCAAGTCATCGATCGGGCAGATATCGGAGATCATGACATCCGTATCTGCATCAAGGCTTTCCTGAAAGACTTGCGTTGTAATCAGGATCTTTCCTTGCCGATCCTTCTGCTTGCTTTCTTTACCAAATATTGCCAGCACACGATTTTCGATCGCTTTTCGGTCATGCAAAATAAAACGGCTGTGGAATAACAGGCAATTTTCCGGTTGCGCCATTTGCGATTGAATAAGCCGGAAAGCCTGGAGTGCATCATCCACTGAGTTGCGAACCCAAACCACGCATTGCCCATTCTGAGCGGCGTTGAGGGCAATTTGTACGCCGCCATCCAGATGATTCACGGTTTTTACCGTGACGGTACGGCTGACGTCTGGGCGACTGTGCAGGGGCGTTTCAATCAGTGGAGTTTCTGGGTTTAACGTGACATGGGTTGCCAGTGGAAAGGCCGTTTTTTGCAATTTCTGCGGTGGTATGCCGCTGGCAGATAACCAGATATCCACCAGCCGTTGCCGCTGTTTCAAGGAGAGTGTGGCAGTCAGTAATATCACGGAACCACCCTGATGCAAGTGCAGACTTAATACGCTTTCCAGCAATGCAAACATGTATTCATCGGCGGCGTGTACCTCGTCAAAGATCAATACCTTGCGATTTAACCCAATCAACCGCAGTGACTGGTATTTTCTCGGTAAAACGGCAAGTAATGCCTGATCGATAGTACCTACGCCCACCGAGGCCAATAGGGCCTTTTTATTAGAATCAGCCAACCATCGGTGGCACTGTGCTGTCGCGGTGCTATCGTCTCTGGTGTAGTCACTGTCGTTATGTTCAGACGTCAGGATGATGTCACGGAAATTATCATTCATTTCACGTGCACCGTGCGCGAGAACGATACTGGGCAGTTTGCCGTTTTTGGTATCGAACATATGATGATAATGCTTAGCGATTCGGCCAAACATGGCGTTGGAAGTCGCCATTGTTGGCAGGCCAAAATAGAAACCGTCCGCAGCCCCTGTTTGCATTAAGCGGTGAGTCAGGGCAAGGGCGGCTTCTGTTTTGCCTGCGCCCGTAACATCTTCCAGAATAAAAAGCTGTGGGGAGTCATCAATCGAGACTTCTTCCGCCCATTTTTGTAATGGAGTTGGTGAAAATTGGTAGTACTCCTGGATAGAAGTATAAGGAGATATCACGGGAGTGTTATGGATATCAATACCATCTAAGGCGATTTGGGCTTGTTTTTGGGTAATCAGCCAATATTCTGTCAGCGGAAGGGCTTTGGTTTGATAATGAAAATGGTAACAGTCAGAGCCTATCCAGTCTGCCAGCACGACAATACCGGCAAATTGCCAACTCACTTGTTGTAGTTTGCGTCGCCACTCTTTTGAAAGTAGTTTTGCCAGTGGCAGATGAGGTTGAAAAAGCGCCAGAAGATCATGGGTAAATGCTGTGGCATCGATAACATTTTGGGACTCGGTAAAATCGGTAATTGCGCTCCAATGATCATCATCAATGGGTTTACCATGATGACCAAGTATACACTGCATCAAAACCATTAACGTTTTCAGGGCTTGTTTCTTTTGTTTATCTTCACCGAATTGAAGGCCATCATCTCCTGCTAAAGCAATCAGTACATCGTCCTGAATTTTTTTCCAGAAAAATAGCCCTAACCGATCATGCCTGAAAAATTTGGGATCATAGGGGGAGTATTGCTCCGGTTTAATTAGATCAGTATTTTCCTGGGAATATAATTGCTGAAATGCAGAAGCAAATTTGCCGATATCATGCAGTACCAAAAAAAATGAAAACAGGTTTTGTAATGATTCTGATGATAATCCCAAAAAATTTGCGAGATCTTGCGTTAATTTCTTATGTGGCGCCAATAATAATTGGCCTACTGCGGCGACATCTAAGCAGTGATAAGCCAGGAGATGATAATTTTCGTTAGAATAGGGATTCTTTTTAGCTTTTCCCCAATATCGTGTGAGGTAATTAAAGTTATTTATTAAGTTAGTCATATGCTCTCATAAGTAAATAAAATTATAACCTGCCTATATTAATGGTTTGTCATTAATCTTCTGTGTTTTCTATATATTGACTAAATCGAAGTAAATAGCCATCTGGATCTTGAACGAGAAATTCCCTCTGACAGATTGTGGTATCACCTATGCAGTAATCATTATCTTCCAGTGGTCGATAAAGTTCTATTTCGTTAATTTTCAGATTTTCCATGATTGGCATAATGTCATCGACTTCAATTTGAAAATTAATACCGCGCCCTAATGGATTATTGAGTTCTCCGGTATTCCAACCATTGTCATGAAATACTTCCAGCATTAATTGTGCTTCACCTAATCCTAAATAAACAAAATCGGGATTTTCTCGACGAATTAATATTTCGAAACCCAATATTTTTTGATAGAAATCAAGTGAAGCCGCAAAATTGGTCACAGTAAGTTCTGGCACCATACGATTCCAGTAAGTTATTTCTGTTACATTGTTAGCAATCAAAGTGTTTTCCTGGGTGATTATATTATTTTAAAATAGCGAATTGCTTAAAAAATTAGCTAAATCAACTCTGTTAACAACGGATTTGGAGAATTTACCCTATATTATGTTATCACTAACATTCTATCTTATATGGAATATTGATCACATTTAAAATCACATGAGAAGGTAATGATGAAAATTTCATCTCATCTCGCTATGAATTAGATTTTTATGATAGTTTTTATAGTAAATTGTAATCCTTCGTGAATATTTTTTTCTGATGGTGTTTTATCTCTATATATCAGTGTTTGTTCATTTTGTAGGTGCTGAATTTTTATTTGTGTCAGCGCTTCTTTGCGCCATCTAATCAGGGTGCTTTTAGAGATTCCCTCTGATTTGGCCAGAGAGGAAATACTGATGTTGTAGGGCGGTAGCATTTTTTTTTGCATGGCTCGTTTTTTTTCAGGTGAATATCGTTTCAAATTTTGTCTCCTATGAGAATTTTTATGTGGAATATTTTAAAAGTGTAGAGTGAGTTTGTGGAAAGGCAAATTTTTTTTCAATTTCAAACAAAAGGAAAGAAGAAAAACTTCTAAAAATTAGGCTGCTTGGGTTATCATTTATTCACACCTGTTAGTGTGTAGATTAGATATCCAGATAGATATTTATCCCCGTATCTACGGGGAACATAAGTTGTGATCAAATAAAAGTAAAAATAAAAACGGTTTATCCCCGTATTCACGGGGAAAAGTATTCATATCACTAAACTGTGGACATTTCTATTTTTCATCTTTTCTTAAGACAAATACATTCCTGATTGTTATCTTCACTATGCTTGCCGGAAGCAGTGATTTGAAGTGTAGCAAATCACCATCATTACGTCTCTATTGTGTTTATGATGATGGGCATGACTGCTGTTGTTATTCGCCAATCTGGTGGAGATAATATTGTTAGCATACCGAAAGCCATTGTGAAAAACCTTCAATCTGCATACGGGTTCAAAGCTTGATTTGTCCATTCAAGATAACAAAATTGTGCTTACACCAATCGAAGAAGAGTTAACGTTGGAATCACTGTTAGCCGGAAGTCCTAAAGAATATTTTACGGTAGAAACGCCGCCCTGCGTTTGTGATCTCTCGAAAGATGTTTAACGAGCATACCGGATTTGCTGTTGTGGTTCCCACTACCAGTACCGTGAGGGGAATGATGCTAGAAGTTGTCTTACCCGAAGAATTATCGACCCAGGGGTAATTCTTATCCATCAAGTTCCGGTTTATCCCCGTACTCACGGGGAACACTGGTGCAATTCCAGTTTTTTTCTGCCCCCAACCGGTTTATCCCCGTACTCACGGGGAACACCAGTCTTTTTCTTCCCTGATAATGGTTAAAATCGGTTTATCCCCGTACTCACGGGGAACACGAGAAGCGAAGCCATGTTCCGGGCAATAGTCACCGGTTTATCCCCGTACTCACGGGGAACACATCCCGCAACAGTTTGATGATATTTTGCGATGCGGTTTATCCCCGTACTCACGGGGAACACTTGGTTGTCATAAAGTGGGATTTGCTCGGTTGCGGTTTATCCCCGTACTCACGGGGAACACACGGCAACATCGATCTGGCTGATTTGCGTGAAAAATTTATCCCCGTACTTACGGGGAACACACTCTAATTTTATCCATATGTTTTATAACATCTTTTTAGGGCGGAAAAATTCTACCATTTTTTTAGTCTATAAAGTCAGTCAAATTTTCGCTTTCATTCTGCTGTTTTACTATCTGTAATTCAGATCACATTTCATCCATATTTTTAATTCTTACTTACCAATTTATAAGATTTCCATCACAGAAATCGCAAAATAACCTGTTGGCCTTAATGCAACAACAAAAAGAGTCAGGGTGTGAAAACTATTGTGTTATGCGGTGGGGATGTTACCAGCATGTTGGAAGATTTATTCAAGCGCGTGTAATCCATCACAATTTCAGCAATTACTGATAAATAAGATGCGAGTAGATTGGCATTTTTCACTAGAAAGCGTGTTGTGATGCTGTATAAATATGTTAAAACCGCGAGTTATTCCTCTGTACCTATCAATAACTGATTGCATTACATTGAAAATGAAGAAAAAACGACCAGCTTTACAAGATGTTGCCGACCTCGTTGGCGTCACAAAAATGACGGTCAGCCGTTTTTTACGTAATCCCGATCAGGTTTCTGACGCGTTGGGAAAACGAATCGCGGAAGCTGTGGAGCAACTAGGTTATATCCCTAACCGTGTACCCGATATTCTTTCCAATTCGACCAGTCGTGCAATAGGTGTTTTGCTTCCTTCATTGACCAATCAGGTCTTCGCCGAAGTCATTCGCGGTATTGAGCATGTGACTGATCGCAACGGATATCAGACTATGCTTGCCCACTATGGTTATTCTGCCCAGAAAGAAGAAGAACGTTTACTCTCCCTGCTTGCCTATAATATTGATGGCCTGATTCTGGCGGAACGCACACATACCTCCAAAACGTTAAAGGTGTTGCAAACAGTAGGCATACCCGTAGTTGAATTGATGGACAGTGTATCGCCTTGCCTTGATATTGCAGTAGGGATCGATAATTTAGCAGCGGCTCGTCAGATGACGATGGCGATGATCGAACGCGGCTGCAAAAACATTATTTATCTCGGTGCCCGGCAGGATGAACGAACGCTGATCCGTTTGCAAGGGTTTGAAATGGCGATGTTCAGCGCCGGGCTTCAACCAAGAAAAATGATGACACCCGTCAGCTCTTCCTATTCATTAGGCGCACAGCTTTTGCAGGAATCCTGCCAGAAATATCCTGAAATTGATGGCCTGTTTTGTACGAATGATGATATCGCTATCGGGGCGATTTTTGAGTGCCAGCGACAGGGGATCAAAATACCGGAAGAAATTGCGATAGCGGGCTTTCATGGTCATGATGTCGGCCAGGTAATGACACCCAGGCTTGCCAGCGTGCTGACTCCTCGTAACTTAATGGGACGCAAGGCAGCAGAATCCTTGCTTGCTCGTCTGAGTGGGGAAACGCTGGAACAAACTCTGATCGATGTTGGGTTTACCCTTTCACTGGGGGAAAGTGTTTAATTTTTGTAGCTCAAAATGATGCTTTCCCATTTTCAATTGCGATAAGCCTCACATTTTCCTTTTTTGATGGTTCTGATTGATTGCCTATCATCCAGCTCCACTGCTAATGTTACCGGCAATTAGTTACCGGTAACATTTGATGGTTACTATTCCACTGCTAATTTTTTATTATAAATCAAATGGATATCTGATCGGTAAGATCTGTGTAAAGGAGTTTGATATGAGTGATACCCAACAGCCAAACCACGTTTTTGTATTGATGGGGGTATCCGGCAGCGGTAAATCTGCGGTTGCCAGTGGTGTTGCCCGTGAACTAGGGGCTGCGTTTCTGGATGGGGACTTTCTTCATCCCCGAGCCAATATTACAAAAATGGCACAGGGTCATGCCTTGAATGATGATGATCGTCGGCCGTGGTTGATGGCACTCAATGATGCCATTTTTGCCATGCAGCGCACCAACCCTATCTCCCTGCTCGTGTGTTCTGCCTTGAAAAAAAACTATCGGGATATGTTACGTGATGGCAACAAAAACCTGTCATTTCTTTATATGAAAGGGGATCTTGGCTTAATCGAAAGCCGCCTGAAAGCCCGCAAGGGGCATTTCTTCAAACCGCAAATGCTCATCTCGCAATTTGAGACACTGGAAGAGCCGACCAGTGATGAAAAGGATGTCCATCACATTGATATCAAACCTGATCTTGATGAAGTCATCAAAAATGTGATTAAAGCCATTGACCATATCCACGCCATTAACCGTATTAGTGAGGGATGTTCATGAGTACTGTAACTCTGGTTCTGACAGCCGTCGGCTCTGTTCTCCTATTATTGTTTTTGGTGATGAAAGCCAGGTTACATGCTTTTATTGCCTTGATGCTGGTTTCCGTGGGGGCAGGGATTTTTTCTGGTATGCCACTGGAGAAAATCACTCAGACAATGCAAGACGGTATGGCAGGTACTTTGGGCTTTCTTGCCGTTGTTGTCGCCCTTGGCGCAATGTTTGGCAAGATCCTGCATGAAACGGGTGCCCTTGACCAGATTGCCGTGAAATTGCTGGGGAGTTTTGGTGAAAAGCGGGCTAACTATGCATTGGGTGTGGCCGGGCTTGTCTGTGCGTTGCCACTGTTTTTCGATGTGGCGGTTGTGTTGTTGATTGGTGTGGCATTCGCCGTTGCGCGTCGTACCAATGGCAATGTTGTGAAACTGGCGCTGCCATTGTTTGCAGGTGTTGCGGCGGCGGCGGCGTTTTTGGTCCCGGGACCAACGCCGATGATGCTGGCTTCCCAGATGGGCGCCGATTTTGGTTGGATGATCCTGATTGGCCTGAGCGCCGCCGTTCCGGGCATGTTATTGGCTGGCCCGATATACGGTAACTTTATCAGTAAATATGTGACACTGGATTTACCCAAAGATCTGGGCACACCAAGCATTGGCAAAAGCCAGATGCCTTCCTTTGCTTTCAGCCTGGCATTGGTTTTGTTCCCCTTAATATTGGTGGGCTTGAAAACCATTGGTGCACGTTTTGTTGATCAGCAATCAGCGCTATATCATTGGCTGGAATTTCTTGGCCATCCTTTCACTGCAATTTTGCTTGCTTGTCTGGTGGCGATTTACGGGTTGGCGATCCGTCGTGGTATGAGTAAAGAGAAAGTCATGGAGGTCTGCTCTGCGGCGATCCAACCTGCGGGAATTATTTTGCTGGTGACAGGTGCAGGGGGGGTATTCAAACAAGTGCTGGTGGACTCCGGTGTTGGGCCGGCATTGGGCGATGCGTTGGTCGGTGCTGGCCTGCCAATCGCGCTGGCGTGTTTTATTTTGTCAGGTGCGGTGCGTGTGATTCAGGGTTCGGCAACGGTCGCGTGTTTGACCACGGTAGGGCTGGTTCTGCCCGTGATTGGCGAACTGGGTTATTCCGGTGTGCAAATGGCGGCGTTGTCAGTATGTATCGCCGGTGGCTCTTTGGTACTTAGCCATGTGAACGATTCTGGTTTCTGGTTGTTTGGAAAGTTTACTGGTGCGACAGAAGCGCAAACCCTAAAAACCTGGACGATAATGGAAACGATTCTCGGCACAACCGGCGCGATGGTTGGCATGATCTATTTCGCTATGTTGTGATGAAGCCTTTTTAAGCGATTTTTAATGGCACCTTATCCATCATAAGGTGCTGTTATCCACGGTTGTTATTTATTCATTTTGGCACTTTTAAAAGCGTTATTTAAAGACTTTTACGACTTGCATATAGGAACTTTTATTATTCAACCAACCCCATAAACTGCTTATAAAGCGCTTCGGCACTGCGTTCATAACCGGTTGCGGAGAGGTGAATGTAATCAGGACGAGCGAGGTTTTGCTGTTCCCATCCTCTGATAGAACATGACCCACCCATATATTCCCGCCAATCCCAAAACAGGGTGCGCTGTTGTCTGGCAACGGTTTGTTGAATCTGAATCACATGATCAAGTAAGGCAGGTTGCTGTTTTTCACAGCTTGCTGCGGTTTTGTTTTTCAGCAAATCATTCGGCCCAATCAGCAGGATAACGGTTTGCGGCATGGTTTTGCGGATTTCTTGGATTTTAGCGGTCAAATCTTGCTGATAAGCCACCAAATCCAGTGAATCATTAAAGGCTTCATTGGTGCCATAGGCGAGAATAACCATATCCGGGTTTATCTGCGCCAACGTATCAATCCATTGCGGTTGCCATTTATCCAGTATATTAATGGTAGCGCCGTTAATCCCCAATGCAGATAATATAACGCCGGGATTTTGACGTTTTATCAGCCAACCGCCAATTTTCAATTGTGTATCCTGTGGATAGAGATTGATGGGGAAGCTCATGCTCTGTCCTGGCGAGAAATGCCATTCACTTTGTGTTGCGGGTAACTTTATGGTGGTAAATGGCGTTCTGATTTGAGTCGCTGTATGGGATTGATAGAGTGCACTCAGCCAGTATTTGCCACGAGCAGAGGAAGATTTGAGTTGTATCGTACTACTGGTACTTTCGGGAATAGCGATAAATCCCCCCAGTGGATAATCCGCCCGATTTTCCCTGCGGCTGCTTGAAAGCCACCAACCGGTTTTATTATCCTCAGAAAATTGTATTAAGGCGTTACGCTGGCCGGGAATGCTCATTGGGGGGATAAAACCCGGCCCTGCGTCGCCATAATGATTCTGTAATAAACTGCGCAACTTACCGGTAAAGAAATCGGCAGCCGTGTGTGAATCACCTAATTGTACAAAATGGAGTTGGCGGGTATCGCTGTGACGTAATTTATCTGTTAATAGCGCGAAATTGGGATCATCAAAATTCGTCAATTGTTGTTGACGGTGTATGTGTGTTGTCTGGCGTTCCGATGCCGGCTGAGATTTTTCCCCCTTGCACGATAATAGGCTGATTGAGAGCGCGATAGCCAGCACTGTGCCTACTATCCGATAACATCCACGGAACATGTTAAATGGTTGCATTTTCTTTAACTGGCTCCTGAATAAATGTGATCAATGAAAATAGATAATCCGCAATGGTTTGTTGCCCTTTCAAACTGAAATGAATACCGTCTCCGCTGCGGAGTTTGATGGTGCTGCTGCCATCGCCAATATAATCTGAATAATTATCTGACTGATATTTGAACATGTCATTAACCGCAACATAGATCTCGCCCTTTTTTTCTACCTCAGTTTGATACAATTTATTGAGGTAAGACATACCGCTGGAAAGTTTTTTCTGGCGCATATTCGGTGGCCCAACCCAAATAACATTAGCTTGATGTTGGCGCACGTCATTTAAGATAGTTTCAATTCGTTGGCGATAAAGGTCTTCCCAGTTTTCACTGGCGAATTTCAAATAAGGCCCTCCGTGTCCTGAGGGCATATTCCACGGGTCATTTGGGCCTAAAAATATCACGACCAACTTAATATCAGGGTGGGTTCTCAACGCATCGCTAATCGTTTTTGGCCAATCAAAGAAACCGGGATAAGACAATCCTGTACTTTGTTTACTTAAGTTAATGCTGGAAATGCCATATTGCTGAAACAACCGACGTTTTAAATGTGGGGCGACGCCCTGCATCATTGAATCACCGGCAAATAACACCTTATCTTTTATGCCCAGATTAACATGGGTTTTCTGGGTAATTTCAATAACCGGATTTTCTACTGAACTCTTTGGCGGTAAAGAAGACTGAACGAGTTTAATATTTTTGTTCAGTAGCTCAGGAAAGGAGAAAGAGAGATTTTCGATAGGATACACGTAACCTCCCAGAAAGCGCAAGCCAACCTGAAAATCAGGGGGAAATACGGTCTGCCTGTTATCAATATTCATGGCTGATGACGGGTTATCCTGATGTTTTCCCTGTGCATATGCCATAAAAGTTTTACTGGCAGCAATGGCTCCTTGCTGCACATTATTCCCCAAATCCCACCACAGTTCCCCTTTGAGAGATGTCCAGGGACTATTACGGTGATATTTCTGTTGCCAGAAATTATCTAATGAACCTTGATTGAGCCAAATTAACATTAAGCTGGTTAATGCCACGGTACAAATTGCTTGTCCGACTTTTTTCAGATTAGATGTAAATTCAGAAGTTAGCATAGATAAATCCCGGCATTCCTGAAGGTGACAAAATAAAGACTAAAGTAAGGATCAGGGCTAAGGGAATTGGGTAATAAACCCAGGAAATCAGGCCATGATTTTTTTCAATTTTGTTTCTGAAATTTACCAGCCAAGGATAGATAATAAAGAATCCCCAGAAAACCATTAATAGAGAACTGCTGGATAACAGGGATATAAATGTTTCGCCAGCGAACAGTTGATTTAATACCGCCAGCGCATCATTAAATGTCGGGCTACGGAAAAATATCCAGGCGAAGCAGACAAAATGGAATGTCACCACACGGGATAAAAATAATGTCATTGGGTTTCTGGCTTGTGGCTCCCTCTGTTTCCTGGAAACAGGGAGCAGGGCATTTTTAATATTTTGCAGAATTAATCCTAATCCATGAATAGCCCCCCAGATAATAAAACTAAGACCAGCCCCGTGCCATAGGCCAGAAATCACCATAGCGGTGAATATATTCAGGTTCTTGCGGAATACGCCTTTTTTGTTACCACCTAATGGAATGTAGACATAATCACGGATGAATGTTGATAGGCTGATATGCCAGCGTCGCCAAAATACCTGTAAGTTTTCAGCCAGATAAGGGGCATCAAAATTGCGTGGTACTTTGTAGCCTAATAGCAGGGCGATACCTGTGACAAGGTCGGTATAGCCGGAAAAGTTAAAGTAGATATTCCAGGCATAAGCATAAATTGCCACGAGGACTTGCCCGGCATGATGGCTAATCGGGTCTTCAAAAACGGGATTCACCAGATACTCAGAGAGCGTAGAACTGAGCAAAAAGAGTTTTACGATAGCGAGAGCAATCAATAATAGCGCCTTTAAGGGTTCCAGAATCATTCTGGATGCGACCTGAATCTGTGGCAAAAAATCTTTGGCTCGGTTAATCGGTCCGGCGACAATGCTGGGAAAAAAGCAAAGATACAAAATGACATCCGGCAATGGCGCGGCAGGCAGCTCTTTCTTGCATACCGATACAACATAGCTGACCGAATGGAACGCATAAAATGACAAACCTAACGGTATCAGCCATTCAAGGACAGGGAGTTCCACGTTGATCCCGACATTAGCCAATGTTTGTTGAATCGACTCTTGAAAGAAAGAGTAATATTTGAAAACAGTGAAACAGCTAAGAAGCCCGAATGTCAGTAGTGTAAATATGGCCTTATTGGATAAATAACGACTAAGAATATTCGCCAAAAAGTAAATAAACAGGGTATAGGCGAATAAAATGTAGGCGAACCTGGCTGCAAAAGAGAATACAAATAAATAACTCGCTAAAATTAACACGCCATTCTGTAGCCTGGGCGCTTTTTGTAAAAGCCAATAGACAACCAGCAGAATAACAAACGATCCAAGGAACTCAAAAGAGAAGAAATTCATATTAGGCTCTGGTTAACCATTTATCATTGGGAGAAAGAATGTAATTCTGAAATGCATTATATACCAATCCAACTTCAAGAAGCGTGTTATATTTCCCCGTGCAGCGGGGAAATATAAGGCTTCGTGTCGTCTTGCGGATCGCAACTTGACGTTTATCGAGTATAGTATGGAACTTGTCGATGTTTACAGTAGATAATACAGCGACAGATTATAAAAAAAGAATCCACTTTGTCATTAATACAATGTGGATTGTTGGAAGAGTGTTATTGGATGGGCAATTCTTGCGCTTGTGAAATCAGTTCCTTGTTGCCATTAAATACGCGATGTAAATAGCGATTATAGTCAGATCCCAGTTCAGAATAACCATTGAGATTATCAATCAGCTTACTGATATTCAGCGGCTCCTGTGTTGTTCTCTGCTTTGCACGTGAAGAGCGCAGTGACTCATAAGCACGATGCGTATTCAGGTTTTTCATATAGGCAACGACGGATGCATTGATAGTAGGGTAAACTGAATAACCCTTGACTTTTCCTTTCGTTTTGCTGCAAGAGCTGCAACGCATTCCAAACAGATTATTATTTTTTTTGGCAAGTTCTGACGTTCCCCAACCCGATTCAGCCGCTGCTTGAGTGGCAACAAAATGGGTGGGAATAATATCAACCCGACTTAATAACTTATTCCAATTAAGCTGTTTTGGCGAATTACAGGTCATTTTGTAATCCACGCAGATCTTTTTCAATCGGTGACTATCCTGTACAGACCAGTGATGATTCTTTTGGTGTGCCAGGAGCCATTTGCGGTCTTGCATAATCTTTTGATTATGTTGATCAATTACAGGGACAATAATATTTAAAAACGCTTTCTTCCGAGGTGTACCTGAAGGGTATTGTCGCAAATCAGGCAAACTTACCAGCATGCTATTGTGAGAATACCCTTGCACTTTTGAGGTACTGGTCGAGGCATGGCTCAGACCGGTAAAGATTAATGAGATAAAGAAAGCGAAGACCGCACTTGTCCTCATCATTAGAGAGGGCATTGCTTCTCCTCTTTTTATTACTCTGGATAAAAATTAGACGAATATTAGCAGAGCAAACAATATATGGCTACTGATATTCGTCATTCATAAGTTTCGTTTCTGTAACGAATATTAGCACCCTACTGACAAATATCTATATTTTTTACTTTTTATAGTAAATTAATGTAATAAATAGTATGGTTTTATCTGGTAAACAGGGTTACCGATGTTATATTTTATCATGCTATATTGCTCGTTTATGTAACTTGATTTAATGCATTATCTTTATTTAACGCTATGTTATTCATTAAATATTTCTAATTTTCATTTAACTCTCGTTGGGGGTGAGTTTTTGCTTTATTGTGGTTACTGTAAATTATTTTATTGTTTATGTTTTATTATCTGTTTTTCTGGCTTATTTTAAGTTTTTTATCTGAATTTCAGTATGATAAGTTAAATTTTATGAAATATAAAAGGCAATATTTTCTTGCTCAAGAAAATATGACCATTAACACCATAATGGTGAAATTATTTCTGATTGGGGAGTCAATTTTCTCTTATTCCTCTCATGACAATTGAATAATTTAATGAAAAAGATTAACAAAGAATTAGGGAGCTGAAGCTCCCTAATTGTGCATGATGAAAAATCAACGAAACTTTACAGCCATTTAGCAATACCACCGTGGCGAGAGCAGGCTCCTTTACGGGATTTACTCTTGCTATAGCTACCATCTTTACAACGAGCCGTATTAGCGCCTTTTTTGACTGAGCTATTTCTATTTTTCTTCTTTGCTACTTTTTGGCTTTTTACTTTTTTGGTAACTTTTTTCTCTAATGAATGAGCTTTGTTTTTTGCTGATTTAACATTTTGTTCTACTGCCGTTGCTGTTTTTGAGGCGGCTTCGGCGGCGGTTGACACTGCTGGCGCTGCAAGTGTTGCACTTGAAAACAGCACCAGTAATGCTGCAACTGATAACTTCAAGCTTTTCATCATATAGTTCCTCTGATTAGAGTACTGAAACTCGAAATCTACTCTTGCAGTCTGGAGTATAGTTTTGAATGTTATGATTGCAAATTTAACATAGAGAGTAAAAAAATAACGCAAATCAAGTATGGGGTGGCATTATGAAAGAAGTAACGATCATTACTGGTGGTTCCCGTGGTATCGGTAAGGCCACGGCGATTTGTTTGGCAAAACAAGGGCACCATATCTGTATTGGCTATCGTAACCGTGAAGATAGCGCTTATGAAGTGGTGGATATGATCCGTGCCCTTGGGCAGTCAGCAATTGCGGTTCAGGTGGATATTGCGGATGAAAAGCAAGTGATAGCATTGTTCCAGAAAGCGGAAAAAGAGTTGGGGTATATTTCTGGGTTAGTGAACAATGCCGGGATCTTAAAACCTCAAGCTACCATTGAACAGTTGACGGCAGAGCGGTTAAATGAAATTTTTGCCACTAATATTACTGGCGCCTTTCTCTGTGCACGTGAAGCGGTTAAGAGAATGGCTTTGCGTCACGGTGGGCAAGGTGGCGTCATCGTCAATGTTTCATCCGCTGCCGCTCGACTGGGTTCTCCCCATGAATACGTTGATTATGCGGCATCGAAAGGGGCTATTGATACGCTGACAATTGGGTTGGCACAAGAGGTGGCTGCACAGGGGATCAGGGTAAATGTTGTTCGCCCTGGGTTCATTTATACCGAAATGCATGCCGATGGTGGAGAGCCTGGACGAGTTGAAAGAATCAAAGATTCCTTGCCTATGAAACGGGGAGGACAGCCGGAAGAAGTTGCTCAGGCCATTGCATGGCTGCTATCTGATGAATCGTCGTATGTTACAGGCAATTTCATTGACTTGGCTGGTGGTAAATAGCCCATAGAGTGCGAAATGCCGTTTAAATAAGGCGGTATTTAATATCAGATAATATAAAAGCCGGAATTCTGCCTAATATTTCTTTCCGGCTAATCAATGGAAAACTATTTTTGTAGTGACCCTTGATTTTAAGCCAATATTTCCATCAATTTAGGTTTTAGAATAATTTTGTCAGGCTGTATTTCAATGTTAATAGGTTGTTCTACTAAATTGCTGATCGTTAGCCAGTCTCCGGCAATATAAAGTTCACCATTTTCACGAATATTGTCGATTCCTTGGTATGGGTTATTTTCCATTTCGTTGATTAAACAGGCTAAATCTGCGTTAGGATCAATAAGAGAAATAATAACGCCATTGGAAAACTGTGAGATATGAAATAATTCATTTGCGGTAAATCCAGCATCGCTGAGTGCACTGCCGTTCAGTATTAATTCTGGGGTATCAATGTCAGAATAGCGAAATGAAACATGAAGGTTCATTTGTACGCTCCTTGTGTTATGGATATACGGCGATACTCTATCAGCACTTTGCCCGCACTGCACCACGAATTCATACGTGTTTTTCATCTAAATAGTATTCATTGTTAATGATCGATATCTACCCTAGCGGTTAGTTGGCTAATATGCCATCGGGAATGTCGCTCTTTGCGAAGCAACTCGCAAAAAATGACTGGATATTTATCCATTTTGAAATGCATCTTTGAAGTGAGAACAAAAAATAACTCTGTAAATAATTATGTGATTTTCTGTGTTATAAAAGGGGTGAATAAAAGGATCTTAGTCTGTGGTTTCTTTGACAGGTTATATTTTTTATCCTGTACCTATTATAAATATTGACATTATATACCAATCCAACTTCAAGATGCGTGTTATATTTTCCTGCGCAGGGAAATATAAGGACTCGCGTCGTCTTGCGGATTGCAACTTGCAGTTTATCGAGTATATGTCGTGAAAATGCTAAAGAGTTTTAAACAGGAATATTAAAATGAAACGTATTCCAACCTCTTTCCGTATTAAAATGGCAGAAATATCCGTATGATCACCTCAGATTTCCAGTGATCAATTTCAGGCTTAGGTTCAGGCTAATGAATTATATACCCCTCGTAATTTAAGATGCTTGATTTTTCATTCTTATCAGATCATGATCGTGACCATGAAAATTCATCTGACAGCAGATCAAAAGAAAGCCCTCGAATTGATGCATGATACGACTATATGAACACATCCCGTTTGCAAGACAAAAATCACGCTGACATCGACGGTAGGTTGCAGCTCTATATCCGGCCTTATTGCAGCCGATGCTGCGGGCCTCGATGTAATCCGCTGACTTGCTCCTCATTCTCGTGACGAGCTTTAAGCTCACCGAATCATTCAGGTTTAACATGTCACGGTCTTATCTGTCTTTGTCATCATTATTATTGCCTCAGCAATCTTTCTGCATTCATCCTTGTTGTTAAATGTTAAGCTTGACCAGTGAAATACCTTAATACGGCCTGACACTGACGTAATCTTTTTGATACTCACGCTCATGGGCTACCCGTGCCCAAACAGTACGAGCCAGCTTATTGGCCATGCCCGCAGACCGGGCGTCGTTTTTTCAATGCCGTCACCCACGGCAACGGGGCTTTCGTGGCTAAGGCGGCTGCCCTTGCACCGTGGATAAACAAGGTCCTCAGATAAGTATCCCCCCGTTTACTGATCCCCAATAATTTGATCCGGCCTCCCGTTCCCGTCTGTTTCGGCACTAATCCCAAATAGGAGGAAAATTCTCTACCCGACCGGAAAGCACTGGGGTCGCCCATCGTGGCGATGGCAGCAGTCGCAATCAACACGCCGATAACGGGAATTTTCATAATCCGCTGACAATCGGCATTCTGCTTTGCCCACGCCGTTAGTTGGTTTTCCACTTGTTCAATTTGTTCGTCGATTTCGGTCAAACGATGATATTGCTCTTCAAGCAGAGCAAGCAGGAACGGGGCCAGTTTTTTTCTGAGTCGTTCAAGTACCTCAGGCATGGCCTTATCCAGAGAAGCTCTGCCTTTATGCACGGTTTCACCAAATTCCAGTGCAAACCATGCAGCGCATTGATTTGTGCGGTTCTGAATTTGACTAATTGGTGGCGCATTCGGTGTAATGACAGAATGGCCTGTTGCTTTCATTTTTAATCGCGACCGATTTGCCGGGTTGCTGAACCGCCAGCCAAATGGCCCGGGCATCCTGAACATCGTTTTTATTTCCCATCCGGAACGCTTTAACAAATTTAGCCTGAAGCAAACGCACGTCATGCCCCTGCTTCCTCAGCTCCCGTGCCCAATAGTGGGCACCGCCACAAGCCTCCATACCAATCAGACAAGGTTGCCGGTTACTGAAGAACGTTAAGAAATCATTCCGCCGCAACTGTTTATCAATGACTTCACCGGTGTATTCATCAACAAAATGAATTTGCATCAGATGTTTTGCAATATCGACGCCAAAAGGAGTATATTTCATGGGTGGATCCTCCAGTCATCAGGGAGCAACAGGCTCCCACTTTTAGGCACTATAAGGCCGGAAATCTGTGAGGATCCACACCTCATCTCTCAATTCCAGCACAATGCCAAAGGCTAAGTGGTTGGGATGTGTTCATTACATTCTCGGTGATGCGATAATAACTGCGTCGCCCCAGTTTTTCTATCGTAAGCCATCCCTCTTTTTGCATGCGAAATACGGATGTCCGCAAGAAATGGTCATTGAATCCCATCGGCTACAGCAGAAAATTCAGGCTGCCAAGACAGACTTCACCTCCACGGTGGCTGAGAGCATCACCATACAGCGAGATGATCAGAGACGTTCCACTGATAGGTTGAGCATCAAGAGCATGCCGAATAAAGTCGTCAAGTTTATGTGTCATATTTTTTCGTACTCTGCACAAAAGTGTGTCATGACATTAACATAACTGTATATACCTATCATCTTTCAGGTTGCCGCTTTATTGACAGTACTCATTAATTTCACCTGCCCCTAATTGTCATTTTCAAAAGACGACTGCACATTCTGTCAGAACTTGGCTGCACTGGATTGCTGGAGTTGTATAGCCAATCGTCGAGCTGTAGTTCTGATAGGAGAGCATAAGCTCTCTATAAGATCCGACATTTTTAATGCTTAATAAAAGAAATAATACAATTGAAAGTGATTACAACTTGTGTTTATATTATTAATAATTATGGATTTTTTAAGTGTCAGACAACTTACTTGCTGGATTAGTACTTATTGCGGGGTACCATGGTGTAAATTTAGATAGTCAGATGATAAAACAGAGGTTTTGTGATGAAAATGGCAACGTTGGTGTGACTCAGTGTTTGCTGGCTGCTAAAAAAAACGCCCTTTATGCAAGAGTAGTAAAAAAGAAAATAGAACGATTGAAATATATTCAACTTCCTGCCCTCATTTTAAATAAAGATAAATCTTTTTTCATTTTATTAAGGGCAGAAGAAGATAAATTTTTAATCTACGATATAGAAAATAAAAATACGAAAGTTATTGATAAAGAAAAATTCTGTAATATTTATACGGAAGAACTACTTATGGTCTCTTCACCTAAATCACAGGGCGCGAGCATGCTTTGATGAATATTCAACCAAAGAAAACTCTTGCCCTATAATCATCAC
>NZ_LDNM01000032.1 GCF_001028135.1 Xenorhabdus griffiniae
AACTCTTTTTGCGGAAATGAAAATTAAACTGACTCGATTCATCCATGGATTCACTTACCGAATTACCTTAATTTTCATCATAAATTCAATAAATTAATGTGATTTGAAAACAGAAAAAGCGCCCCGAAAGGCGCCAAAGTGAAAAGGAAATTTATGCCACCCGGGGCTGTTGATACGCCTGTAACCGCTGAGACCAGTTACCCAGATAATGGGCGGGCGTGTAACGTGTCCGTTTGCTACCAGGATCATTCAGTACATCCCCAATAGTCACCGCAGCCGGAATGCCGGTCAGGGCAAGCTGGATGTAAGCCATCACTGCGGCCAATGGGTCAATATCAATGGCACAGACCCACAGGCTTGATAACGGATCATGTCCCTGTTCTCTTAATACCTCAGCAGCAGCTAAAGTCATACAGCCCGCGCCACAGCAAGGCTCATGGAAGGTGACAAAGGGCTGGGTTTTCAATAATTCAGAGACATCCTGTAACTGCATCTCTGCCATCATTCTGGCCACGCTCCAGGGGGTAAAAAACTGATCGAGGGTTTTATCCCCCAATCCCAGCTGCATAAACACATTGCCCAGAAAATCACAGGGTGCCTGCGCCAACCCAAGAACGGTACAGGAAAACAGCTGCACAATCCGGTCAATATCCTCCCGTTCGTACTTTTTGATGGTTTTCAGGTAATACTGCTCCAGCGCCTCGCAGTAACAGTACCTGTTATGTATTGCCGCCATCGCACAATTACAAAAATCCTGAAAAACCTGATAACGACGGTGATAATGCGCCGTCTGGTTAAACAGCGCGATAAATTCTTTCTGGTGATCCGGCTGTGATGACATCACGTGTTTTCCTTGCAAAAAATAAAGGGAAAACACGTTCCGAAAGGGGAACCTGTTTTCCCCTTTCGGTTGAAGTGAAGATAAAAAATCAATTAATGACGAGTTAAACGAATGGCTATGGCCCGACCGCGATGGCCGGCACGGGCAGGTTCACCGCCTGCTTCTCCTCGTTGACCAGATAAAGCGCCGGCCGGTTTTCCCGTCCTGACTGCCCGTTGCCGCTGTCCACATGCTCGCCCTGGTCATAGCAATCGTAGCCTTTGAGCTGACCTGACGATGCGCTGTACCCGTGGCGGATTTCACAGTCAAACACCGATGACAGTTCGCCCATCAGTTCGGCCGACGGCGGTGCCCAGGGGGAGTCAAAACGCACGGTTAAGCAGCTGACATTGCGGCGCTCCCAGCGGACATGGTGACCCAACGGCCATTCAAGGCCGTATTGCTCTTCGTAAAACTGTGCCGTCGTCGCAATGCCTTTCAACAACCCACTGTTACCGTTAATCTCAGTCGCCAGCCGGGTCGGCATTATCATCAGCATATCGCAGGGCTGCGCCGATGCCGGGTAAACACTCAGCTTATCCCAGCACGCGCCGATATCGGGCGTCTCAGACCAGCCTACCATCCCAAACCAGTCGGTATACTGACGGGTCAGGAGACGGGTGATACTGTCGCGCGCCGGCGCCGGAATATTTTCCCAGCGCACCAGGCTGAGACCGGACTGGCGGTACAGGTTATCTATCCGTTTAATGTTATCGCTGCTTAACGGCACATTATCCTGCAACAACGTCAGCCACTGTTCAAAAGCCAGGCTCTGCGCCGTCGGTGCCGCCGTGCTGCGTACTAAATCAGGGTAAGGCGTATAAGTTTGCGGTTTAGTCGGTTTCAGTATCCCCGCACAGCCGGCCAGAAACAACCGCAGGCTTTGCAACACTGCCTGGCGGTAACGGGGAATTTCTTCACCGCAGACCCATTGTTGCATCACGTCAATACACACTGACTTGCCGGTAATTTCCAGTTGATTGGTGACCCATTCTGCCATGGTTAAGTTCCTCATTGGATTAATAAGAATAAACCGGAGGAACCGCGCCATCAGGGCACAATTCCCCCGATGGGTGATTAAAAAAAGGGGTTACTCGGACGGTGACCCGTTGGCCTGACTGAGCATCGTTTCGGTAATACCGCAGTCGAAAAGCACTCTCAGTTCATCATGAATACCCAGATACGGTGTACTGCCCTGCATATCCTGCGCATCCAGCCGGGTTAAATCGTATTTATCCACTAACGCGTTAATGGCTTCAAATGGCTGGACGCCATGGGCCATCAGTTCAGCCACCGTGTCGGCTTCATACAGTACCGTATCCTCCAGGTTCAGGCCAAAATGACGCTTCAGCAGCGTACCGGCAATCACCTGCCAGACGGTTAAACGCAAAGGTGCCATAGTGATACCTCACGCGTTAAACACTGACTGTCGTGCCGTGCCGGAGAATATCCCGCACTTCACGACACTGTTGATAACAGGGTGAAACCACATGCAGCGACAGTAAGTGCGCCTCATGCCACAATGCCCGGGCAGCCTGTGCATTCTGCCAGCTCTGCTCAAGCACGGCTGACTGACACAACTGCTGCTGTTGCTTTTCCAGTGACAGGCGTTCTGATACCAGCGTCACCGGCTGCGCCCAGACAATCTCATCATAGCATCGGCCACCGAGCACTTTTTCATCCTGGGCGTCATAAATCATGACGGTCAGCGGGAAAAAAATGCACTTCGCCTGATGAGATAACGTTTCCGGCACCGGCCAGTCGCCCAGCAGATGGATAACCTTCAGGCGCTGCACCGCTTCGGTGACTGAGACCGCTTCGCACACGGTCAGGGTTTCTTCCCGCAGGGATTGCCTCGCTTGCGGGTGTTGCATCAGGCCGGTGACCTGCACGGTAAAAATGTCTTCATGGCATGCCGGACCGGTGTCATCCGGGGCCGGTAAAAAAATGGGGTCCATACGTATTTCCTTGATTTGAAGTCAAATAAAGAAAACACCCGCCCGAGACCGGGAAGGTGTTTTCAGCTCCCTGGTCAGGCGCTTAAGAAAAGGGTTAACAGCATCATGGGCTGATAACGTCAGTGAGAATGATTATTTTTATTTTCGATTAATGACCGGCTGATAAAGTCCTCGGGGGGCACCCATGTCATGACTGACCCTATCAGACCGTTTTCCGGGTGTTGCTTCGCATATTCCCGCAATTCGCAAAACCGACAGGCATCCCGCTCATTCAGCGCGGCAATACGGGCAAGCACGATTGACGTCACCGCCAGTCCGAACGCATCCGCCGACAGTGTCACCCTTAACTGCGTGTCCGGCAGGTAAACCGGATAATTTTTCGCTGATGTCGGCACCATATAAGCCAGCGACTCAGACACCGGCCGGCCAGTCCATTGCTCAGGCGGGTAATCGCTGCATAACTGTGCGGCGGTATTGGCAATCAGAAACCCCAGAAACAACCGTTCCAGCGGTTTTTTGCCGGGAAATGCCGCAGACAGTGCAGGACTGTCCAGCATGATAAGTTCTCTTTTTTGCATGATGTTCTCCTGTAAAAATAGAAAAGACGGAGAACCTCTGCCCGACGGGAAGAAATTCCCCGTCCGGGTGACTGGCATCGTGCCAGGGTGGATTAAATTATCGTCATGCCCTCGCTAAACCTAGAGCCGCCCGAAGTACACGGGGCCTGGGGGTGTTGCAGCGCGTATGCCCGCAAATCACACAACCGTTCAGCAATTTCATCGTGCTTTATCAGTGCCGTCAGATAGCCCAGTACGGTCAACGTGACCATCAGCCCGAACGTATCCGCTGACACCTCAGCGTTAAAGTCAGTGGCCTCGTTTTTGACAACATACGTGTCAGCACGTGTCGGCACGGCATAGGCAATGTTGTCCGACACTTTCCGGCACTGCCATTTATCACACCGGTAATCCTCACACAGCGTGACCGCCGCTTTAATCACCGTGTGCTCCAGCAGCATCAGTTCCAGTGGACTACTTCGCGGAAAAACGGCCTCGAAAGGGGACAATTCAGACACCGGTACAGCACGCACCGTTATCCTGGTTTCGTTTTGTTGCATTGTGGACTCCCTGAAAACCACGGAGAACACATTGCCCGGCGGGAAACGTATTCCCCGTTGGGTGGCTGGCATATTGGCCAGGGTGGATTAAATAACCTTCATCATCGACAAAGATGATATCTGCTTCCAAAGGTGGGCAGATGTACCACACAGTGTGTACTCCCTTGCAGGCTACGGGAGTGTGGGTGTCGCTGCCCGAAAGCGATCCTTAAAAGCGACCGGATCATCAATAAACTTTTCTACGCTAATCAATCGAAATAATAAGGTCAATGGGTAATTCATTTTCCGAGACAGAAAATAATGCCAGAAGCGTAATAGCATTATTTGAATTGATTAGAGTGTAATCTACCCGATTCAATTTTATGGTGTGACCAAATCAGGCAACTTGCTCTAACTCACTTCTGGACAAAATCGCTTGGTAGTTAAAATACGACAAAGTCTCTTGGTGTTCACAGATTAGTTGTACCAACTAAGACTCGATCTGACACTATTGATGCTCTGATCGAAATCCAATCAAACAGTCGGCTTTGTGCCAATTGCGGACGTTACTCCAATCATGACGTGCTAATGCGACAAAATCATATGACGTGTATCTATCGTGACCTCGCAAGATAACCCGCTTGCCATTGTTATCGGTTTATTGAAAACAATTTTGACCGGGAAACGTTGCACAATTTTTGTAAAGTTTCCAGTAGCGTTATCAGCGGGCAAAAGTGCGAACACAGAACCGGTCGCCGGCGCTAAGCTTTCAATATGACCTTTAAAAACTTCACCGGGATAGCTATCGATAGTGATATCAACAGTTTGTCCTGGCTTCATCCCGTCTCGCTGCGTTTCTTTAAAATTAGCTACAACCCACGGCTGCTGTTCGGGGACAATACTGGCGATAGTTTGACCGGCCTGGGTAAACATACCAACCTGAAGATTACGGTTTCCTATCACGCCGGAAACAGGCGCAATAATTCGAGTATAAGTTAACTGCAGCTGTGCATCCGCTAAGCTGGCCTGCGCATGTTTTAGTTGCGCTTGGGCCTGTTCAATGATGGTCTTCAGTACCGCCAGTTTAGCCTGCTGAGTCTCTAGGCTTGCCTGTGCTTCCTCTGCGTCGGCAATGGCGACTTTGTGCGTGCTGTCAGCTTTGTCTATATCGCCCTGAGCGACATAATGGCGTGTATTAAGCTGGTTGACGCGAATCAATTCTTGAGTGGCATATTTTTCTCTAGCTTTGGCTGAAGTAAGACTGCTGCTGTACTGGTTGATGATGCTTTCTTGCATCTTTACATTAGCCTGCGCATTACTCAGCGCAGCCGTCGTTTTTGCGACATCAGCTTTTGCTTTCAGGATCGCGACTTTATAAGCACGATCGTCGAGAACAGCTAAAAGCTGCCCTTGTTTTACTTCATGGTTATCGGTGATATAAGACGTCATCACCTGGGAGCTAATGCGGGCGCTAATATTGGTGATATCGCTTTGGGTATAGGCATTATCGGTAGTCTGGATATAGCGCCAGTATAATGACCAGTATAGGAAACTACCCATAAGCGAAACCACAATGAGTGGAATAACGATATTTTTAACATATTTCATTGGCAATGATCGCACAACACAAGATTTGTAACTACGGGAAAAGCTGGAGGTAACATTTTCTGGCGATACAGATCAGCTAATCTTAACAATTTATTTTCCAAAATATCTGGCGTTTAAAGGCTCGATAAAAGCTTGCTGAGTTTTTTCCAACCCATCAATTAGAATTTCCCGATATTCGCTCGGTACAAGGAAAAAGTTCAGGACTGCTTCGTTTTTCCTTGCCAGCGATAACGTGGCCAGCGAACACTAAAAAATATCATCACTAGTACTAATGGCCAGCCAACCACAAACAGGAATATATCCAATAATGGGTTGTGTAGGCGATACAGCAGGTAAACTAAGATAGCTTTGCATAAATAAACGACTATCCACATCAGCGACATTTCTTGCCAGACGCGAAAATAGACTGGTGAGCCGTATATATTCAGTGTCTTAAGTTGTGGTCTTGCCTGTTCGGCTAAGGTCCGGATAACGGGTTCACCTCGTAGCGAATAAAAAAGGAAAACCACTGCAACCGTTAATGCACCGTTTAGCGACAGAAAAACATCCTCACGTTGAACGGGCAGCAACGCGAAATGGTACAGAAATAAATAGTGGCATAGACCGGAAAGCAGGATCATCAGCACAATGGCCAGCGTCGCTTGACGATTCTTGCTTTGCAACGCAAGAAATGCTGCCCAAACAGCGCTGGCCAACAACGCCGTACCAATGCCAATTAAGTACAGCACGCCATAATAAAGTGCTAACGGAATGATGATGTTCAGTAACGCTGCACGAGAATGCAGGTAATGCAGAAATGTAAAGGGGGTATTCTGGCTCATTTTATTATTTCTCCTGTGAGGACTGCAACAGCCGGAAATTCTTTGTTGCGAGTAACGCCATGAACGCTGTAGCTAGCATCATCCCGCCCATCACATAAAATATGTCATTAAAAGCGATGATTTGAGCCTGCAACTTAATGCCTTTAATTAATATTGCATAGGCAGTCTGTTGAACATTGAGGTTATATAGCGAGCCACCATGATGGATCAAAAGCGTTTTGATGCTCTCCATATAGCGATTAAACGTATCGCTACCGGAAGCTATTGTCGATTGGATCTGTTTAGCATGCATCCACGCATGATTAACGTAGAGGGTGGAAAGAATGGCCGTACCCATTGAGCCACCAACGCTGCGGGTAATGTTAATCAGAATAGCGGATGAGGCGCTATCTTTGGGCTTAACATTACGGGTAGCAATTATGGAAAGCGGCACCATGATGAAGGGTTGCCCCAGCGCCCGAATCAATAACGAAAGTTTCATCTGCTGCCCAGCGAAATAGCTATCCATATGTCCATTCATGAGTGAACTGATAGCCAGACCGGTGAAACCGATGAAAATCATATAGTTCAGGTTGAAAATCTTAAGCAACTTCGGGATAAATGGAAGGATTACCAGTTGCGGCAATCCCATCCAAATTATGACATTGCCAATCTGCAGGGCGTCATAGTTGTGCACCGTGGTAAGATAAAATGGCACCATAAACAGCGTGCCATAAATAGCGACTCCCAACATAAAGAACATAATGCAGGCATGCGAGAACGCCGCGTCTCTGAACATGCGGATGTTAATTAAGGGGGAAGGGTGCACAAGCTGATCGTACATGAACCCTAAAAATGCGACTATCGAGATCACAATAAGTGAGCAGATAAGGTTAGAATCCAGCCAGTACAGATTGCGTCCTTCTTCCAGAACGACCTCCAATGAGCCTAGCCACAGCATTGCGGTGAGAATGCCGATAAAATCACCGTCGCGGATCACCTGCCAACAAATAGGTGGGCGTTTTCTCTTATAATTAATCAGGCAGTAAGCGAAAATAGCAGGCACGGCGTTGATGTAAAAAATAGCGTGCCAGGAGAACGTCTCTGTCAGCCAGCCGCCCAGAGAGGGACCAATTGCCGGAGCAAAAGTGCCCACAATACTGAATAAAGACATCCCAAAGGGGCGTTTTTCCTCCGGTAATACCTCGATAATCAGGCGAAATGAAAGAGGGATCAGGGCGCCGCCTCCGAAGCCCTGTAACGCCCGAAAGACAATCATGGAATTAAGATTCCATGAAAATGAACACAGTATTGACGCCGCGAGGAAACTGCCGATACACCACAAAGCATAGCGTCTGGTACCAAGTGCCTGCGCCAGCCAGCCGCACAGAGGAATGGCGATGATCTCAGCGGTAAAGTAAGAGGTCATTAACCATGAACTGTCATCCAGCGTGGCTGATAACGCGCCCTGAATAACCTTCATCGACGAGTTAGTTATTTGGATATCCAGAATAGCCATAAAGCCACCGAGCAAACCGCCAATAACGGTGCACCAACTACGGAGAGATAATCTTGTATTTTCTTTGTACTTTCTCTCAATATTCAAGATATTTTCCTGTACGGTTACTCTCATCGCAGAATCTGCTTTACACGCTGAATAAGTTCTGTGATGAAAGGCTCGTTCATCATGGTGATGTGATTGCCTTGCGCTGGCAGGAGGGTAATAGGTTTGTCCGTCAGGCTCTGCCAGCCAAGCCCAGGCTCAGGCAATCGTATCCTCCCAGGCAAATCCTCCTGCGCTTCGGCTACCACAATGTTGCCGGTATAAGGCGCACCGACATAGCGATCACTGGCATTGATGTGCGCCCATAAAATTACCAGAAAATGACGGAAATGCTTGAAGCTTAGTGACGCTGGAACCAGCCCTGCGCGTCTAAATTCACTCATAAACAGATGAGTGCGTTCGTCATGGCTCATATCAGCTAATTTCTCTTGTGAGATATTGAAATGCGAGCCGGTAAACATCGCGACTTTGTGGGCATAATAAGCCAGACGATCGCTGTCGCTCATATTCTCAGTGTCATCGATGCGCATTTGCGGCGCTGATTGGTCAAACACCAGAAGTGTTGGTGCCCGACCTGTGATGCTGGTGATCTGTTGGCCCATTTCAAAAGCGATAGTCGCGCCCAGCGACCAGCCGCCAACAATCAGTTTTTGTCGATGGAACAGATCCCCTGCCTGTCGCAGGTAGAATGCGGCTAGGGAGGATATTTCGCGGTCATAGTCGTGAATTTGGCTAAAATCAGCGACCTGAAGACCATAGACTGGGTAGTATGACTCCAGAGATTGCAACATGGGGTAATAGCAGAGTACATTTCCGCCTGCTGGATGGACCATCAGGAAAGTAGGCTGACTCTCGTCACCCTTGTTCAGCGTCACCAGAGAAGTTAACGCCTGCGAAGTGCTGGCCCGCTCCATAAGCTGCGCCAATTGCGAAATACTACTATGTTCAAGCAACTGCCCCAGAGATAAAGCAGTGCCGAATTGCAGGTTAATCTGCATCACTAGTTTTAGCGCATTGATCGAATTGCCGCCTAATTGGAAAAATCTGTCATCAATATCGATATCACTAAGATTGAGCACGTTGCAATAAAGCTGATGCAGTTGGTTCTCCATTTCACTTTGCGGGCGTCGACACACGGTATTGCGCGACAAAGTCATTGTGTTCAGCTGGGTATAGTTGATCTTACCGCTGGCGGTGAGCGGCATCGACTCAAGACATAACCATCTGTCCGGTAACATGAAGTGAGGTAACCGGGCATGAGCATAATCTTTAATCTCATCCTGTTTCCACCCGGGTACTGGCGCAAAAAAGACCAGTAATTGTTGCTCATCGTCACTGACCTGTTTTACTAACGCAGCGGCTTGAGTTACGCCGGGACACTGATGAAGAACGTGTTCGATTTCGGCAAGTTCAACCCGGAAGCCGCGGATTTTCACTTGGCGATCGAAACGCCCTAAGTACTCAATATTGCCATTCGGCAGGTAGCGTCCTTTGTCGCCAGTACGGTAAAGGCGTTCATCTTTAAGCCGTGGGTGAGGAATAAAGGCACTGGCGTTTTTGTGCGAATGACGACCAATGTAGCCAGCACTGAGGAGTGCGCCACCAATGCAGATTTCACCAGGCAACCCGTCAGCTAGCGGCTGGAACTGATTATCTAAAATTAGCAATTGTACACCGGGGAAAGGTTTACCTATGGGCAGATAGCTGCCTTCCGGCATATGTGTGTCCGGCATCACTTCCCATGTTGTGACCCCAACGGTACTCTCAGTTGGTCCATAATGGTTCAAGATGCGGCAGCGGGCATCCAGTGCTCGTAAATGTTCAACCAGCGACCAGGGCACCTGCTCACCCCCCAACACTAGCAGGGAAGATGGAAGCAGAGCGGCCATGTTTTCACCCTGCAACAACGCACTAAGATGGGATGGCGTGATTTTTATGCAATCGAGCGGCTGATGCGTGAGTAATTCTGCTAACCGGGACGGATCTTGTAATGCGCTATTACTGATAATGTTTAAACAGCCGCCGCTGGTCAGAGCCGGGAAAAGCATGGTATGAGCCAGATCGGTCGTGAAACTGGAGAACATACCATAATGCGCCCCTACAGGTTGTTGTAAGACCTGACGAGCGTTATCGCAATAGCAGGCAAGTTGAGCATGATTAACCTGTATACCTTTCGGTGTGCCTGTACTACCTGAGGTATAAATGAGATAGGAGGGAGCATCTGGAGCGACGTCCGGCAGCGGCTGTCGAGTGAGAGATTGGGGTATCACATGAATATTGAGGCAAGTTGCCCCATCAAACGTGACATTATCGCTCTCGGTGAGTATCCAGTGTGCTGCAGCATCGTCGATCATATACGTCAACCGTTCACGCGGCAGGGTGATATCCAACGGGAGATAACATCCACCGGCACGTAAAATAGCCATAATGGCTATCACGTAATCGTTTCCCTTCTCCATATGAATACCAACCACATTACCAGGTTGTAAGCCCTCCGCCAGCAGACATTGAGCCAGATTTTCTGATTGTTCTTCTACCTGTTGATAATTCAACGCACTATCATCGCAACGCACCGCCATTTGGTGCGGTATGTTATGGGCGACTTGGATGAATTGTCGGTGTACTGATGCGCAATCGGTTTGCGGTTGAAGGCGCCAAGTCTGGTACTGGCTTCGTTCTTCGTCACTCAACAACGAGATTTGCGCGAGGGTGATATGCGGGTTACCCACGAACTGGCATAATATAGATTGGAAATGTTCCAGCATCTGCCTGGCCGTGCTTTCACGGTAAAGAGTCGAGTTGTAGTAGAGTGTCAATAACAGCTTATTGCTGTCTTCTTCGACCCAAAGGTTAAGATCGGTTTTTGAAACGCCATAATCTACCTTTAAGGGTTTGATCGATGCTTGGTTATCATCATAGAAATGTGGAAAAATCTGATAGCTCAGTATGGCCTGGAACAAAGGATTAACCCGATGCGAGCGAGCGAAATTGATGTTATCGAGGATAATATTAAAAGGAACGTCCTGATAAAGCATCGCCTCTGCACAGTTCGTGCGCACTTGGGCTAACATTTCATCAAATCGGGACTCCGCACGAACATCTCCCCGCAGTGGCAGTGTGTTCATAAAAAGTCCCATCAAATCCCGGCTAGACGCATGATTTCGGTTTGCGAAAGGAATACCGACAATGATTTCATTCTGGCCGCTATAGAAGTGGAGCAGGACCTGCCATGCGGTTAACATAGCATGAAATAGCGTGGCGTTATGTTTACTGCACAGTACACTTAACGCTTTTTGCAAATCACTATCTAGTGTCTGGCTGACGATGCTACCAGCCGAACTCATTCTTGCAGGACGTGGCACATCGGTGGGAATGTTCAGGATACCTTGTACACCATCCAGTTGTTTTTTCCAATATGCCAACCCTCGGTCGTAATGACCACTAATTTGCCATTGGTTTTCTGCTAGTGCGTAGTCAGAGAATTGTAAAAAATCATCAACTGCTGGTGTAATGCCATTTTCCAGTTGGAAATAGATCTCCATTAATTCCCTGAAAAAGAGATTTATGGTCCAGCCGTCAGAAATAATATGATGAAGCGTTAGCATCATCACATATTCGTTAAGCTGGGTTTTAATCATTCGCCAATAAGACAGTGGCCCACGGGATAAATCAAAACTTCGGCATCCTTCTTTAAGAGCTTGCTTATCAATCCGACTTTTTTTCTCTTCTTCCGGAATGGCTACGATATCTTCATAGACGAAATCAAAAATAATATCATCTGAGATACATTGCATTACTTCGCCATTAACTACCTGAAATGTTGTGCGTAAAATGGAATGCTTGCGGGTTAATAACGTTAATGCCTGACGTATCTGTTCCTGATTGAATTCGAGAGCCATATGACAAACAAAAGCATAGGGATTGTTATAGGCTCTTTTATCTTCTAGGTATTGATCAAGCAACCAAATGCTTTTTTGAGCGCCAGTCAGCGGAAATTGCTTACGCGCAATATCGGTGCAACGTTGAATTTCATCTTGTGCCTTGGCAGCGATTTGTGTTTTTTTTTGACGAGCCAGTTTTTTTATTTCGTCCAAACTTAATGAACGAATAGAATCGCTTTTGTTTTTCATGTTCTTTTCTTCCTGGGATAATGTTGCGTTATAACGCGCACTGGCAGCTACAACTCGATACTTATTTACCCGGTTAATTCGTTAACTAACAGATTAGCCATGCCTCTGATAGTTTGATCTTGGTAGAAAAGATCCACTCGGATATCAATTTCAAAGATACCTGATACGATGGATACAACTTGTACAGCCAACAGAGAATTACCCCCCAGTTCTGTAAAATAGTCCAGCGCGCCAATACCAGATATTCCAAGAATGGATTGCCATACTTTTGCGATTTCTTTTTCAATATCATTTTCTGGTGCAACATATTCTATCGATAGAGCTGGGCGGATATGTGAATCTGAAATACTGGATTCGATTTGTAAGCTATCTTTATCTTCTTTTTCCGGAATCGCTTCAAAAATTAATTGTTCCAAATCAGATGTGACTACTACTAACTGTGGGAATTCCAGGTGATTAAGAATTCGTTTTATAGCTTCTTGCCCTTCAAAATATAGGATGTCTTTATTCTGTAAATTAACTTTTACCTCGGTCATTTTATTAGTTTTGTCAATGCCTACCTGATTATTATCTACGATCTTAATTAACGTATAATTCTCAAGTGTCATCAACCGCTTACCCTTCGCCGAGAAAAATACAATGTTCATAACAATGGTATTATCCAAAGACTGATAGGGCTGATTTAATTTCACATGAACAAAACACTCTTTTTCTAGTGACGCATGAAAACAAATCTGTCCATAACTGATTGGCAGAAAGTAATTTTCCGTCAAGCCTGACAAACACGCGATAGCGACCGAGTCAATCATTGCCGGATGAAAAGCATAACGTTTCAGGTCGTTTGCGAATTCTTTTAACAGTTCCTGACGAATAAACCATTCGGTCTCATTTTTACGTAATTCAGTAATAGTATTCCAGCGATGACTCAGAGTCAGAAAATCTTCGCTGGTGTTCAACCCGTAATCGCTGATAACGATAGGGCAACACTGACGAATCGCGTCCGGCTGTTCATAGTCATCATCCACTTCTTTAGCTTCGCCAATCTGACCAAATGCGTGTTCTTGCCAGTTAAAGTTCAGAATTCCATGACTTTTAAGGCTGAATCTGTAACCTTTATCCTGTTGAGTAACAATCAGATTCATTTCTCGCGGCCAAGCGTTATGGTAAAGCACTGGTGTGCTCAACATCAGATTCTTAACTTGTAACTCTTCGCCTTGTTTAAACACGGTCAGATATTCATTCAGCAGGGACAGAATTGTGGTTCCGACTAACGTTGGCGTTTTTAATAAGTGATGCTCGTTAATCACCCAGTCTTGATTGACTGAAATATTTACGCGAAACACATCTTCACTAGCTTTACTTTCAATTTGCGTAAGAAGATCGCCGGTAATTTTCTTGAATGTTGTGTTTCTTCCTTTTGCATTGAGCTGCTTGTTCCATCGTGCTGCCATTCCTATATCACTCCACTGACCCCAGTTAACGGACATAGTACAGCCTCGGCGATATTGATTACGATAATGGGCGAAAACATCCATAAAGACGTTTCCTGCACAGTAATCAATACGAGCGGGATCGCCGACAATGGCAGTAATGGAAGAGAACAAGAGGAAGAAATCCGGCTCTCTTTTAGCCAATAGTTCATCCAGAATTAATGTGCCGCGAACTTTTGGATTTAGCACTTCAGTACAGTTAGATGTGTTTTTGAGGGGAATTATCCCACCGCCGACTACACCCGCGGTGTGGAATACACCATCAATATGAGAGAATTCAGCCAGACCCGCTTTCATACCGGTGTAATCGCAAACGTCCACATTCAACAGATGTACGTGATTACCTTGTTCTTCCAGATGCAAGATACAGGCGAGTTTTTCGCTGAGGACATCATCCACTTCGTGTTCTTGAAGCCAAGATTGCCACTCTTCACGTGCCGGCAATGGTGAGCGGTACATCAGGATCAATGTCGCATTGCTACTCTGCGCCAGTTGATCTGCAATCAGCATGCCGATCCCACCTAAACCGCCGGTGATCAGATAGACACCATCATCGCGAATAGCAACGGTTTTATTGCTTTCCTCAGAAGAGAGCGGCACCTGTTGATAGGCCTCTTCCCAACGCTGATGCTGACGATAGGCGACCAGATTGCCATCGGTATCGATATTGCTTTCATCGATCAGCAGTCTGGCGATGCCCGCAACAGGGACATCAAGATCAACATCTATCAGGTGGCAACGCACCTCATGATATTCATGGTAGAAAACCCTGGCAGGTCCAGTAAGCAGAGCTTTATGCGGCGAACCAATAGGCTCACCCGCAACACTGAAGATATTATTAGTGACAAACAATAAGCGCAGGCCGTCTAACAGATTTTCGGCAATCAGCGCCTGTTGCAAGTACATTGGGCTGTAAAATGCATCGCGCTGTAAAATTTCACAGGAATCAATCAACCGGGTATTGTCATCATCCTTAGAGAGACTCCATAAGTGAAGGATACGAGTTGGCGTTAACTCTCTTTTCTTAATGCTACTGAACAGACTAACGTAATGCGTGCTGTTATCAGGATCGATAACGAAGGCATTGTCGTTCTCCTGATACGCTTTGCCCTGCGCAACGGTGATAACAGTAAAACCATCCTCTCTAAGCTGTGAGAGTAGCGCATCAACTACGCCCTGTTTATCTGAAAAAATCACCCAACAGTCGGTCGCTACGGCAGCGACTTTGCCACTCATATATTTCCCCGGGATCGTCTGACGCCATGCGGGCATATAAAACCAGTTACTTATATTTGATTGTTTTTTCTTACGCGTATTAATGGAACGATTATCCAGCCCGCTTAACGTTTCCATGTTCAACACCGGAAGACGGAACTCTTTACGTTCAAAGGGATAGCCTGGCAACGGCAGGCGCAGACGGTGCTGACCGTCATAATAAGCAGACCAATCAATAGGTACGCCGCTGCACCATAAATGACCTAATGCTGCTAGAAATTGTTCGCCAGTCAGCGAGACATCTCTAGCCATAGGCAGGGATGTGAAAATCGCCGGGTTTTCCGCTGTATTGATGTGCTGTTTTGCGGCAGACTCCAGCGACCGACCAGGACCCACTTCCAAAAAAACAAACTGGTTATGCTCCTGGGCAATTAACGTTTTGAAAGCATGCGTGAACAGAACCGGCTGACGAACATGGTTAACCCAGTAATCATGGCTCTGCGCTTGGATATCCGTGATCCAGTTGCCAGTCACGGTAGACACAAAGGGGATGGTAGGGGGATTAAAGGTAATTTTTTCGATCACCTTACGGAAATCATCAAGCATCGGCTCCATCATGTAGGAATGGAATGCATGAGAGGTGTCGAGGAGTTTGTAAAAAATACCGTCGTCTTCCAGTTTGTTTTGGAAGGTTTCAATCTCAACCAACCCGCCTGCGACCACGCACAATCCAGGATAGTTTGCGGCTGCAATCTCAAGATGACTTTCAGATAAACGTTCGCGCAGAGCGTCTTCTTCCATCAACACTGCAAGCATAGCGCCCGCCGGAAGCTGCTGTACCAGTTTGCCACGCATTGCAACTGCCATCAGCGCATCCTCCAGAGACAACACGCCAGAGAGACAAGCTGCGACATATTCACCCACGCTATGGCCAATCATAATGTCGGGATTTATACCCCATGATAGCCATAACTGAGCCAGCGAGTATTCCACGACAAAGAGCGCTGGTTGCGTGTACTGAGTTTCGTTGATGAGATCTTTATTCGTGCTTTCGGTGTCCTGGAAAATGATGTCGCACAGATTACGTTCGAGGATACTTTCAAGGTGAGCACAACATCTATCCATATGTTCGTGGAAAGTAGGATAACTGTCGTATAACTCACGCGCCATGTTGACATACTGATTGCCCTGGCCTGGAAACATAAACACGACAGATTTGTGATTTTTTCCTGATTGCGGCGCGATCACTGTGGATTGCGCGAGTTTACTGAGCAATGCCTCACGGTCACGCGCAACAACAAAGCTGCTGTATACCATACGTTGGCGTCCCACTTGCAAGGTATAAGCCACATCCGCCAGGTTGACCTCTACATTTTGCTGTAGATACTGCCTGAGGTTTTCACGTATCTTTTCAAGCGCAGAGAGGGTTTTTGCCGAGTACGGGAATAGCAGATAACCTTCCGTTGAGCTGCTGGCAGATACTTCAGGTGCTTCTTCCATAATAACGCAGGCATTCGTGCCACCCACACCAAAAGAATTCACCAACGCCCGTAGCGGTTTACCGTTAGCGTTCAGCGGGTGCGTTTCTGTGTTCATGATGAACGGACTGTTTTCAAAATCGATGTTAGGGTTTGGTGTTTTGTAGTGCAGCGAAGCAGGCAAAACGCGGTTTTTCAGCGACAGCGAGGCTTTGATTAAACTGGCAACACCGGATGCGGTATCGGTATGACCGATATTGGTTTTGACCGATCCCAGACGACAAAACTGATTTTCAGAAGTGAATTCCTGAAACGTTTGGCTCAGAGAGCTAAACTCGATGGGATCGCCCAGCGCCGTAGCGGTTCCGTGCGCTTCCACAAAGTTAATGGTAGCCGGATCGACGTTGGCGCGATGCAATGCCTCTTTGGCAACGGCAACCTGACCGTCGATACCTGGCGCAGTAAAGCCCGCTTTGATATTACCGTCGTTATTAATGGCACCGCCTTTAATTACCGCATAAATATGATCGCCATCGCGTATAGCATCGCTCAGTCGTTTCAGAAGCACGACACCGACGCCACGGCTAAATACGGTGCCGTTTGCCCGGGCATCGAAGGCGTAACAATGACCGTCTGCCGATTCCATTCCCCCCTGCATATACAGGTATCCACGGCGTTCCGGCGTATCAATTGAAACCCCGCCTGCGACTACCATATCGCTTTCACCGTTCAGCAGGCTATTAACGCCCATAACAATCGCGACCATCGCAGTGGAGCAGGCAGTCTGTACGTCAATACTGGGACCTTTAAGGTTCAGCTTGTAGGAAACCCGTGTCGTCACATAATCTTTGTCGTTGTTGGTGACCAGTGAAGCGCCGCTTGTATACTTCTGAACTTCCTGATTAGCGCCAGCCTGTTGCAGGTACCAGGCGGTGCCGGTACCACCAAACACACTGACTTTTCCAGGATATATCGAGGGTACGTAGCCGGCATTTTCAAAAGCCAGCCAACTGCACTCTAGGAAATTTCGGTGTTGTGGATCCATGATTTCCGCGTCACGGGGCGTAATATCAAAGAAGCTGGCATCGAAATGCTGTGCATCACCTAGAATCCCGCGGCGGCGAATATAGTTCGGCGCTGCGATGAGTTCTTCATCCACACCGGAAGCGCGTAATTCTGCTTCAGTAAAGGTGGTAATCGTTTCCAGACCGTCAAGCAGGTTGCGCCAGTAAGTGGTAATATCTTCCGCGCCAGGGAAGCGGCCCGCCATGCCGATAATGGCGATGTCTTTATCGCGTACGTTAGCGAAATTATTCATGATCGGTGACTCCATTTGATTTATTGTCTGCTTTATCACTTTTATTACTGGAAGCGGATTTAAGGCTTTTCTCAGCTAAATAAGCGCTCAATGCCTTAACGGTGGGATACTGATACAGATCCATAATAGATACTGAAATATCAAGGTTCTTTTTGATTTCTCTATGTGCCTTTGACATTAGTAATGAGTTGCCACCCGCATCGAAAAAATTTTCATGGATAGATAAGTTTTTATTGTTGAGCACCTGTTCCCATATTTTGATGATTTCAGTTTCAATATTTGATGAGGGAGGTACGATATTTTTTGTCGTGTGTCTTAGGCTTTTTTTGAAATTATGATGTAGAGAAGTCTTATCCACTTTGCCGTTGGGTAACGTGGGTATAAAAGCCTGTTCGATAAGATATGAAGGGATCATATAAAACGGCAGGATGTTGTAGAGATATTCTTTTAGTTCCAGTTCCTGCACGGTTTCGTTTTCTTTCACAACATAAAACGCAACGATCTCCAACAGGTTGGACTCATCATTCTCTTCTAGAATCACGACTGCATCAGATAATTTGCTGTAATTGCGAAGGATGATTTCTATTTCATTTAATTCCACCCGATAGCCACGCAATTTAACCTGATTGTCTACGCGCCCGAGAAATTCCAGTACGCCATCTTCCCGTGCCCGAACAATATCGCCGGTCTTATACATCAGACCTGGCGCATCCGTTACAAACAGTTCGGTCACGAAACTGTTACGCGTCTTTTCCGGTTCATTGATATAGCCTTGCGCCAGAATATCGCCTGCCAGATACAGCTCACCTGCTTTACCAGACGAAAGCACATTGAGTTGTTCATCCAGAACATACGCTCTGGCATGAGGAATAGGGATACCGATAGGCACAATGGTTGCATCCGCACCGGGTTGGCACAACCAATGGCAGGCATAGATAGTGGCCTCCGTCGGGCCATAAAGGTTGTGAATTTGACCGGTAAATTGCGCGGCCAGATCGTCTACCAACTTCTGATCCAGTGCTTCGCCGCCAGAAAAAATATGTTGCAATTCACTACAGGCTTGCAGCTTTTGTGCTGCAACAATGGCGCGCAGCGCCGTCGGAACGAATTGAACCACGGTGACACGGTGTTGTTGCATAAAATTGATTACCTGATGGGGATCATACTTAATATCATCAGAAATCAGTGCACAGCTCGCACCGGTAATCAGCGGCCAGAAAATCTCCCACACTGATACATCAAAGCTGAAAGTGGTTTGGTTAAGCACTACATCTCGCTGTGCTATCCCGAAAGCGTCCTGCATCCACCAAAGGTAATTCACAACAGTGCGATGCCGGATCATGACGCCTTTTGGCTGGCCTGTAGATCCTGAGGTATACATAACATAACACAGGGCATCGTCATCAACCTCGGGCAGCGGGAAATGGCAGGATGCATTCAAATGCAGCGCAGTAATATCTATTTTTTTATCATCATCGACCGGTATTCTGGCCGCCAATGTCGGGTCAGTCATAATAAAGAGAATGCTCGCGTGGCGCACAATATACAACAGGCGTTCCTGAGGATAGGAGGGATCAAACGGAACATAGCAAGCGCCTGCCTTTAATATTCCTAATAGACTGACAATTAGTGAAACACCTTTATGGAGATATACGCCAATTTTATCGCCCGGATTGACACCTTGTTTAATTAAATAACCAGCCAGCGCTGTTGAGCGATTATCCAACTCCTCATAATTTATTGATGAATTATCAATTCTCAACGCTACGGCGTGAGGTGTTTTCATTTTCTGCGCCATAAATTGCGCATGAATTGTCTTTTCCGATTTCATAACCGGATTCCTTTATTCTAAGATAATATATAACAGCGCACAGAATAATCCGGGGCGAGTGCTCTTTTTGCTAATGAGCAACAAAAGTTACATCTCCTGAAATACTTTTTGACTGATGTCACTCACGTAATTTTTTCTCATTCCAGTTGTCTACTCATGTAGGTCGCTCTTATCTTGAGCTTGACGGACAGAATACAGGAAAAAATCGAGCTGTAGACTCAGACAGCAACATCGTTGATTGTGTGTTTACCTCGCATAGAGATAAGACAGCTGCCCTGCATTTCTTTAAAAAATCGATGGGTCAACATGGCCAACCGGATATCGTCACGATGGATAAAAGTGGGGCTAATAAAGCGGCAGCGAGCTAGTTAACTTAATGAGAATAAAATAGATAATTGTTCGCTATACGGCAAAATAAATATCTCAATAACCTGATTGGACAGGATCACTTCAATGTTAAACTTCGGACGGTTCCCCTGCTGGACCTGCAAAATTTCCGATGAGCTCAGACTCGGTTAGTTGGTTATAAGTAAATCTCAAAAATGAGTATTATAAATCAAATTCAATTAATTATAGATATTGCCAACTATTGCGATGTCGTTGATGGAGAGTTTATAAATTATTCCAAGTCTTCAATTATGATAATTCCACACAGGCATTGATGAATATACTTATAACAAATTGATTATTTTATCAGTCGTGGCTTACCTGATATATTTCTTACAGTGCGAGAGAAATTGAGAAATGAATGATTCATTGCTCCCTATTTTTAATAAGATAGATATAATTGCAGAGGATACATTTGACTCAATCGCCGTTATGTTTGAAGAAAAGTCTCAGACTTACTTCCAACTTAAACAAACTTCGACGCGTATCGCACATTATTTATTTAATGAATTTGGACAAAAAAATCGAAGCGGCGTAATAGCGGTATATCTGGATCCCTGCCTTCATTTACCCGCTATTTTTTTGGCAGTCATGAAAGCTGGTTTTACCTATGTTCCCCTTTCAGACTTTCATCCGTCGGAAAGAATAGCGACTATTATTAACGACTCATCATCCTTCTTAGTAATCACTTCCCGAGAAATAAATCAGCGTAACAATCTGACAAGCCTGAGCAAAACCGTTCAGTTTATAGAAGATCTGATGGCATTGCCGGAAAGCTTGCCTCCTTGCGCATTGCCTGACGTTGCTGCTGATGACCTCGCCTATATCCTCTATACTTCTGGCTCAACAGGCATTCCGAAAGGCGTGCTGATTGAACATGCTAACATGGATTACTATCTGAATTGGTTCAATGAAGATTTATGGCCAGTGACCCGCGCCAGGCTACCATTAACTGCATCGCTTAGCTTTGCGGCCGCAGTCACGCAACTTTATGCTCCTCTGTTACGAGGCGATACGCTGCATATTCTACCCAAAAACATTCTTCAACAGTATCCGGTATTGTTGAATTGGTATCGACAATATCCGGACGGAGCACTTTATTGCGTTCCCACCATTTGGGAAGAATTACTAAATTATGTTCGGCAGCAATGTGACGCCGATGCCCAACTGCTACCGAAAACCGTGTTTTTATCAGGCGAGGCGGTATCAAACAATCTCAAAAATCGCACTTTCCGCGAGGCGCCGGATATTTGTTTATTTAATTTATACGGTCCAACAGAAGCAACAGCGAACGGTTCGTTCAGTCGGTTATGGCCAGAAAATTCTGTCACTATTGGTAATGCGTTACGCGGCAGTGAATTACTGATCGTTGACGAGCAATGTCTGGAAGTGGAGCCGGGCGAAGTGGGTGAAATTTGTATTATGGGCGATGGAGTCTCCCGGGGATATATAAATCGCGAAGACCTGACGCATCAACGTTTTTATAAGGTTGAACGTCAGGGCCGCACTTGGCGGGTGCATCGTACGGGAGATTTAGGCAAAAAGCTTAATAATAATGAAGTACTTTATCTGGGCCGTTGTGATCAGCAATTTAAAATCAATGGAGTGCGCATCGCAGCTGAAGAAATTGAACATGCATTGATCTCACATACGGGGATCGCAAAAGCCATCGTGCGCTGCGATGATAGTTTGACCACGCCCAGAATCATTGCTTATCTTGTTGCTACGCATACGCGTATCACCGAAACGGAATTACGCCGTTTCGTGTCGGCAAAACTGCCTGCGGTCATGGTTCCAGCTTGCTTTATCTATTTGGATGCGATTCCTAAATTGCCGAATGGTAAATTGGACACTCACCGTTTGCCGAAACCTTCACCGTTGCGCCCCTCCCTTGCAATACCCTTTGTCAGTGCGGCAAATGAACTGGAGCAGGAGATCATTGATATCTGGCAGAACGTGCTGGACATTGTTAACTTGGGTGCAAATGACAATTTCTTTGAGCTGGGTGGTAATTCATTGCAAATAATGCAGGTTCTCCATCGTATTCGTCATCAGTTGTATGCCGATATTGATTTTGACTGTTTCTTTGCGAATCCGACGCCACGGATGTTAGCTAGCGTTGTGCCTTATTGCAGCAACAGTGATATTGCCCGCAATGATGATAAGGATGAAGTGCAGGGGATTTTATCTTCTCAGCAACGCTATTTCCTTACCCTAGAATTGATGAGCGAAAATCCGTGGCTATACCAAATTTATTGCGCTATTGATATCCATGGTCGCATTAATAAAAGCGCTGTTAACCATAGCGTGTCACGCATCCTTGAGCAAAATGCAGTGTTGCGCACTCAGTTTGATCTTGACAGCGACCCGATTTGTAGCTGGATAGCCCCCGTATCAGCGGTAAGTATTCCTCTTCTAAAGATAGTGTTGCCTGAAGAGCGCCTTTTGCGTGACAGAATGTTGCTTGAGATTGCGTGTCGTGAGTTAACAAGCTTTGAACAATCTCCATTAGCAGATTTTTGGCTGTTTGAAAACGCGCCGGATCACCATGTCCTTTTGTGCAGAATGCATCATACCCTTTTTGATCATGACTCGATCACGCCTTTCTTTCGGCAGTTTGTCAGCTATTATCAGGCGTTCCTGGCTGGCGATGCTATGTATCGCATCAAAGCTGGCTGGCAATATACCGATTATTGTCGTGAGCAAAGCAAAGTGAATACCCCTGAGCAACACGTTAAGGAAATGGAATTCTGGTGTCAAACATTAGCGGAATATCGCCGTCAGGGGGCTTTACCATCACCTACCCCGCAATTCTCCCAAACGGAGGGTCGCAATTATCTGGTGACACTGAATGCTGAACAGAGCGCTCAATTACGCCACTTTTCTCAACAAAATAATGTCACGCCATTTATTACATTGTTGACATTATTCAATCTGGCTTTACAAAAAACAACTTACTGTAATCAGCCAATTGGTATTCCGATTACAGATCGCGTCTCACAAGAGGATGCGAATACTATTGGCTGTTTCGTCAATATGACCAGTTTCTTTATCGATATTAATAGTGAAGAGCCTTTTAATCATTTATTAACTCGCTGTAAAAAGCATGTGTTTTCATTGCTGGAAAACCAACATTTACCTTATCAGGACATAGTTAATGCATTGCGACATTCGCCTGATGAGTCCCTGTTGTATTTTTCGACAGGATTTAATTACTTAACTACGCTTCCCGAAACAAGATGTATCAATAACTGTCAGTTAAGCATCAGTGAGATATACAGCCATTATTTTAAGCTGGACTTAACTTTACTTATCCAAGACGCTGAAAGTTTTACGCTGCGTTTTAATTATAATCCGCAGGTATTCTCTGAAGGTAATCTCAAAGCGTTATCCAAAGAATATCTTACGTTGCTGTTAAGGGTTGGAGATTGGCTGGCAGACCATGTAGAGGATCGATAAAGTAACGTTTGAAATTAAGGTCAATTTTTGGGCGATCACACAATCATGCCAGTAACTTCCGCTTCTTTGCGTAAAGCAGATGGTTAGGTGGGATCGAGATAATACAGAACGCGATGCTCGACTTTCGTGGTGAGTTGAAATGACATAGCCGCACCTTTATAACTTTAGGTCGCCAAACTGAGAGAAATAAAGGAACAAAGGCTATGTCACAGCAAGATTTTATCATTTGGGTGTTTTGTTGGGTAGACGATAATTTAACAGCGTTACAGCAAGGCACACGATTGAGATTGAGGCGCCGAGGGATCACACCTAAGCTGAGTGATGCTGAAGTCATCACGATGGAAGTGGTGGGTGAGTTCTTAGGCTTTTCAACAGATAAAGGAATTTGGACGTATTTTTGTGACCACTGGCTCGAGTGGTTTCCGGGATTGGGCTCACGCGCTAATTTTGTTAAACAGGCTTCGAATCTTTGGGTTATTAAACAAAAATTGCAAGAAAAACTGGTGAGATTACTGGGTGCATTAGACAGGCCAGTACATATCATCGATGGATTTCCGCTGCCCATCTGTGGATTTAAAAGAGCGAAAGGCAGTGCCAATTTTAAAGCAGAAGATATTGGGTATTGAAATGATTACGCCAGTGCGTGCCAATATGGATGATCCCGTCCCCAAAGAAACGAGAAAACGTATTAACGCCAAACGACGCTTAATTGAAACCGTGATTGGTCAACTTGCCGGACAATTTGCGATTGAGAAGTGCTGGGCGCGGGATCTGTGGCACTTGAGTAATCGAATAGCCAGAAAACTGCTTTCTCATACGTTGGGCATTTTTGCCAATTTTAAACAAGGTAAAAGTCAACGCGACTGGCTTCAACAAGCTAACGTTATAGGGTGTTAAAGTCGAGCATCGCGTTAATACAGATAATTTTATCTCGTATCAGGCAAAACAGGACTATTCCTCATCTCCGTTCTGGTAATAGATCTGTTTGATATAACGTCCACGCCCATCGCCGTGCCCCAAGTCCATTGCGACCAGCGCCAGTGCCTCCCGATCGCTGAATCCCTGTGCTTTATAGTGTTCACCGGATTGCCGGGCAAACTGATAACGCATGCTGTGCGGTGCTTTATTTCCTGTGAGTCCGGCACATCGGACTACATATCGATAACGCTCGATAGCCTGACGAACAGTCGGTTTATCGATGAGTTTACCGCTGCACTCTGCCTGCTCGCGTTCCGCATAAGCAATAGCCTGTCGCAAGGCATCCCGATCCAGTATGACCGTTTGTCTGGGTCGCCCGCCTTTCGTGCCGAACACCACCCGTACCGATGTCTGCCCGTTTTCCAGTGCTTTTTTCCAGGTGGCCAGCGACTTATAGGCTTCAACTGCTTCTTTGGTGCGCAATCCCAGCACGGACGCCAGTTGCATCACCGCTGCCACGCTGCGGTCTTTTTGTTCGACCTGTTGAAACGCTGCCTGAAATTCTTCCGGCGTTAATGCTGTTTTGGTTCCCTTGCGACTCGTCTCGGCAATGCCCAGTGCCTGATAACTCAGGCGCGGATTATCCAAGGCGGCCAGTTTACGCTTGCCCGCATGCCGCAGGATCATCCGTAATGTAGACATTTCATTTTGCAGGGTTCGGTGGCTGATATTATTCGCCTTTCGCTCAGCAATATAGCGCTCAATGTATTTGGCTTTGAGGCTGTTCATTTGTCGGAGCTTAATCCCGTTATCTTTTAGAAAATTAAGGAACTGCCGGGCAATTCGTTCTCGATCCGCCACCGTCGCAAAACTTCCGCGCCCGTTTCGGGCATGGGTGATAAATTCTTTTCTGAACAACTCAATTTTTGACCGTGCCGATTTCTGCGCCATCTACGCCTCTCTTGTCACTTTCTCTCTGTTTTTATTCGTTTTTTAAACAAGTCCCTGCGTGTCGGTTCAGGTTCACCGTTCCGTGGTGCGTCAGATAATGTGTAGCAGGGGAAAATTGCGTTGAGTTTTTGCAGGAGTTCGCTACGTGCCGGGCACGGCGGTGGAGTACTCCCCGTTCAGTGCCTGATTTTAGTCAGGATGAACGCCTCATTAATCATGACGTGGTGTGATTTCTCCTTTTTACTGCATCAGCCTGTTGCTAGGCAGGGGGTTAAAAAACAAACGAATAAAAGGGTTCAGGATCAGAAAATGACTGAAATAACGGGTGACTTTGAGTAATGCGTGGTTCAAATGGGTCGTAAAGCCAGACCGGACGTGCGCTGGACGTTGACGCCTGACGGCGTCACTTGGTCATCGCTGCGCGTTAACGCAAGTGACGCCGCACAAGCTCCGGGACGTTTATCGTGATAAATACAAAACGTGGGTGAATGTTGTACCGGTTAAAACGGTATCGATTAGCATGAGGCAGAGCATGTTCTGCTCGGTTATGTAGGTAGCCGGTGTGAATAACACCGGGAAACTTTCATCATCAGACGGAGGGTTAGGTGTCCAATGATATCTGCTTCCAAAAGTGTGCAGATGTACCGCATGACATGCACTCCCTTTCAGGCTACGGGAGTTTTTACTTCGCCGCTCAACGCTGATCCTTACAGGCAATGGATCATTGGTAACAGTTAAATACTTTATCGATTGGGTCGGGTGAGGTCAAATTTTTGTTTGATGATGGAGTGAAGGAAAGTACCATGATTTTTTTGATGAAAATAATTTTACCTTTGCCCATGATCACAATGAGCTTGTGGGGTACTCATTTTATGAACGTCTACAAGTAGTTTACATTACTTTTCATTTCAGATGAGATGAAGTGAATTTTTTATATATTTCATTACCCTCATATACTTAGTAGCATAAATAGGATGCAAGATATAACACCGCTCAATTAAGCCTCTTTCTTAAACGAGCGGTTGAGGGGCAAGAAGTCAATTATTCTGCCAGCTTATGCAAACATTCAAGCTTTCATTACTACCCGAAGTTTGTTTCTGGCGGCATAAACGTTGAACAGGGCTGTTTCAGAAGAACTGCCTTCCGCAAAAAGTATGCCGATGCTAGCGCGTTGATCATCCATCGTATTTATGCGTTTTCCAGGGTAAGCCGTTGGATAAAAGACTGGCTTACCAGGATGATGAGTTAGCCTTTCCAGTCCTTCGACATGAGAAAATTCGCCAATCTCAGTGGCGTAAACAATTATCTGACCAATTCCTTTTAATAAAGGCAATGGGGCATCCATCAAAACTGGACGCTTATTCAGCGCCATTTCAATCCACGGTTCATAAATGTTAATTCCCAGCGACTGACACAGCGCCTCACCTATCTGGACTCCACCGAGCCGGGGATTTATTTCAATTATCTCAAAGCCATTTTCGGTGGACATAAACTCGGTGTGAGCAAAGCCATTGTCATAACCTACGCTATTAAAAACGGTGGTTATCCATTGCTGCAATGCGGCTTTTTGAGGATCATCCAGCATAACAGGTGACGAAAACGCCTCTTCCCGAAAAAATGGCTCTGGCGACATGATACGGCTTGTCAATGCAATGACGCGGATTTCTCCCTGCCATGAGAGGGTTTCCAGACTGTACAGTGTTCCTGAAAAAAAGGGTTCCACGGTTATTTGTCCCCGTAGTACAGCAGAGGAAGCGTTATCCAAGATTTGGAGAAGCGTTTCCTCTCCATAGGCAATCCACACGTTCTGACTGCCGGTGCCTGCCGTGTCTTTCACAATACATGGGTAGTTTATCCCTTTAACAACTATTGCCCTATCAAACTGATTCGGGTCTACCAGTTTGCTTCTCCCTGCTGACAAGCCTGCATTAAAAAGGTGGTTGCGCAGTCGGTACTTGTCCCTAATCAAGCGGATAACATCAGGATTATGACCAGGTAGACCAAGGCGTTCACTGATCGTAAGACAGTGCAGACTCCAGGTGTCTGTCATGCTGAGAATGGCCGTAACTTCCTTTTCCTTTCTTATCACTTCAGCGACGGCATCATCACAAAATGTGTCAACTTCGATAACCTTAATAGCCCCTGTATCCAGGCGAGAAAGCTCATAGTCATAGACGGTTTTATCACGGGTCAGGAGGGTAAGAGTACAGCCATTCTTTTTTGCGGCATCCACAAGGCGGCTAAGCCCGAATGTCAGGGCTTCAAGAGCAATAATATTCATTAACTGTCCTCTGCTTTAGTCTGGTGAACTGTAAACGGTAAGAGATGGCCCCAACTGATAGTTATCATGGAGATAGAGCGGGACACCGGCTTTACTGGATATCAGTGTCAATGCCCTTAATTTCTCCAATAACGCAACAGAAGTGATCACAGAAAGAAGTGTTGTTGCCAGTCCTTTTCTCTGGTATTCCGGTCTGGTATGAACGTCATCAATCACGAGGTAGTTACCTGAACGAATCGCTCTGGCGTGGGAAGTCATAATACCTTCATACTCAGTATAAAAATCATAAACATCCGGATCGTTCAAATGTACCGGTTTGATGAATAGTGTCCCTTTTTGATCGTTATACCAGTCCGCCTGCTCACGGGTACGAACCCGAATAACGGTATCATTCACTGCGGGTTCTTCTGCATCAAGATACCTGTACATATGAGTTTCATGCGCTATAACCTTGTAATTTGCAGCAAGAAGGCTCTCGTGAGTTTTGTTGCTCACGCCGAAAATACTCAGGAAGTGGGCCTGGTTACCGTTAAATTTTGCGGCATCATCCGCAATGTTCTCGCAGTTCCAGTAAAAGGATTCTCTTTCGCGGGGAATTTTACCAATAGCATGAGCAAAGAGGCAGTGCACCGCACCATGTTCACGCAATACAGAAACATCGACACCGCCGCGAGATTTTGCCCAGCCGGCAATCAGGGACAAAATCATTGCTTCCTTCTCTATATCATCAGAGAAAAATTTACAGATCATTTTTGGTAAGCTCCTGATGGATAAATTCTGCATAAGCCTGTTCAACGAGAGTATCTGCGCCGGGAATATAACGGCTGATTTTGATTGCAGGACAAGTGTTGATCTCGATGATGAAAGGAATCCCTGTCTCATCAAGTGCCACATCAACGCCGCAGAAAAGTGAATTTGCTGCACGGGAGCTTTTTTCAGCCATCGCAATAAGGTTTTCCGGTAATGCATCCACAGTAAAGGTCTTGCCTGTACCCTCTTTCATCAGATTAGTAATCCAACTGCCGTTAGCCCCTCTACGTGAGTAGGCATAGCAAGCCACATGGTTTACAACGACAACCCTGTAATCTTCGTTATTGAGTTTCGGGATATAAGGCTGGACGTAATAATCATCAAGGTATCTTTCGTTTTGCCGAACCCAAGCAGACAGTTCCTGATATGAATTGAGCTTGAAAAGGCCGCGCCCGCAGGCTCCATTAACAGGTTTGGCTACGAGGGGAAAACCGATACTTTCCATTTCTTCTTCAGCAGGCAAAGAGGGAAATTTGAAATAAGGCAGGTGCCTAACTCCTTCTGCTGCGTTCAGCATTGCCGAGGAAAGATCTTTATTTTGCCCGCAGAACAATGTGCTTCCGTGATTGAGTACAGCGACACCTGACATCTGCCACAGTTTCATCAATTTTACTGCTGCCAATAAATCATCTTCATAGGCATAACCAACAACCAGATCGGGACGCAGAGTCTCTCCACGGAAAAAAAATTCTGTACCTGATAAAGTATTTATGACACTTATTTCACGCGGCTTTGCGGTTATGCCGATGATATCCCAGGCGGACAGTTTTTCGAACACTGCCTGGTATTCTATTTCATCTTCATAGTCGGACAAGAACAGTACATTTTTCATGAAGTTCTCCTTTTTATATTACGTGGTTGCACCATCATCCTTAAATAAACAATAAGTAAAGCGGTAGCCGAAGCAATAACCGGAAACATCATGGCTATATCATCACTGATTGAAACGCTGAGGATGCCAAGTCCGATATTTGACAAAATGACACCCAAGTCCGCAGCAGCAGCGACTACTGAGGACAGCGTTCCTGAAAGATTTCTACCTACGCAGCAAACGACGTATGACATAACGACGGGATAGATTATACCGAGAGTCATTCCGTTACATACTGCTCCCACGAGAACAAATTGATTGTTCGTCAGAAGATAATTTGCAAGGTTACCGGCAAGGCCAAGCGTAACGCAGATCATCAACAGTCTGGAGGGAAAAATACTGTCCTGCGGCATATGTTTTTTCAGAAGTAATCGTGGCAACATCATGCATAGGGTAAACACGAGAAAATACCACGACGGATCATTCATTCCCGATTCCAGAAAATAGGTAGGTAAAAATGTTACCGTCGTACCACTGATAACATAGATCAAGGAGAGAACCATTATTGAAGCTCTCACGTTTTTATCCGCTATTACACACCTAAGACTTTCAGAGAATCCCTCTTCTGTTGAACCATCTCCACCACCGATTGATATCGTCTGAATATCGAGAAGAAGCACCAGCAGAAGACAGAAGAAAAATAAAATAACTGCAAGCACTGTAACGCTGTTGACTCCCCAAATCTGAGCCATCTTCAACGCGATAAAAGGCGCCAGGCAGGTAGGCAGAGCATTAAAAAAGGTGAACATGGAGACGTTTCTTGATTTTTCAGCCCTGTCATCACTGACTGTTAACGTATAGTACATCAGCAGAGTGGACATAATGCCCAGCAAGCCACCAAGGCCAAGCCGGCCTGCTATAACAGTAAATTCCCAGTCGCCGTTGATGAGAAGCAGAGACAAACTGTACAGTATGGCAGTGGTTAACATCGCCCGTTTAAGCCGGAATTTGTCAATAACAATCCCTGAAATGACCCGCATGATGAGCGTAAAAATTGTGGCTGTTCCCACAACCAGACCAGCCACACCATTTTCCACACCCAGCGTTTCTAACCTGAAGGGGTAGCTATAGAAAATCAAAAAGTTAACAAATGACAGAAAGAAACTGACAGAGAATATGAGATGACTTTTCATGGCAATCCTGAATTACTTCTCAAGCATACTGTAATGCGTAATTGTGGTCGTCGGCACTTCAAGAAGCTTAATCAAATCATCTCTGTAATTACTTTCAATATTCCCGGACTCAACCGGCGCCTCCATTGATTCTGTCAGGGTCAACAGCCTCTCAAATTCTACCCCCGTATCGATGTTGTTGCTTTCAAGCCATCTGTCATTAAATAGGGTATCCAGATACCGTTCACCACTGTCGCCCAGAACAGCAATTATGGGCTTACTGTTACCCAGGCGCTTTGATACATTCAGTGCAGACAATAAAACCGCACCTGAAGAAACACCTGCCAGAATTCCTTCATGACGGCACAATAACCTTGCTGCTATATAAGCCGATTCATCTTTTGCACGGTAAACATAATCAATTTTTGATACATCGCTGATGTTTCTCGGCGTCCAGCCCAGCCCTACCCCCGGAATTTTATAAGCGTGAGCAGGTCCGCCAAAAATGGAAGAACCGTATGCATCCACACAGATAACTTTAGCTTCGGGCAGGTGTTTACTGAAATATTCGGCAATGCCGCCAATCTGGCCACCAGTGCTGACTGCACACACGATGCCAGCAATGTTTCCACCTGTTTGAGCATGGATCTCTCTTGCCGTTGTATGATAATGCGCGACAGAACTTAACACATTGAAACACTGATCAGGCCTGTAACTTCCGGGAATTTCTCTGGCCAGCTCATTTGCCAGTTTAATTCTCGTTTTATGATAGGAGCCAGTATCGTCTTGCTCCGTAACGGTGATAACCTCTGCGCCATAAGCTTTCATCAGTGCTTTGTTGGTTTCCGTGGCTTTAGGATCAACTAAAGCAATGACTCTGTAACCTTTTGCCGCCCCGATCATGGAAAGGCTAATGGCAAAATTCCCGGATGATGATTCAATAATCGTCCCGCCTGGTTTCAGAAATCCGCTTTTCTCGGCCTGTTCTATAATAAAAATAGCAGCCCTGTCTTTGATACTTCCACCGGGATTATTTTTTTCCAGCTTAACGATAACATTGGTCCCTAATGCTCTGTTAATCTTCTCAATATTAACAAGCGGTGTCTCAGACATATTATCGGTAATGTTTTTCTTAAAAGATAACATCCATTTCCCCTTAGCTTTCTGCCTGAGATTTAATTAGTAAAGTTCATTTAAGTTTATTCTTACTGCATCAAAAATTTCAGTAAAATAATGACGAGTTGTCTTCGGAGGAAAAACCCTGCCTGATTTAACATAATCAATTATTCTTTTATAACAAAAAGGAGCACCTGTTTTCCAGTCAAGAATAATCACTTTCTCTGATAAATAAGACATCTCATAACACGGAACAACTGAGAACCCTAAAATAGCAGCAACATTATATCGGTGGTGTCCGTCCATAATAATTCCAGTATCTCTGTCTATAATCAGAGGTATACGCCATTGACCTTCTTGATTAATTTTATCCAACAATACGGCGAAGTTAATAGGATCTGTTTCCTCATGTGGGTATAAATCTTTTATGCTGACAAGCTTTACATCAGTTCTAATGTCGTTTAAAGTCATCTATCCTGGCCGCCAATGGTTAACAGTCTTTTAAAAAAATCCAAATATTCTAATGCCTTAAAACAAAACTCATTAATTTGTTATGACAAAAAATAAACTTAGAAATTTTCGTGAATAACCCTTTCTCTCATTCAGGTTGAATTTGTATGACATAATACCTTAGATTTTAAAATTCAAAATTCCAATTTCAAAAACATTATAGATGATTGATTTAGTACAGTTTTTCAGACCTCATATTATCTTAATATTTTATAATTAAGATTAGCTAATTTTTGTGTTGTCATAAAGAATTGAGAACACAATAAACTCCATAATCAATGCCTTTAATATTTGAATTGCTTATATAGTCGAAACCCCTTGGTACAAGATAATTTTACATCCTTACTATTCAACAAAAAATAAACAAAACATAAATGAGTTAAAATATATGATAAGGAATATAATTTTCACTAATAATAAAATAGACACCTTCTCCAATTTCATGGTCATTTTTTTCTTTATTTTACAATTTAATAACCATTAAAAAGCAGCTAAACCAGTGTGCTCCCATCCTCATCCAGTGGGAGCATTGTTACACATCGTGAGCAGAGTTTTTTTAGAATGCGAACAACCTCCCCACTGTGATGTACGCTGGTATTTATGCTCCCCAAGTAAGGTGCCCCCCGAGAGCTCAATTATTCCAAAATGCGACACTGTTTCCTTATTCTTTAATTTCTAAAAGATTTTTACATTTAACTCTTGTTAATTCTGACAAATCCACATCTTTTCCTGTCGTGCGAAAAATTTCTCTACGCCTGAGATTAAATAGGTGATGGCAATGTTCACACATGTCATTAACGTTACTCGGGTTTTTGATTGCTTTTAATGTCCTGACTGCATATTTACCACACCGACACCTAACTACATAGATAGCACTGTTTTTTCTGTCACTCCGTTGAGATAATGGGAGGACACCTAATACGGTAAAAAAGCCATATTCATAACCTTGAATCTGCATAAGTATGTTTATTAAATTTGGTTCCCTTTTACTTAAACGTAAATCATACGTAGTTTTGTAAGGAATAAAATAATTAGCATATTTTTTATTTTTCTTGCTGTTATCGTTTTCATCGGTGTCGTTCATTGCTTTCTCTAATCCATTTTATAACACTTAAATGAGCTCTAATTTAACTATTTTCATTATTAATTCAATAACGAAAAAAGTAAACTTAACATTTAAGTTAAATCCGTTAGGTATAAGTTTTAAAAACACACTGAACTCTTTGGTTAAGTTATCTTTTCTAATTGCAATACATTAAATTTCATACTCAGCGCAACACACAGAGCTTGAGCGTGATTCGTAATTTTATAGGGTCATTTAAATAAGACATCTAACCAAATTCGAAAATTGGATAACTATTTTTACGAATTATTGATTTTCATTATAATAATTAACGAAGCCACAATGGTTGCGACCACTGTGGCTTCTACAAATTATTAAAATCGTCTACTACCAGAAACGAGGATATTGATGTGATAGAACATGTCAGTATACGTCTTTAATATAAGATACACTGAATGAAATGGCATTAAATAATTTACTTTTTTGTGACATAGATCATGAATATTTCGCTAATTATGTGAATGAAAACTCTAACTTTAGAAGGCCATAAATTAACACAATAATGCGACAATATACTTATATTAGTTATCGAAACAACTATGAACAGGTTAAACAGGAGGAAAAAATCAAGCTCACATAAATTCAAACTATTCTTAAGGGATAGTGTTCTATCCCTTAAGTTTTAAACATTTATTTGACTACTTTCCTCTGGACAACATCTTCTGCATCACCATTTGCCCGAACATGCCGGCTGACTGCCTGACCTGCCCCACGCCCTGACTCATCATGCCTGCCATATCGCCCATTCGCACCCCTGCCCAGGCCAATGCGCCCAGCCAGACCATCGGCAGCACAATAAACAACATGCCCATCACCAGCCCCATAATCAAATCATCCGAGGTATTCTGAAACCCTGCCAGATTCAACAAACTGTGGGTGTCTGAGCCATACAAGGCGTCCAGTAAATAGCTGTCCAGCCAGCGGGCGGTTTCCCACCAGAAGGTCAGAAAATTCAAAGAAAATAGGGCGAACGTCAGTGTGAGTACCGTCTTAAATTCATAGGCGGCAAACAGCAGGATCAACGGGATCAGAATATACAACGCCATCAGGATCACCGCCTGCATCATGGGCAGTGCCTGTCGCACCGCATCAAACATTGGGGCACTGATCAATCCCCCTAATATCGTCCCCGCAGCTGCTCCGACCCGGTTGGAACCGTCCCAGACCGTAAAATCCGCGTTACCCCCATAGCCCGCATACACATAACCTTCCTGAGACACCGTCAGATTTACCGGGCTGACCAGACGGCGGATCACCGCTTCTTTATATTCCCGGGTTTCTTTGCCCAGCATTTTGAGTGCCGCCGACAAACGCAGCCATAATCCCGGATCGGCCTGCGCCAGTACCCGGTCTTTCAGCCCGGTTTTGGCGGCTGACCACCAGGCTTTGCAAGTGGGATAACCGCCCTGCCCGGTATACGGCCGCCCACTGTCCCGGCTCTCACTCCACGGGAAATAGGTACGGGGCGTTCGGGATTGCAGCGTATTATAATCACCGGCTAAAAACGTGCGGCTGCCCAGCCAGTTGATATCATTCAGCCTGGTGTCGTCGGTGGTTTGCCCCTGATCCCGTTGTTTCCACTGGTACAAAGCCAGGGCATAACAGTCATTAGTGAAATCCTGCAATTCCGCCGCCAGTGCCGGGTGACTGATACGGGTATGCTGTACTTCAAAACGCAGCTGCCTTAAATCCGGCCGGCAGGGAATGGCGGCTACCGCTGCTTGCGTCAATCCTTTTGACAGTCGGTGTACCACCGCCCACCAGAGGGGCACTGCCGCCGTCTGATTATTCAGGCTGGAGATCACCGGTGCATAGCCACTTTTGTCCGGTGCCTGAGGTGTCCAGGTGCCGCAACTTTTGGCGCGGGACGGGTCATACTGAAGGATACTGAGGCTGACATTCACCAGCGGCACACAACACACCACCATAACGAAGAAGGCACCGTACAGGGTATTTTCGATCCGGGCCAGTGACTGCAATCCACCACGGCCCTCCTCTTCGCCACACTCTCTCACTTTCAGCCAGACCGCAATCACCTTTATCACCAGAGGCAGGGTAAACAGCCCCGTCGCAATCAGAATTTGCCATAACCCGTTATTGACCACCCAGCCAAGCAGGGTCAGAAAGTATTCCAGATAGCTGTTGGTGGTCATGATATTCCCTCAATCGAACCTGACAGGGCATATTCACCCAGCACAATAAACAGCAGGCTGACTACCATCATGCGTATCAACGTGGCACGGTATTCCGGCTGGTGTGTTGTCCTTTGCCCGATTTTCCAGCTACCCCAGCCCAGCACGGCATACAGGCATAATCGCCAGACTAACCAAAATCCCTTAGTTTCAATCACCCAATGGTACATCTCAGTGAATTTTTCGGCCTGATGCAGCCCGGCCCAGCCTATTGCTAAACTGATAACCATCACCAAAGCGATAATCAGTAATCGCACAACACCTTTTCTCAATGTGGGGATCATCGCTGCCATATCACCTTACCGCCGTTCACTGTGGGGCACTTCCAGCTGATAAAAACGCGCATCAGTACTGTCCGGCACTTGCTTTTGGGGATGGGCTTCAATGCGACGGTTTTCCCGTTCAATAATGGTCAGGATGGCGTTACGCGACAGTTCCCGTTTCAGCCACATTTCATTTTTCAGCGCATTAATTTCCCGATCCAGGGCATCAATCCGTCGTTCCCCTTCGGCCAGGGCTTCCGGCTGGGCAGCGGCATTGGGTTCTGACATGCCGGTGATTAACATTCGCCGCATCAGCAATGCCGTCTCGGTGGTCTCAGCCATCGCCAGTTCCCCCGCCAGACGCGCAGTCAACGCGGCACTGTCCGGGTCTCGCTGCAATGCCTGAATGACCCCTTTGGTCACGGCCAGACTGCCGGTTTTCAGTTTGGCCAGATTGGCGGCGGTCGATTTTTCCGTGCCATTGAGGAGTTTCACCAGCTGTTCAATATTGGCTTTGGTGTTCTCTTCCAGCATCGGCGCAAAGCCGGTGCCGGCCACCGTCACGCCCGGTTGCTGGGACGCCCCGCCGCTGGTGCATTCCGCGGCATTAGCACAGGTACGGATAGCCCGGTCGCCCAGCACTTTCACCACAGCCTCCGCCGCTTCGGTGGCATTCTGAAATTGGCGACAGGCACCGCCATCACACTGTTTGGTACTGACTGACGACTGGCTCAGTACCGGCAGATGATTCATCATATTAAACCCTGCGCTGGCTAAATCACGGGTGGGCCGGATAGCGCTCTGTCCCTTGCCCCCCTGTTTCTTCCCGCCAATCCACTGGTGCCCGCCTGTGCCGGTCGATTTACTGCCGGCATTATTCACCCTCACTGCATCCGCATCCCCACTGTTCACCTGCGTTTTGTATTCCTGCATCGCGGCCGATTGCGTCCATTTACTGTTTTGCGCAAAATCCATCATCCGTTTGGCCATGTTCTGGCAATTAAACTGGGCCTTGTCGAACGCCACATTGGCCTGCAAGACCCCATTGGTCAGCATGTCATAGAGACCCGGATTGGCGCGCTGAATGATCATGGCAGGTAAACTCGCCACCGCGCCGGTGGCCCCTTGGATCACCTCACTCATCAGGTTCTTAAACCCGGCGGTAATGCCGTTTAGCTGGTTGCCAACCGTAGTTTTTAAATCAAAATTGCCGCACATCAAATCGGAACTCCAGCCGAGTTCCAGTCCGCCCAGTTGGGTCAGGGAACGGCGGGTCGCCGGCTGTGAAATCACCGAGCCGCCACCGAGGGTATAAAACAGGGTATCGGAGACAGCACCGGAAACATCAGCACCATAACCCAGGGCACCGCGATTGACCTGGGGCAGAGAAACCGTCAACCCGTTTTCAGCCCATCCCGTTTGCGCTACCCCACCGGCCAGCACGCAGGTCATTAGCCATAACGCTTTTCTTTTCGGCATAAAAACTCCTTTTTAAATATCGGTACTGCCCAAAAAGCGCTGTCCCCGACGCTGACAACAGCTGTAGGGTTGCCACAGGGCATACGCCTGATTGCCATTGACCGCAGCCGTATGCTCTCCGTCAGGAAACACCGCGCAGGACGGGCTTAACCGGGGTGATAACCGCTGCCACTGGTGATTTTGGGTGCCGGTGTTTTCTGTCACCGGCTCGGGTGGCCAATAACCGTCAGCGCGTTGACCTTTTAATGCCTGATAAACATGCGGCTGCCCAGCGCGGGTGATAATATCCGCCACCCGCTGCACCACCACGGCAGACGCTTTGTCATCATCAGTCTGATTAACAAACCCTGAACGCGGGTAAACAGTGCCCCACAGATTGCCGGCCATCTGGCTGCCCAGCTCCCGCTGACCGGGAATAAGCGCTTCCGGGTAGAACGACTCCGGCAACCCGGTGCGCCACGCGACGGTATCCAGTGTACTGAGAAAATAAGGTATCAACGGGGTGGCCGCACTGCGGCAAGAATAACCGGGGATTTGTCCGCCAATCAGACTGGTAGCGGGATGCCCAATGGCATCCGCGTATTTGAAACGCAGGCTGGTACGGCGCTGGCCTGAAATCTGGCTATTATGGTTGCCGCCGCCGACAGTCAGGTGAGATAACGCCCCGGTGACGGCATTTTCCAGCCCGCCGGATAACCGGCTGACCTGGGCCATTTCTGACCACGGATTGCCGCCAGGGGAGTGATAGGTGGACACGACCGCTTCGGGAAGATAGTGGGTGACTTTAACCGAGGTTTTTACCGTGCAACCATGCCAGGAACAAAACAGCCAGTAACAAATGCCGCTGACCCGCCACTGAATACAGGCGGGTGAGAGACTGCTGGCCACAATCTGAGCGGTGTTGAGGGAAGCCTGCGCAAAGGGAACAAACGCAGCAACCAGAGTGATGACAACAGGAAAAGCAAGGCGGGGTGTCTTCATGGCTGGCGCTGCTCCCTGAGGGCACTCGCTTTTGCCACATCCGCCGTGCCATACACGACATCCCGGTCATCAAAGACCACGGCAGGGTACTTGCGCACACCTAATTGCCAGGCTTCAACAACGGCACGATAAGCGTTGATAATTTGTTGTTCCTGCTGGAACCATTGGGAAGATTGCAGAATAGCTTGTGCCTGTACCGCAGCTTGTTGAGGGTCAGCAGAAAGTTGAGAGAAGATTTTCTTCTGCTGTTGTTCAGCTGTATCCAGCCAGACTACCTGTGTATCAGGGGAAAGATTGACGGGAGGATGTTGGCTGTCAGTATAAATCACCGTTTTGGCATTAGCAGATAAAGGCAATACTAACCCCATATAAAGCAATAAGTTCAGTTTCTTCATAAGCCATTTCCCGTCTGACAAAATATCGGTATAGCCTGAAGAAACGTATTATTGATGTCAGTAATTAATTAGTTTTTGCAAAAGTAAAAAAAGTGAATGCACTTCAAACTAAGACTTTTCTTATTTGAGGTTTTGGCCTGGAATTCTGATAGCCATTTATCAAGACGTGTCCCCAATCACAAAAACAACCTTCCATAAAGTAAATTTAACAGATAGTTCCGTAAAATACGCCATTAACCGTTATCAATGCCCCAATATATATAAATTTTTCCGATAGAATAGCGATGAATAATTCATCAAAACAGACATATGAGGAAAAGATAAAAAACATAGTGAGTATCCGTGCCTGGTAAGAGGGGTTTAAACAAGTTGTGCCATTGTGAACCGGCCGAGTTTATTGAATATCGAAAAGGAAAACGGTGTGAAATCATTTGAACAATACTTTCAACACGAGATTGAGTATCTCCGCGCATTACAAAAACTGGTACGAGAGGAAAAACCACATCTGGCGGATATCCTCAGTGGACACGATCCGGATGTGGAAAGAGCCAATGAAGGTTCGGCCTTTTTGACAGCCCGTCTGCGCCAAAAAATTGACGACGGATTGCCTGAATACACCCAACCGTTACTGCAACGCTTACACTCGCAGACAATAAAAGGTTTACCCACAACCAGTGTGATGCAACTGGATAGCGTTCAGGGGACAGATAATGCTTATTCCGTGCCGGCAGGCAGTAAAATTACCACAGAAAACGGCACACCATTCATGAGCTGTCGCTCCTGTGATATCGAGCCTCTGACACTGATTCAGCGGGAACTTCATCATCAGGCACAAGAAACACAGATTACCCTGACATTCCGGTATACAGGCAAAGGTGACCGTTGGGCAATCAAACCCATCAGCCTGTTTCTCAGTGCTGATGAAACCGTCGCAGATACCCTGATGCTGGCACTGACACAAGAGGCTTATAACATTAAGTTATACCGAGAAAATTCCCCTTACCCAATGGAAGGTTTGCGTTTGGAACCCTTGCAGGGCACTTCCAGGCTTATTTTGTCCCAGCCACAGCGGGCGGGAAACTGGGCACCACAAATGCTAGTAGAGTCACTTTATCTGCCCCATGTTCATCACTTCATCACATTGGTTTTGCCGACGACGATGCGAAGCCATTTATTAATGACAGAAATCCGTGAATTTACTATTGTAATCAAACTCAGATGTGAATTGGCCGTGTCTGAAACGCAGATAACGGCAGCGTTTCACCTGCATTGTGTGCCCGTGGTCAATCGGAAAATAACACAATTAACCGTGCCGTTTAAGTCAGAGACTGCACGTTATCGCTTACCCTTATCACCTTCACAGGGTGTACTGGATGTGCTAGGCATCGCGCTGGAAAAAGAGCCGGATGAAGAGCACGATCGGGGCGAGTCTTTCCGTTTCTATCCCGATCGCTTGCTGACCGGCATGGATCGCTATTTGGATGACGAACAGGTTTGGTTCTATTCACTGGAAATGGGGGAAGATGCGTTAGGCCGGTTGCAATACGATCTGGTTTTCCGGGACAGTCGGGGGCAATTCATGACACAGCCTCCGGTGCGAAAATTTATCTGTCAGGTGGCAACATTCGGGCTTCAGCCAGAGCCATTAATGGCTGGTGAGAGGTGTTATGCGGACGAAACCCTCCCTGATAATGTACAAATCAAAAACCTGACGCCCCCTTCGTCGCCCTATCCGCCGCTCACCGACAGTCACCGCTACTGGACGTTATTGTCACATTATTCGGCCAGCCCATTTTTGCTGCATTTTGCTGACATGCTCAAAGAGCTATTGCGCGGTTATGACTTTTATACTGAAACAGACCGAAACCGGAGCCGGGCACTGCGCCGCAGGATTGATGGCATTGTTTCCGTGCATTCGAAAACGAGCGACTGGCTGATTAAGGGCGTACCCCACCGCTGTCTGTTTATTGAACTGATGCTGGATGACAGCACCTACCCTCATGAAGGGGAGGCTTTCATGTTTGCCCATAGCGTATCCCAGTTTCTGCCATTTTGCCTGACACAGGATATGCACATGTTAGTGACCTGTCGCACCACGGCGGGAAAATATTATGGTTTCTCACGTTATCCCATACAGGGATATCGCCCGTTAATGTAACAATAAGGAAATACGGTTATGGATGGTTTGGTTTTTACCTGCCAAATCGGTCGACTCCCGCCAACGACCTTTCAGGTGGTTAACTTCACTCTGCGGGAGCATTTATCTCAGCTTTTTCAACTTAATCTGACGGTGGTCAGCGCCGTCAATAATATCCCTCTGGGTGAGCAGCTTAACCAGGAAGCCTCACTGACCATCAAGCGTAATGGTGTGGTGGAACGGACGGTCAATGGTATCGTTGCAGGTGCAGTACAGGGTAATACTGACGGAAAACAGACGGGTTACACTTTTACCTTGCGTCCTGAAATGTGGCGGATGACGCTCAATCAGGACAACCGTATTTATCAGCATCTCTCCGTACCGGATATTTTGAAAAAATTGCTGGGAGAGCACCGGGTAAAAGCTGACAGCAAGTTCTATGATAGCGCCGGTTATCATGCGCCCCGCGACTACATTACCCAGAAACGGGAATCAGCCTACGATTTCTGGTGCCGGCTAGCGGCGGAAGAAGGGATTATTTTCTGGTTTGAGGAAAACCAGATGTTTTACAGCAATTCTCACCTCGGCATGACGGCCGCCTTACCTTTGGTCTACAACGGTCAACCCAACACGGATGATACTGACTCTACTGTCTGGCAGTGGCAGTATGGCGAATATTTATGCCCGGATGAGTTTATTCACAAAGATTACAACTACCTGCGTCCTTCCCAGCCGATGCAAACCCAAGCCAACGTAGAACCCAGCAGCGGGCATTCCGTTTTTGAAAGTTACGGGCGTTTTCAATGGAGTAAAGAGGGACAGCCCTTTGGTAAAATCCGCCTTAACCAGTTGAACAGCGAAAGTAAACTGGGTTCGGCACAGTCTAACTGCATTCAATTACGGCCGGGTAAAATCTTTACCCTGAGTGCTCATCCGTCTGAAACGATGAATGACCGCTGGCAGGTGGTGAGCATCACGCATCATGGCGCTCAACCACAAGCGGCCGGAACGGGAGGCGAAGGCACCACATTAACCAGCGATATGACCTTTATCCCCGGCTTTGATGACTGGCGGCCACCGTATCACTATAAGCCGTTGGCAGACGGTGACGAGCTGGCCACTGTTGTCGGGCCGGAAGGCGAAGAGATATTCACTAATGAATTAGGGGCCATTAAGGTTCATTTTCACTGGAACCGTTACGATAAACCCGGTGACGGTTCATCCTGTTGGGTGCGGGTGGCGCAGGGCTGGAACGGCAACAACTTTGGTTTTATGGCAGTTCCCCGTATCGGGCAGGAAGTGATTATCTCATACCTGAACGGCGATATTGACCGACCGATTGTGACTGGCTGCAACTACAATGGCCGTAACAGCCCGCCGCTGGATTTACCGGGTCAAAAAACCTGCACCACCTTTAAAACTAAAACGCATAAAGGTGAAGGCTTTAACGAGCTGCGTTTTGAGGATGCCAAAGGCAGTGAAGAGATTTATATCCACGCCCAGAAGGATATGAATACCAAGGTGCTGAACAATCGTACCACTCATGTGGACAGGGATCATGAAGAACGCATTGGCCAAGACCAGAAATTAACCGTGATGCGGGATCAGTTTGAGGAAATTCAACGCAGCCGCCAGACCACCATTAAACTGGACGATGATGAGTCTGTCAGCGGCAGTCAAACACTGTGGGTTGAGAAAAACCAGTCCAGTACCATTACCGGGCAGCAAAGCGTCAAAATAGGTAAAAGCCAGTTATTGGAAGTGACTGATAATCAGGAAGTGCGTGTCGGTAAACACATTGTGCTGCAATCTCAAAGCGGCCAAATCACCATCGGTAATTCAGGTGGTCAAATTATTATCGATCCGACAGGAGCAATTACGATTTCGGGTACGTCCATTTCCATGACCGAACACGCAGCAGGAAAAGCCGGTGCTCAGGCACTGTTTGATTATTCCGGGCGTTATATCCTGACCAACAGCAAAAACGAAAATAAACCGCTGCCCCATACCCTGTACCAGATAAAAACCCCATCAGGCATCGTGTCCGGCCGTACGGATGCCGCAGGGCGTACTGCCATCGTGCAGACCCAACAAGCGGATACTTTGGAATTCAGTCTCCCGGAAGCGCAGAAAAAGAAAAAAACCAAAACGCTGTACCACGTTGGTAATAATCAGCCCGTGGATTATGTGATGGAATTTAAGGAGGAATCAAAATGACCCAACAATTAAAACCGGGTGGAATGTGCCCTGCTATTACCTCAGTGCATTGCCGAATGGAGCGCATTGAATTTCCGAAAGATGAAGATCAATGTTATCTGGCAAAAAAAGCCGCTTTGGCTATTTGGGCACCGAAGATAGCTATCGGTAAAAAGGGCATTTTTTCTCTCAAACAGGCCGCGATGAGCCAGTTTATTAAAATAGAGGAAAAGGTGTATGACTGGCTGTGGCCCTATAAAGCTGAAGTGACTTTTTATATGAGAGGGAACAGGACGCCATTGCCTAAACTGACAGCCAGTGCAGACAAAAAGGAACGCTATTCCGGCAATCTTCCCCACTCTGAAAGCTGGTTTCCCAATTTGTCTGCACAAAACATTATTAAACACGGCATTACTGGTTTCCGGCGGCCCGATATTATTCTGGTCAAAAATCAGCAAATAAGATGGCCGGGGCGTGATGCAGAGTATCTTGATGGCTCTGCGCACCCCGACAACCTGAAGATATTAATTGAGGTGAAATTTCCGGGAGACTCCATGTCAGAAGGACAGGAAATGGATTATCCCCTCATTGCCACCAGAGAACGCTTTGGTATTTTTGTGGTTGAAGATAATCGTGGTTCAAAGGAATGGGAAACGCTTTCGGAAGAAGCCAAAGCGGCAGAAATGGACAATATCAGGAAACATGTGGCCTTATTTGGTCGTCTTTTTCCGCCGGTTGCTAGCGGAAATACGACACCTGTACCATTACCTATTCCTACTCATCCTGAAATAGCCCGGTATATACCACAAAATCTCCCGCTGGTGAGTGAAAAACCGTGGCAACATAAGCCTGTTTTCAGTATTTGGATGGCTTTATCGCATGATCAAACTGTTCCGCCGTTAATTACGCCGCCTAGTGAATCCTCATTTGGGGAACGGGTCACAGAATACTATAGTCAGGGTGTTCAATGGGTGAAAGACGGCTTTACCTATACCAAAGATATGATTGTCCGTAGCTGGGAATGGACATGGGATTTAACGGCCAGTGGGTTCAATTACCTGAGTGATAAGACGCGTGCAGCACTGGCGGCTTGTGGTGCCTGGTTTCGTGAATCAGGGCAATGGATAGCGGATGAAATTATCGATCCGGTAACAAAAAAGCTGAGTTATGCCATTCATTGGGTCAGTGAAAAAACAGGGGAAATCGTTCGTCTCACCGAAGCTAAAATCAAGGAAGCCATGGAAACAGTATACAAATATACCGACTTGACGATAGACGCATTGAAACAGGTCGATTGGTATCAGATAGCTGCTGATCTGGGCAATGGTACAATTCAGTTAATGGTAAAAATAGGGGAAAAAATCATTACTATTATTGAAACCATTGTCGTTGTTGCCGCTATAGTTTTGTTGGCGGGTTTAATTATCTGGGTGGGTAGCGTTGCCGGTGGTGTCGCAGCCGCGATATGGGCGACCCTGACAGCAGCAGTGGCGGGGATTACCGCATTAACAGCGGCAACCGCATCATAAGGAAAAATGATTATTATGAATAAAGAAGCCTATTTTGAGCATATCAAGGCACAATTAACGGGATTTACCCTGCAAAGTGAACGAGATATTACCGTCACCCGTTTAGGGTTGGCTATCACGTTGTTTTTTAAACAAGGTTATACCCGTGAAAAAAAAGAACGGATTTTAGCCTGTTATCGCCGCTTTCGGGACATGTACGGTGATAAGTTAAGATTCCATACCCATGAATTTGATGGGTTGAAAAAATATTCAACCGAAAATATCGAAAAAGTAGAACAGTTAATTTTGAAGGCAGATAACGGACCTTTCGTTGGCAATAAGATATGTGGTTGGTATGTCAGTGATGCAAAAAATGCTACTGAAGCACCTCAATATATTATGCGTTATCTTGATTCGTGGGAAACAGTAGGCAGTAACGCGAGTTCTTATTTATGTTTGGTATTACCGTGGAATGTATTGGCTACAGACGAAGGGCAAACTGAGTTTAATGAATGGCTGGCATTTCTTTGCGGGCAACTCAATCCCGATCATGGGGAATGTGGTTATACACTTGCCTTACCCAGAGATTATCATCTTTATATGCCACAGGAATACCAGCTTGCCATTCGTTATCCTGCCATGCAGGTTAATGCAATAGTTCATTCATGGGCACATGAATATTATAACTCGGTACGCAGTATAGGCTGGCTTACCTTACTGTCACACCGATTTATCAAGCGATTGGGTGGAGAACAATGGGTAAGGAAAAAGTTGTCCGCTTATCCTGATATTACCATTACTGAATATGGTAATGGGTTGATTATCCGTGCCAGCGAATATCCCGACTTAACCCCACTACCTGCCAGTGTGCCTGAAAGTTATTTTGCCATTAATGAATTAATCCGACCGATTCGCTATATCATGAAAGAGGGGGATTCTCTCCATTTTTATGGTGAAGGCCATTTCACCGGTAAAACCAGTGCCCTCTGGTATGCCCGTTATGATCGTGGTCCCTTACAGGTTGACCCGCTGATGGCAGGCGAACCCGCCAGAGTCGATGGTTACTGGACAACCAAAGGGCGTGAAGGGTTGGAAAACATCATTCTGCAAGGTGATATTGCCCCTGATGTTGAAGGTAATACGCCCGGCACAACCGTATGGCGTTTGGTGCGTCAGATTGAGCATGATGACATGAAAGATCTAAGGGAACTTGAGGTACAGCAAAATGCGGGCAACCATTGACGGTAAAAAAATTATCCTGAAAGGCGACACTACAAACACAAGCGGCACCGTACTAACAGGTTCAGGGCTAACCAAGCAGGGGGAACCGGTTGCCTGTGTTGGTGACAGCGTGTTTTGCCCGGCCTGCAAAAGCACAGGCGATATTGCTGAAGGTTCTCCACTGACGATGATACAGGGTAAAGCGGTTGCACTGGAGGGGCACAAAGTGAATTGTGGTTGCCCATCTGGGTGTACACTTGTTGCTACGGGTTAATAAGACAAGAAATCACGTACTAGCCTGAGCGATTGAAATTCTCTTAAGTGGCTGTTTTAACAGCCACTGGCTTTATTTAGCCGATAAATTGGGCAACATTGCTACCTGCCACATGCAAATCCGGTCATCGGCCAACCATTTCGCATCCACCGGTCGGTTTCTGCCCAAAACGTCCATTTCGCCTGATGCTCTGCGGAACCTGAGCTGGCAGCCAGGTAATCCGTGGAAGTCACATAAAATTCCCGCGTCCAGCCATCGTAGAGATAAAAATTACCCCATTCCTCATAGAGCTGTTCCAACGCATATTTGGAGGCAATTTGGCTGCCGAGTGATTTACAAAGTTGTTTTGCCTCTGAGTAAAACGCTTTCGTCAGGCCGGAGCGCTCAAACCAGGTGTGAACCGTCAAGGTCAGCTCGACCTGCTGCCCGGTCTCATCAGTACCCGTGAGCCTGACTCCGTCAGGATTTTGCTGTACCGTCACCACATCCCCCGATACCGTCACCGAGGGCGAGTTACTCTGCCAGTTCACCCGGCCTGTATTGCCTGCCGTGATAAGACGGAATTTCGCGCCACGCCAGAGTACGGAGGGTCCCCTGAGACCAAACGATTTCTGGTTGGCATTGCCGCCCTGACGGTCAACGGCAACAGTATCAACCAGGCGCAACGGCAGGATAAATTCCACAGAGGAGACAACTTGCTGCTCACCCACTTCTGCGGTGACCGAAGCCTGTCCAGCATGACGACTGACCAGGGTTGCGGTTGCCTTTCCCTGACGGTCTGTCCCGCCTTCTGCAAAAATCATCTCGCCAAGATTGCCAGACCAGTCAACCGCTTTATCCGCAAGCTCCTGCCCATGAATATCGGTGACGGTGACAGTAAAAATCACCCGATCTTCGCCATCCGCCGCGGCACGGGTTTTATTGACCCGAAGGGTGGGTAACAGAATTTCATCAAAGGTGACCATCGGGGCAGCCACTTTATGATCGCCGACCTGGATCTGCACCTGGTGATCTCCTGCAAATGTACTGCTCAATTGAACCTGCACTTGTCCCTGATTATCAGTTTGCGTCCGTTCTGAGGACAACACGCCATGATCCGTTTGCCAAATTACTGACTGATTTTCCACAGATAGCCCCAGCGAGTCTTTCACTGTGGCGGTCAACACCACGGTATCCTGCCCATCGCCTTTAGCCCGGACTTTGTCCACTGTGATCGCCGGTTTCAGCAAACGTTCAAACATCACCGGAGCAGCATAAAGGGTTTTTCCCGCCACCTCAGCTTTCACCGTTACCCTCCCGGCGGTGCGACTGACTAACCGGGCTGTCGCTTCTCCCTGACTGTTTGTCTGCTCTTGCCTGTCCAGCAGTTGCCCGTTATCCGCTGACCATTGCACTTTACTGTTGGCAACGGGTTGTTCCGCTGCATCGCGCACGTTCACCGTATAAAGGATGTTGTCCTGACCATCAGCAATCGCCGTTTGTTTGTCAGCCTGAAGTGTATGCGTTAACGAGGCGGTAAAGCTAATCGGAGAAGCCATCACTGTTTCACTGCCAACTGCCACTGTCACTTCTGCATTTCCTGATACTTTGCTGGTTAAATAAGCCGTAGCCTGCCCTTTTGCATCAGTCATTAATGAAAATGCGGAGAACTGGCCAAGGCTGGTCTGCCAGCCAACGGCCTGATTCGAAACAAGTTGACCGGCTGCGTTTTTGACAGTAACGGTCAGCGTCGCCCTTGATTTTCCATCCGCCTTAATGCTGTGCTTATCAACGGTGATTTCGGGGATCAGCACCGCATCAAACTGTACTGAAGGTGCAATAACAGCCTCTTCATCCACGGTAACACGTACTGTGTGCAGCCCCTGCTGACGACTATGTAGCACGACCGATGCCTGCCCCTGCGCATCCGTGTGCTTCCGGGCTTGGGACAATTCGCCTTTATCACTTGACCAGATAACGACCTGATTGGGAATAGGAGTTCCCTCCTGGTCGGTGACAAGGACGGTATAGCTCACACTGTCATGACCATCGGCTTTGGCCTGCGTTTTATTTGCTGTCACCTGCCATCGCTTTTCGGTCGGCAAACTCACCATCAGGATTTTTGCCCGGTTGGAGCGATTACCCCGGCTGTCGATAGCTATTCCCGAAAGCCGAACGGGATTTTCCGTGGTTTTCGGCAACCGTAACGTCACTTTATCCGGCCGTTGATCAAGTATTTTCCCGCCCGCTTGCTGTAATTCAGCCGTATCCAGCTCTAAACGTGCCAGCGGATATTTAGCGTGGATAATCGGTACAAAGGTCACTTCCTTGCCTTCATATCCGTTGATTGATGCAGGGAAAGCCAGTGTCAGCAACGTTTGCTTCTGATAATCCAACACGATATCGCTACGCCGATTCACAAAATCAAATTGACTGGATCTTAAATTGCGCAATGGCGCGACCGCGTTTGGATCAAACTGTTGGTTTAACGGAACACCCAACCGATAATTGAGGTTCAGGGTAAAACGATTTTCACTGACACCTTGTTTACCTTGCCGAAAATCAGCGCCCAGTGTCACTAACGGCACCGGCGTGTAAGTCAGCCCCGCGGTGACGCTGTACGGGTTTTTCTGGCGTTCTGCTTCACCGAATAACGCGACCTGCTGCCCGTAATATTGCGCAAACTGCAATTGCCCGCCCCAGTGAGGAAAAGCAGGTAAATATGCTTCGGCCTGAATATCCCAGCCATTGGCGGGTCTTGCATCGAAATCTGTAAGCCGGGAGGGCTTCCAATGGGATAAACGCTGGTAAAGGTTGGCAGACAATTTAACGTTATCATGCCAGGCTTCTAATCCAATGCTGTAACGGTGATGCTGCGCCGGCCACAACGCATCCCAGAAGACATTGGCCCCCCATAACCAGTTATCGGCGACATAGCGATAGCCGAATCCGACTGCCGTTGTTGTCTGTCCGTGGTGGGTTTTTACCCCGAGCTGGCTGAATGCCGTACCCGAAATCGATTGATAAAAAGGCAGTAACCCATCAAATGCAACGTCTTTTAACGAAAAATGATTGTCGAAAGGGAGTGTGAGGCGGGCATTGCCATATTGGTTCAACCACGGTGTCAGTGTTGATGTCACCACAGACGATAACTGCCGGGCGACCATTGTTTTTGCCGCTTCGTTGGGTGACTGCGATTGAGTCAGTTGCCCCCATTGGGTGGTGATTTCGGCCAGGGTGTGCTCATGCTGATCCGGGTTTGGCACTTCCGGCATGGCCTGACCGGGAAAACTGAGTGACAGGCTTAACAGGCCGATAATCGAAGAGTTTCCCCTGCTGAACCGACGGGACTGGACTTTTTGCACCACAGATTGTGACCCTTTTCATTCATGCTGAAAGGGGTAACATGCAGAAAAAGCGCGTTAAATACTGCACTTAATTCTTTTTCCCATGGTGAAAATTACCTGAATCAGCGGTGAACAGGAATCCCGTTAAATGTATGCGTACAGCACTGACACTGAATAGGAATATCATTTGCTGACAAATGCGGATTCACCTTCCTTAAAAAGCCTGATTTATCGACGAACAGCCCGTTGTAATAACTGGATTCACCACAGCGGATATAATCTCTTTGTTCATGCTCATGTAACGCCACTATCCAAAATAAAGGTTCTGGACTGTCCAGTCGCTGAACGGCTTCACTGTGAACCGCATCCCATTTTTCACCGACTTTACTCAATAAAAACATAAAAAGTGGCGTGTAATCTAAGCCGCGTCTTTGCCTGCCTTTCATAGACAGAAAGTAGGGCATATCCTCCCTGATTAATTTTTGTTTGGCTCGCTCCCATCGATATTCACCGCCATGATGAAAAACGAAATGGGCTGTCGTATTGACCCGGCGATAAAGTTTCTTTTTTCCATGATTGGATTGATACTTTTTCATTCTTATCTTCATCTCAATTTTTTAGGCAAGAGAGTTAACGTTCTCTCAGTCAATATACCCGATAATAAAATTGAATAGTTATGTCTGTTTTAACCCCCGCGCAATATCCATTTTTCTGGCCACTAACACAGCCGCTTCCAGTTCACTGCACTGATGCTCGCGCATTAACGCCCGCCGTTCGGCCTTTTCTTCTTTTTCCGTCATCCCCAGCGCCAGATAGAGACTCGGCACCACCACCCGGAACAAGGCTTCGATTTTTTTCGCCAGCACTACCCCTTCGGTATAACAACGGTAAAGATAGATGTTTCTTACAAAGATAATGGTGCCAGACCAGACCGTTTTTCGGTAGCTTATCAGATAGGCAATGAAAGGCCGGTAGAAGAACGCTTTATGAACACATCTGGAGGAAAATGATGGTGAGTGATGATGAAATTTATTCAGAAATTGGTCGGATATTGTATGAATCTGCGCCTGATAATGCCCAGAAGATTTTACTGGATGTCGAGTTATCGCCCGAAAATGATCATGCTAAATTATTATATGACTATATTGATGAAAGCGGATGCCAAAAATGGTTTTTACCCCCCTCTCCAGAAACTGGTGATGGTGTTATCGAAAATTTAGTTATGCTGCGTAAATACTACGTAGAAAATAATCTGACCAATGGTCAGCCTGTATGGTATGGATGCCTAGTCACTGTTGACCTTGAAAAAATGAAAATCAACATAGACTTCAAGTACGAAGAATAGCAATAAAACGATCCCAGCCAGAGTGCTGGGATCTCCCGTCTTTACTACCAGTTCTCAATGATATGAATTATCAATCAGTTGCGCTTATAATGTGGCGTTCCACAGAATCAGTTTTCAATCCTCTCACCTCATCCATCCTTCTTGCCACCAAAACCGCCGCTTCCAGTTCACTGCACTGGTGCTCGCGCATTAACGCCCGCCGTTCGGCCTTTTCTTCTTTTTCCGTCATCCCCAGCGCCAGATAGAGACTGGGTGGCACCACCCGAAACAAGGCTTCGATTTTTTTCGCCAGCACCACGCCTTCGGTATAACAGCGGGGCAATTTACTGGCAGAAAGCAAGACAGCTTTCTGCTCTTCATTCAGTTTTTTAAAACGGGCTATTTGTTCGACTTCATCCGGTGGCATAGTGAGGCACAGCCACCATTCCGCCATATTCAGCATTTTTTCAGCCGTGTCTGGGTAGTCGGCGAGGTTTTGCGTTGCGAGCCACAACCAGGCACCCAGTTTACGCCACATTTTCACGACCTTGGTCATATAGGGGGAGAGCAGCGGGTTGGTGGTGGTGATATGCCCTTCGTCGATCACCAGTTGCAGTTCCCTGTCCTGATACTGGTCGCGTTCGGCCAGATTATTCACGGTGTTAATCAGTGACACCATCGCCAGTGCCATTTGTGCCGAATAGTTTTCCCGCGCCAGTGTACCCAAATCAATCAAGGTGACATCCACTTCCGGCCACGGCGTGCCGGGACGGTTAAACAGTTCCCCTTCAAAACCCTGGGTAAACATCGACATGGCACCGGCCATTTCATCTGCCCGTGCCCGGCGATGTGCCGTGATCAAGGGCTGGCCATACTCATCCTGCTGGTGATTGCGGGCGATGGCATAGAGGGCATTCTGTAAGTCAGAGGCCAGCATCTGGCGTCCCTCAGCAAAGCTGGTGTGGGCTGCCATCATAATGGCTTCACGAATTAATCCCCGATCCGAACGGGTCAGGCGCTCTTCCTCTTTTTTCTCACCCCCGGTGATCATCAGCCGGGCAGCAATTTCCATTTCACCCAGAATATCGCGCTGTTCGTCATTTTCGTCTTCCTGCGATTCATCAGGAATGTCCTGCCATTGATTGGGGCTGAGTTGCAGCAACTGATGGGCATCGGCAAATAAGGCCAGACTGACACCACAGCCCGGTTTGATACCGATTTTATTGACCGTCAGCCCCAGACTGGCGTAATAATCTGCCAGCAAGCCAAAGCTGTTCCCCGCTTCGACAATAAACAAACGCGGTCGGTGGATAGCCATCAGTTGCACCAGAGAGGCGCACAGCGTGGCGGATTTACCTGCCCCGATCGGGCCAAACAATAGCAAATGCGCGTTTTGGGTGCGATCCTGTTTATTCATCGGATCAAACGTCAGCGGTGCACCACCGCGATTAAAGAAGCTGAACCCCGGGTGCCCGGTGCCGGTTGAACGGCCTGTGACCGGCATAAGCCCTGCCAGATGTTGCACCCAGCTCAGGCGGGTAAACCAGTGTTTTTTGTCCTTCTGCGGGTTAAAACACATGGGCAGGGCACGTAGATAAGTATTCAACGGGGACACACTGAATTCCGGTCGCACCGGTTGTAATCCGGTGCTCAGCAGGGTTGACGATAACTGATGCACCCGCTGGTTCAGATCAGTGACATCGTTGCCGCGCACCAGAAAGGCCAGCGCACTGCGATACAGTTTATGCCGCCGTCCCAGTAAGGTTTTGACCTCCTGCACATCCTGCCGGACACGTGCCGATTCGGTATTTTCCCCCACCGCATTTTTTGCCAGCCGGGTAAAGCTCTCTTCCAACGTATCCTGTGCCTGCGCCACGATGGTCAAAGAAACCACGGTGCCTGCCGGCATCATATCCATCAGGGCATTGATATTATCCCCCCGTTTCACTTCGCCCGTCAGCGTGCCCGGTTCTGGCGGGCGGCGCAGGCGTTCAACCGGCACCGCTTTATGCGGCAGGCCATCAAACCACCAGACACCGTTTTCGGGATCAGATACCGGTGGGGTAAACCACAGGCTTTCGGCAAAGTCATTATAAATCGGGAGTTCGAGCTGCATGGGCGTTTCATAACTCACCGTGTGGTAAAAATCGACTTTGGCCATGCTCCAGTCCGGGGCTGGGTTAAAATGACGTAACAACCAACTGTGGATCTGCTCGCCATTTTGCCGAACGGCCACAATACCCGCCGCCGCCAGTGAGGAAACCAGCCGCTCGCAGACCTGATTAAGTGCCGCCACCGGGGATACGGTTTGATGGTGTGTCTGCGATTTGTGAGCCGGCAGCCAGCGGTAAACCACCATGCGGGTCTGGCGCTGCTGTCCCCGCCACGGTTGCCCGGTAATTAAGCTGTCGTAAAATATCCCCTCAGGCTGAGCAATGCTGTTCAGGTGGCGTTCGGACTCGGCCAGAAAGGCCTCCGTAAACGCGGTACCTTGTGCCCACGGTTTTATATAGTTTCGTAACGTGTTGAGGTAACTGGCTGGATCATCTTCATCCTGACAAAAAAACTGCACCACCCAGGGTGAGATATCGTCTTCTTCCAGACTGTCCTGGATCGCATCCTCCAGTTGATCCCGGATTTCAATCAGCCGTTCCACTGGACGCCCTTCGGTGGCCACCGGTTCGATACGATAGACCGCTCCCACGGAAACCCCGTCATCCAGCAACAGGCATTGCCCGTCTTCCAGATATTCCACCCAGGGCAGGTAGTCGATGATGGAGGGACTGGCCCGGTAAATCGCGGCTTCATCGGCTTCACGCAGCTTGCCGGGGCGATGCAGTGCCTTGGGATTTTTCATTACAGAGCCTCCGTGCGTTCACCCGGCAGGGCGTACTGCACCTGCTGATAAAACGGGAACACCGTACTGTAGCCCGGTATCGGCGTATTGCCTGCCGCCAGATGCGGAAAGATATACATCACCATATCGGGATTGGGGAGACGGGGGAATTGCTGGCTGATTTCCTGCGCAGCCGAACGGCTGTAATGGTAATGCTCTTCCAGTGCCCGGCGGCGTTCGATTCCGGTCAACGTTCTGCGCAATGCGGCTCTGGCCTGCACGGTAGTATGACCGGCTTTATTGCCCTGCCACATCGCCAGCACCGTCTGCCCGCCGGCAGGCAGCAACGTGCCTTTCGAGGTTGAACAACCGGCCAGCAGCCCAGTCAGACACAGCACGACAACAGTGTTTATTTTTCGCATCGCTGAACCTCCGTAATGCCAATCGCGGTCAAGGTGGCAAACTCAGGATGGACGGCCAGTTCCGATACCGTAAACGGCAGCCGTTCCCACTGTTCAGGTTCAGCCCTGGCTTTGCCTGCAATCACCACCTGCCACTGGATTTCTGTCAGACGAAAGACGGTAAAATCACCGTCATTCAGCGGTTGACACGCATTGCCGATGGCAAGACAGAGCCGGGACGCTTTTTGATGGGCAGGCCGCCAGCAGAGCTGAACCGGTACCGGTTCAGCCTGTGGGGGTCTGCTGACTTGCAGGCAATAGGGCTGGCTGGCACTGAACAGCCATTGAAAGACAGGCTTTTCCATTAATCTAAGGCTTCCTGAGTATCATGTTGAACGGGTTCACTAAAGTCGTAACGCACCTTACGGCCTTTCGTTTCGTAATCCATCGCCAGACTTTGGGTGATATGCACCACAACACCGGCACCGGGCGGGACGTAGATCGCATCAAACGTCTGGCTGTAACGTTGTTTGAGCCATTCGGTGATGTCATTCATGCCACCGGCCAGGGCTTTGCCTAATGCCGCCTGTCCGGCGTTACCCGTTAACGCGGAAGTGATACCGCCAGTGCCGTTGGTCTGGGCGGTTCGCTGACTATCGTTCAGGGCATCGCCGGCCGAATTCATGGCTGACAGGGCAAACAACGTCGGCAGATAAGAGCTGGCGTTGGATTTACGCTCACCGCTGATACAGGGAATGCCGTTTTCATCAGATAACCAGCCGATACCCTGCTGATTCTGCCCTGTGCCCGGCAGGGTGCGCACGGTGCCATCCTGAAACACAAAGGTGATGGAATTGACCTGCCCGCGTACACAGGAGAGTGTCCAGTCACCACTGGCTGAACCGGAGACAACAGCACCTTCCACTTCCGGCAGTTCGATGCCATTGGCGGTCAGGTTGTCTTTGCCAATCAGAACCTTGAACGGGTAAGGGTCGGTTACGGTGCCATTGACAGGCACCCGGCCTAATAACGCGGTCATCGCCTGACTGCCCACCAGAGTGGCATTTTCCGGCAGGGTATAGACCGGTTTTTCGTTTTCTTCCTTAAGCGAGGGATCCGGTGGGGTATTTTGTTCCGTTGCCGGTTGCTCACTTAAAAAAGCGGTCGGGAATTTAGTGGCCGGTTTGCCGTAAACCCCGTTTTGGGCATCAACCGGTTTTTCATCGGCAGGAACCACCCAGATGAGTTCATCCTGCCCACTGACTGGGTTGGTGGCATACGGACTGCTCAATGCGTTTTGGCTTTCCGGGGCAGACAAAGGGGTTGAATTTAACCGCTCGGTGAGCAAATCAATCTGAGCCAGCAACCCCTGTTGCTCATCCTGTAACTCGCGTCGGTGCTGTTCATCGCCCTGACGGATGGCCGTAACCGCCGCATCTATCTGGCCGGCAACATCAAGGCGCTGATGCTTTAACTGGTCATTTTCTTTCAGGATATCGGTATTCTGCTGACTTAAGCGTTTCTGCTCTGCCCGCACTTTATTCAGTGCCCCTATCAGGGTACGCAGGGTATCTTCCGGTGTATCGCCACCGACACCCAGCGCCTGTAACTCCTCCGGTGACAGCGTGGCCAGTACATTATTCTGCGTCGTACCGGGCGCGGCACCTTCCGTTGAGCTGCAACTTTTGATGCCAATAAACCCGCCGATAACCAGCACTGTCGGCACCAGTATTTTCACCAACGCATTGGACTTAACCTCCATGACGGCCTCCCGGTTTCACCGATGCCGGCTCAGGGATAAAGGCATTATCCGGCAGCCCTTTTGTGACGAGGTACAATACCGTCGTATCCTCCGGTGATCCCGTTTCACCCAGCCAGCGATGCTGGAACGTGGCGGCCACAAACTGCCCCTGTAATGCTCGCGGGTCGAGGGGGATAGTGCGTTTGGCCGTATTGCGCAGTTTCAGCGCGATGACCGTGTGAGGGTGTGATCGCCAGCCTGCCAGCGGCGTAATCGCAATCGGCTCTGACGGGTACAGCGTTGTGATGGACGGGGTCAGATGCAGGTTCACCGGCTGGATACCTGCCACCGGCTCGACAGTACGCAACGGGGCATACAGTTGCTGCGCGGCATAGCGGGTTAAGGCGACCGGAACGGGCGCTGATAATTCGGTTTTGCGCTGACGCTGTGGTTCTTCTTTTGACGCAGCATGTTTTTCATCCGAATAAATAATCCGTACCGGCTCTGTTGGCCCCGTTTTAGCTGCCGTAATATCCAGTAAAATGATTTCGCCGTTTTCGCTGTCCTGCAAGTGCAGGCGGGTTGACGGGAAGGTATTGCTGGCTTTCAGGTACACCGCCCCGCCCGCGCTCTGTACCCGCAATTTATCACTGAGTGACGGCGGCAAACCGACACGGACATTCCGGTCAGCAAAAATAATGCGTTCCTGCCCCACGTTGAGTGAGATGGATAACGGAATACGTTCCCACTTCATCAGTTCATCAGCCTTTGCACCGACGCTGAACAGCAAGATGCTGACCAAACCCAGCCAAAAATTGCGACAGCCAAATGACACTCTGCTCATTGAAATACGCCCTTTTTCTCTGCCAAAGGTTGCGGCATCGCTTCCAGCCGCTGTGGCATCCCGTCGTAACAATCCAGTGCCAGCCCGAAGGGATTACGCTCGGCATCCCCTTCCCAGCGCACCACTTTCAGCGGATAACGCACCCGTGCCCGTTTGACCGGTTCAGCGTGATAATATTCATCGGCCACCAAATCCAGCCGGACTACCCAGTTATCCCGGTCACGCACCGTCACACTGCGTGTCCCATAGCCGCGACCGGGAATTTCATACACCACCCGCACCCGGTCGAGCAGCTCACCGCTGTCAGCCCGGGTTCTGGCATCTTCACGCAGAAAATCCTGACAGGCCGGCGTCAGATAAGGGGAAAGCGTATAAATTTTGGCCGGATAGTCCTGTGCCCCGTTTTTCGGCCAGGCATTCAGTTGCTGGAAAATATAAAAGGCGAAACTGTAGACACTGGGGGTGGGTACTTCCCACCACGGGCGCGTGCTGCCGGTGCGTAAGTCCGGCGGATGATGGATGGTGAGATTGCGCGGTGACGCCATCCAGCCCGTCAGGCTCAGTAGCAATACCAACACCAGAATGCCGCACGCCACTCGCAGGGTCAGAATATGCTGATCCCGGTTTTTCACCGCATGACGAAACCGGCTCATCGCGCTCTCCTGCTTCGGCGCAACGACCAGCCCTGAGCGGCCATAATCAAGGCCGGATCACCGAGACCCAGCCGGCGTTTTTTCTCTTCCAGTTTCAGCCAGAGATAATTTTCCGGCTTGCCACGTTTAACATGCGCAAGCCAGCGCCCGCCAAAGCTCACCAGTAACAAAGGCATCACCAACATGCCGGTCGGGAGCATGACCCAACCGGCTAACGGGATCAGGGGAAGACTGACGGCCAGTCCGAGCACGATCCCGGCCAGTGCGGCCAGTCCCATCTCCGGTGTGGTGAACCCGCGAAACACCACCGGCTCGGCGTTTAAACGGTCAGGTAAGAAAGCGATCGTCTGCATGGTGACTGCCTTAAAAGATAATACTGGCCGATTTCGACAGCAGCCAAATCACGGCCACCAACAGCACCACGCCGACCACGACGATGGCGCCAAACTGGGTCCAGGTTGATTTGCCATCCCGCACTTCGGAAAAGGTTTCGACAGCAGCTGAGGCCACTTTAAAAAACGCGACTGCCGAGAGGATCAACCCGCCAATCACAATGCCATCCTGCGCGTACCCTTTAGCCTGTCCCAGCAATCCGCCTCCGCCGCCACTTTTCGGCGGCTCGATAGCGGGCAAATCCGCCCAGGCGGATCGACAGGAAAAGCAGCACAATAAAAGAAAGGCGTTTATTCTGGTCATCAGGCTCGTGCTGATACGCCGGCAGACGGTAAAAATGGGCTTCATATTGACTCTGTTCCTTTTCATTATGTTCGCTGCATTAGCTGGCAAACATCCAGACAGCCACGACCAGCAATACCGCGGTTCGAAGGGCAAACTGGCTGAGGGTCTCATTACGCACTTTTTCATTCGCCCAGCCCTGCCAGACATCTACCGCAGCCCAGGCCGCCCAGAA
>NZ_LDNM01000033.1 GCF_001028135.1 Xenorhabdus griffiniae
CTCTTTTCGTGTCAAGCCTTATTTTTCAGGGCCTTTCACGTTGTCATCCCGACCGGTTTGTGTATTTGTCGTGACAACGGAAGCGCATTATAGGGAGCCTTTTAATTTAGGCAAGCCTTTTTTATTATTTTTTATTTAATCGCTCATAATTTAATCCAAATGGTTATTTTTGCCTATTTTTTATAACATTTGGCAAGTCTGACAAGCTATTAACTACCAAATCCGCAACCTGTTCAGCTTCTTCTGTTACCGGTTTTCCTGTACGAACAAGAATCTTAGTACCAACTTTCGCCGCTTTAGCTGCCAACATATCTTCTATTTTGTCTCCTACCATATAAGAAGAGGACATATCGATATGCAATGCTTGCTGTGCATCTAATAACATAGCGGGCTGTGGCTTGCGACAATTACAGTTCTTCTTATATTCTTCATCCTCTGCTTCTGGATGATGCGGACAATAATAGATACCATCAAGATCAACACCTCTATCCGCCAATGACCAATCCATCCATTCTGTTAGTTGCATAAACTGATCTTCAGTAAAAATCTTACGGGCAATGCCTGACTGATTGGTAATCAAAACCAGGGCATAGCCCATTTTTTTCAATTCAAGCATGGCTTCAATAGCACCATCAATAAATTGAAAATTATCTATTTCATATACATAACCATGATCGATGTTAATCGTGCCGTCACGATCTAAGAATACGGCGGGAATACCTTGAGTCACCTGATTACTCCAAAAATGTACCAAGTGGACAGTATCGCATGATTTATTACTGATTGAGAATGCAGCATTTAATTTATTCCTAGTTGACTTAGACGTCTAGACGCCTTAACATCCACTTTAATTCATGACTTGTTGAAATGTTCTCAAGTCATTCATCATTTACATCTAATAAGAAAAATATGATAAGACTGACTCAGATAAATAAGATATTTCAACAAGGAACGCGCACAATAAAAGCGCTTTCAGATATCAACCTACATGTCCCGCAGGGGCAAATATATGGTGTCATTGGTTCATCTGGTGCGGGTAAAAGTACTTTAATTCGCTGTGTGAATATGCTTGAACGGCCGACTTCTGGTCAAGTATTAGTGGCAGGGCAGGATCTCACTTCGCTTTCAGAACGTGATCTTACTCATGCGCGTCGTCATATTGGCATGATTTTCCAGCACTTTAATTTGTTGTCATCCAGAACTGTGTTTGGCAATGTTGCGTTATCTTTGGAACTTAATAACACGCCTAAAGCTGAAATAAAGACTAAAGTTAACGAATTGCTAGAGTTAGTCGGCCTTACTGAAAAACATGATGCTTATCCTGCCAATTTATCTGGTGGTCAAAAGCAGCGCGTTGCTATTGCGCGGGCTCTGGCAAACTCCCCCAAAGTGCTTTTGTGTGACGAAGCCACCAGCGCTCTGGACCCAGCAACAACACGTTCTATTCTGGAGTTATTAAAAGACATTAACCGTCGACTGGGTCTGACCATTCTTCTCATTACCCATGAAATGGACGTCGTTAAACGTATCTGTGATCAAGTTGCTGTCATTAGTGGTGGTCAACTGATTGAACAAGATGTTGTGAGCGAAATATTTTCGCATCCCAAGACACCGGTTGCTCAGGAATTTATCAAATCTACGCTGCACCTGGATATTCCTGAAGATTATTTACAGAAGTTGCAACCGGAATCCGCTCCTGATCGCAGTCCATTACTGAAGCTGGAGTTCACAGGCAAATCAGTTGATGCACCTGTAATCTCTATAGCCGTTCGCCGCTTTAATATTGACATCAGCATATTAAGTTCTCAAATGGACTACGCCGGCGGTGTGAAATTTGGGGTTATGCTGGCTGAATTAGATGGGGAAAGCGATAGTATCAAATCAACAATTGCCTTTTTAGAAGAGCATCATGTAAAAGTAGAGGTTCTCGGTTATGTCTGAAGGAATGATTTTATTAATGGCTAAAGGAGTCTGGGAAACCCTCGTCATGACTTTTGTCTCTGGTTTCTTTGGCTTTGTTATTGGATTGCCGGCGGGTGTGCTTCTATATGTTACTCGCCCTGGGCAGATCATTGAAAATGGTACGCTTTATCGCATACTTTCTGCATTGGTAAATATAACGCGTTCAATACCTTTTATTATTCTGTTGGTATGGATGATCCCATTTACCCGTCTGATCGTAGGAACATCAATCGGCTTGCAGGCAGCCATTGTTCCGCTGACTGTGGGTGCAGCACCGTTTATTGCCCGTATGGTGGAAAATGCATTGTTGGAAATTCCGACTGGCTTAATTGAAGCAGCGCGTGCAATGGGAGCAACCCCATTTCAGATAGTCAAAAAGATTTTATTGCCGGAAGCCTTGCCAAGCTTGATTAATGCCGCCACCATTACGTTAATTACATTAGTGGGTTATTCCGCAATGGGTGGCGCTGTTGGTGCCGGTGGTTTGGGCCAGATTGGCTATCAATATGGTTATATCGGCTACGATGCGACAATAATGAATACCGTATTAGCATTATTAGTTGTTTTAGTGTTCTTGATTCAGCTCGGCGGTGATCATTTAGTGAAAGCCGTTAATCGCAAATAGATTATTTTCAACAAAGTGGCAAGGCTTATACCTACCCGACAAATTTCAAGTCGCTGCTTTATTGGCTGCAATTTGAAAAATGATGGGAATAAGAGCCTCAATTATAGTAGTACGCAGTAACTTGATAAGACAGGTTATAAATCAGTATTCAATAGGGGTGAAAATATGTCAGTAAAATTGAAATCCATCGCAGCAGTCAGTGCATTGTTAGGTACATTAATTCTTGCTGGTTGCGGTCAGGAACAACGTGATCCAAACCATATTAAGGTTGGCGTTATTGCAGGACCTGAACTTAAGGTTGCCGAAGTGGCTAAACAAGTGGCTAAAGATAAATATGGCCTTGATGTTGAGCTGACGACATTCAATGATTATGTTCTGCCAAATGAATCATTGAGTAAGGGAGATATTGATGTGAATGTCTTCCAACATAAACCTTTTTTAGATCAGCAAATGAAAGAACGTAACTACAAACTGACCAGTGTGGGTAACTCTTTCATTTTCCCAATGGCGGCCTATTCTAAAAAAATTAAGTCAGTGGATGAATTGCAAGAGGGTTCTCAAATTGCCATCCCGAACGATCCGACTAACCAAGGCCGCGCCCTGCTGTTATTACAAAAACAAGGTCTTATCACTCTGAAAGAGGGTGTTGGTCTGCTGCCAACTATTTTAGACATTACCAGCAATCCTAAGCACCTGGATATCGTACAGTTGGAAGGTCCCCAATTACCACGTTCACTGGACGACCAAAAGATTGTTTTCGCTATTATCAATAACACCTATGCGGGGCAAATTGGTTTAACACCAGAGCAAGATGGGATCTTTGTTGAAGATAAAGATTCACCTTACGTAAATCTCATTGTCAGCCGCGAAGACAATAAAGATGCGGAAAATGTGCAAAAATTTGTGAAAGCGTACCAGTCTCCAGAAGTAGCAAAAGAAGCCAATGAAGCCTTTAAGGGCGGAGCAATAAAAGGCTGGTAACCTTTCCTATTCAGTTAATCAAGATTAAAATCATTGGGTGGATATTTTTATATCCACCCATTTTTAATTTTAATGAGGATTCAACTCGATGCGTGTGTTACCTGTCTGCTTCATGGCGCTCTTTATCGCTGGGTGTACTTCACCATCAACCCAGTTCAGTAAATCTGGTATGTCAGATCCGAAGTTGAAACATCAGCCAGCCAAAAAAAGCAAAGTGCTCTCTTATGTCCGTCTATATACTAAGCCGGATGAGCTTTTAGGTTTACCATTTAAAGAGTTAGGTATTGTCGCCGGAGAGTCCTGCCGTAATACGTTGCAAGATTCTCCCGCCAGTATTGCAACCGCACGACAAAATATGCTGACAAAAGCATCTTATCTAAACGCAAACGCAGTTTTACTTCATCAATGTGCAATTTTACCGGGTCAGGGTTGTTACCAAATTGCCATTTGTGAAGGCACTGCATTACTAACCACCAAATAACTCATTGTGTCCGAATTATTATAAAAAGCGCTTATGGCAGATTTTCAGTTTACGCAAATAGGAACCATTCATTCTCCTTACAAAGAGAAATTTGCCATCCCACGTCAACCGGGTTTGGTCGAAGATGGTACAGGGCAGCTAGAGTTACTGGCGCCTTATAATCAGGTTGATGCAGTACGCGGGCTGGAGCAGTTCAGTCATTTGTGGATTATTTTTGTCTTCCATCAAACTATGGCGGGGGGCTGGAATCCATTAGTGCGTCCCCCTCGTTTGGGAGGCAATGCCAAAATGGGCGTTTTTGCCACCCGCTCAACCTTCCGCCCCAACCCCATTGGCATGTCACTGGTGGAATTGAAAGCTATCCAATGCGAGAACAACCGCGTCATTCTGGAACTGGGTAGTTTGGATTTGGTTGATGGTACACCGGTTATCGACATCAAACCTTACCTGCCTTTTGCCGAATCACAGCCAGAAGCCAAGGCGGGTTTTGCCCAGGCCGCACCAGAGGCAGATATGGTAGTGAATTTCTCACCAGAAGCGGAATGCCAACTTTTATCTTATAAAACCCATTATCCTCACTTGAGGCGCTTTATCAGACAAGTCTTAGCGCAAGATCCTCGTCCTGCCTACCGTAAAAAAGCGCAGGAAAACCGCCTATATGCTGCTCATATCTTGGATTTTAACGTCCGCTGGCGAGTTTTTAATACCACAACAGAAGTGGTTTCTATCGAACCCCGCTAAAACTCCTTTTGACATCGCAAGCTCGCTGGTAGACTAGCAATTTGTCTTTGTTTTTCGCTATCCAATGGAAACTTACTATGCGTACTAGCCAATATCTGCTCTCTACTTTAAAAGAAACACCTGCTGATGCAGAAGTCGTCAGTCATCAACTGATGCTTCGTGCCGGAATGATCCGCAAACTCGCTTCTGGTCTGTACAACTGGATGCCGACCGGTGTCCGCGCGTTGAGAAAAGTTGAAAACATTGTTCGTGAAGAGATGAATAATGCGGGAGCAGTTGAGGTTTCCATGCCAGTAGTTCAGCCCGCAGATTTGTGGCAGGAAAGTGGCCGTTGGGAACAATATGGCCCAGAATTACTGCGTTTTGTTGATCGCGGTGAACGCCCTTTCGTTTTGGGACCCACTCATGAAGAAGTTATCACTGATCTGGTGCGTAACGAAGTCACTTCCTATAAGCAGCTTCCACTGAGCCTGTTCCAGATCCAGACCAAATTCCGTGATGAAGTTCGTCCACGCTTTGGTGTTATGCGTTCACGTGAATTTATCATGAAAGATGCATACTCTTTCCACACTACCCAAGCCTCTCTGCAAGAGACTTATGAGAAGATGTACGATGCCTACAGTAAGATCTTTACCCGCATCGGCTTAGATTTCCGTGCAGTTCTGGCTGATACGGGTTCAATCGGTGGCAGTGCTTCCCACGAATTCCAGGTTCTGGCAGACAGTGGTGAAGATGATATCGTTTTCTCTACCGAGTCTAACTATGCGGCCAATATTGAGTTGGCTGAAGCAGTCATGCCATCTCAAGAGCGTGCGGCTCCGTCTGAAGAGCTGCGTCTGGTCGATACACCAAACGCTAAAACCATTGCTGAACTGGTAGAACAATTCAATCTGCCAATTGAAAAAACCGTTAAAACTCTGATCGTTCATGCCACAGAAGAAAGTGGGCATAAATTAGTTGCCTTGCTGGTACGTGGTGATCATGAACTGAATGAGATCAAAGCAGAAAAATTGCCTTTAGTCGCCAGCCCGTTGACTTTTGCGACCGAAGAAGAAATCCGTGCCATCGTGAAAGCAGGCCCTGGTTCTTTAGGACCGGTCAACCTGCCGATGCCGGTCATTATTGACCGCAGCGTATCCATCATGAGTGATTTTGGTGCCGGCGCTAATATTGATGACAAACACTACTTTGGCATTAACTGGGAGCGTGATTTACCACTGCCAGAAGTGGCGGATATCCGTAATGTGGTTGAAGGTGACGCCAGCCCAGACGGTAAAGGAACGCTGTTAATCAAGCGTGGTATTGAAGTGGGTCATATCTTCCAATTAGGCACCAAATATTCTGATGCCTTGAAAGCAACCGTGCAAAACGAAGATGGGCACAATCAAGTGATCACTATGGGATGCTATGGGATTGGTATCACCCGTATCGTTGCCGCAGCCATTGAACAGAATCACGATGATCGTGGCATTATCTGGCCAGATGCCATTGCCCCATTCCAGGTGGCGATCCTGCCAATGAACATGCACAAATCTTACCGCGTGAAAGAAGTCGCCGAAAAATTATATGCAGATTTACGTGCCAGCGGCATTGATGTCATTTTCGACGATCGCAAAGAGCGCCCTGGTGTTATGTTTGCTGATATGGAACTGATCGGTGTACCACATAATCTGGTTATCGGTGATCGTAACTTAGATAACGGTGAGATCGAATATAAATACCGCCGTACTGGTGATAAGCAGATGCTGAAACTGGAAAATATCGTTGATTACCTGAAAGATCATATTCAACAAGTTTAATTTCTTTGGTCAGCTTTTAAGAAAACCTGCGTATTTATTACGCAGGATTTTCAATAGATATGCGCCACTGTTATACGTTATTTCTTCGTATGGCAGGAAGAAGCTTTATCAAACCGAATTTTACCTGTTTGGACCACGGCATTATCAAACAAGCCATCTTCCATTGACGGACGAACCGTGTAATAGCCCTCTATTTCCACATAAACAGGGGTTCCACCTTCTACTCCCATCGCACTGTAACCACGTTCTAAATCGATATTTTCCGCCGCATCATAACGCTTTCCGGTGCCACATTCGGTAAAGAAAGCAGAGTCAGCAAAATAGCTGTATTCTCCTGCCAGTTTTTTCGGTTTGGCGTTCGCTAATTCATAATTGAGGCTTGATTGAATTGGCTCGCCGTTGATATCCAGCATAACCAGGTTCTCGCCTTTCATCAGATAATAAGATTTTTGGTCATCTTGCTGACTTAAGATAATCTTTTTACCCTTTATCACCCAATGACCGGTTTCAAAGAACGTATTTTCCTGATTTTTGGCTCCCAAATAAGTTTTCCCCAATATATATGTCCCATCTTTAGCAAGCTGTAAGGTCGTCTCGATACCTGCACAATCCGCACAAGGAACAACACCACTAAACACGTTACCACTTGACTGAAATTTTTCCTGAGAGACAGGGATATCCGGGGTTACGAATGTATTCTGGCATCCCGTAGCGGTAAATACACCCGCAACCAACAATGCTCGCAATATTTTTTTATTCATCATTTGATCCAATAAATTCAAAAAGATAATCATTCACTTTCAAGCAAAGCATAAACTTTACCTAACAACATTGACATTACGCTGCTGGGTTCCAAAATGCACGGAGAGAACCATCGAATAGCATGACTTTATTTTATTGCGTAATGGTAAGATACAGGTTTAATCCACTTCCTGTTTTAACGAAAGTCTCACCGACTTATTCAGTAATAACGGGAAGCTTACTGTGCTATAGTCGTAAGTGGCATTTTGTATTTGATTTTGGTCAATCACGGGCGGCTCGATAACCGCCACTAACACAGTGGTGAGTAAATATGTCTATAGATAACGAAGAATATCAACCAATTAACTGTGATGATTACGATAACCTTGAGCTAGCATGTCAACGCCAGCTACATTTACGTCTCCAATTGCGAGATGGTGAATCCATTGAAGGAAAAGCGAATAGGCTGATTTTAAGAAAAAAAATTGAATATCTTCTCGTCGATTCAAATAAAGGAACCCGTGAATTAAGGTTAGATTACATTATTAGTTTCAGCAATCCAGAAATTGGAACGATTGTTATTGAGCATTCTTAAATCTGATCGCTAATAGCGATTAACCCCCCCCCCCCAAAGTCCTTATATAGAATAAGGACTTTTTTTATGTCAGAAAAACATGCATTAAATAGACAGCATAATTTTCTTCCACTGAACCGAAATTCCTTCATCATCAGGCAAATTCTGCCCTTCTTTCGTGATGAAAACCCCCAGAGCGGCAATCAGTTTTTCATTGTAATAAAGCAACGGCGTTCTCTCCCTGAGCCAAGGGGCAATCCCTAATTCTTGCCACAGTTTTTTACTGTGACGGGAATGTTGTCGCCCGACAATACTAATATTACCCTGAACCCCAAAACGAATTGTCACTTGTTCATGACGGGTTGGTTTTCTCACTGTCATGCCATGTTCTTTAGAACAGAACAGCGTTCCCAACCCATCCGGTAACGTCAAAGACTGCTGTAAATCCCAGGCAAGAAGAGTTCCCGCCAGATCCTGATATTGCGGAAGTAGCCAAAGTTGCTGCCGATAACGACGAATATCATATTGCCCCAATCTAAAACGCGGTTCTGCATCTTGTCTGGCGAGTGCCACTTCGGACCAAATGCGTTGAAGCTGCTCTCGGGCCGGCATTTTTACCCCACACTGATTGAGCCATCGCCGCAACAACGCATTTCGTTTTGCTTCCGAACTGTTTTCCAAAGGGGGAATGGATATCGAACCTTCTGCGGTAATCAGTGAATCCAAAGATTCTTGTAACAATTCATCCAACAATTGTTCTTGCTCACCACACAAACTGGCGCTGCGGGAAACCGCTTGGGGGAAATGCGGCCAACGCTGATTGAATAACGGCATGATATTCAGGCGCAGGAAATTACGGTCATAACGATCATCTTGATTACTGTCATCCTCGACCCATTGTAATTTTTGTGCCTGTGCATACTCTTCCAACTCTGCACGGCTTACATTTAGCAATGGGCGAATCAATGTCGTTCCCGCAAAGGGCATTCTGGCAGGCATGGAAGATAATCCCGCCGGACCACTGCCCCGTTTCAGGGCTAATAAAAACGTTTCTGCCTGATCATCAAGATGTTGCGCCGTGATTAAAACCTCATCCTGTTGTAGCTCACGCTGGAAAGCGTGATAACGCGCATTTCGGGCCGCCGCTTCAATCCCATTCTGGCGAGTATCAAGCCGGACTTTTTCGGTTCGGAAACCCACCTGCCAATCAGCGCAAACCTGACGACAATGTTCGACCCATAAATCCGCTTTTGGGTTTAAGCCATGATGAATATGGATTGCCCTTAACCCCACTCTTTCACGACTCAATTGATGGGGTTGGGTTCGCAAACGAACCAGCAAATGCAGCAATACGGTGGAATCCAGTCCACCGCTAAATCCAAGCAAAATCTTTTTATGCTGACCAATTTGTTCTGCCAACGCCGTAAGCAGAAGATCATGAGAACTTGCCATTATAGAGCCAAACCTTTTTTCATTTTGCCTAATCAATCCTCAATCAGATCATCCGTCAATTCATTCTGTTCGGACGTTTTTCTCTTGGCACTGATACAGAGTAATCCAGAAATAATAACCAGTGCTAATCCAAACACATAGGCAGGGACAAATGCATCACCAAAAAACAAGATAATCCACATCATCGACAAAACGGGGGATAAAAATAAGATTGAAGCAACCTTATGGGAGTCAGAGCCATTCATGGCTTTGAACCAAATAATATAAGAAATCCCATTCAGTATGATGCCGTTAAGTAACGTTGGCATCAGCGAGTCACCGACAGGCAAATTAATGCGGCTGAAAGCAAACATAAATACCGCAGAAACTAAGGTAGAACAGAGGAATACCCAGAATGTACTAATATAGGGATCAATAGCAAACTGTCTCGATAATACCGACATTAATGCAAAACAAAATGCTCCGCTAAATACCAGCAACAATGCCTGCGGATGTTCCACTGCAATCTCGGTAATATTGCCTTTCGTAAAAGTGATCACTACCGCCATAAAGCCCATGACAATGCCAATCATCTGTTTGATCGTTAATTTTTCTTTAAACAGAAAAAATGACAATCCAATAATCATTAACGGCCAGCTATATTGGATCACCAAAACAGCCACACCATTTTCAATAGAATAACCATAGTAAAGCAGCAAATAGAAGAAACAATCCAACGCACCTAAGATCAATACTTTAAACATGACGGGGAAGGGGATGAATAAAAGCGTCTTCCAACTTCTTCCCATCATGAGGGCAACGACAAATACCGCTAAAACAGACAAAATATTTGACCAGAATAAATATTGGAAGTGATCCATCTCTTTCTGACCAAAACGCGATATAGAAGGAATAAAACTCCAGATAAACACGCAAGAAAACGCATAAATAATATATTTATATTTGGCCATAGAAAAACTCAACTTATTATTTTAAAGCCCAGCCTACGAGGCGCCTATTCCATCCCAATGCCATCAGGCATGATAATATTAGATTATATATGACGTAATGATTTCGCCCTTACAAACAGCAAAACAGGCGGAAATATCAGGGGGTTATCACTCCTCAATATTTCCGCCTGGTAAATGATTTTCATCCGCTATTAGCGAGTAAAAACTTTAGACCTTAGCAATAACCGTACTGCATTAAGTGCTCATAACGGCGGTTAACTAATTCTTCACTGTCCAGTTCGCTCAATTCAGCAAGATCAGCTAACAGTTGAGCTTTCAATGTTGCAGCGATTTCTTCATAGTGACGGTGCGCACCACCCAATGGCTCAGGAATAACAGTATCAATCAAATTCAATTCTTTCAAACGTGGGGCAGTATTCCCCATGGCTTCCGCCGCCAATGGTGCTTTTTCAGCGCTTTTCCACAAGATGGAAGCACAGCCTTCAGGAGAGATGGTGGAGAAGGTGCTGTATTGCAACATGTTAATTTTATCACCCACACTAAGCGCCAATGCGCCACCAGAACCCCCTTCGCCAATCACGGTACAAATGATAGGAACAGAAAGATGAGACATTTCACGTAGGTTACGGGCAATAGCTTCTGACTGACCACGCTCTTCTGCACCTACTCCGGGATAGGCCCCCGGAGTATCAATGAAAGTCATGATTGGCAATTTGAAACGCTCTGCCATCTCCATCAATCTCAATGCCTTACGATAACCTTCCGGCGATGGCATACCAAAATTACGACGGATCTTTTCTTTGGTTTCACGCCCTTTCTGATGGCCTATCACCATGACAGGACGGCCATCAATACGCGCTAACCCTCCTACAATGGCTTTGTCATCTGCATAGGCACGATCACCCGCTAACTCTTCAAAGTCAGTAAATATATGCTGAATATAATCCAGTGTATAAGGGCGCAAGGGATGACGTGATAGCTGGGAAATTTGCCATGCCCCTAAATCAGCGAAAATTTTGCGAGTCAGCTCCAGGCTTTTTTCCCGCAGACGCTGGACTTCTTCATCCAGATTGATATCTAGCTTTTCATCTTGACGGCTAACTGCGGTAAGCGAATCAATTTTCGCTTCCAGCTCGGCAATCGGCTGTTCAAAATCCAGAAAATTCAGACTCATAATGTTCCTATTCTAGTCAAATTCTAATTCTACCTGCTCATTACCCAGCAGAGTTCGCAGATCGGTCAACAGGGTGTCTGTTGGCGTTACCCGCCAGGTCGCCCCGAATCGTAAACGGGCGCGGGCATCTACCCGCTGGTAATAAAGATGAACCGGTATCGTACCTGAACGGTGTGGCTCCAATGCCCCACGAAGACGGCTCAATAATTGCTCATCAATTTGCCTGTCTGATAACGAGATAGCAAGCCCACGTGCAAATTTTTCACGTGCTTCACTGATATCCATTAATTCACGAACTGTCATTTTAAGCCCACCGCTGAAGTCATCAAAGCTGACTTGTCCGGTAGCAATCAAAATCTTGTCCTGTTCCAATAAATGCTGATACCTTTCCAACGCATCAGAAAACAGCATGATCTCCAGACGTCCTGAACGATCATCCAATGTACTGATACCAATCCGGTTTCCCCGTTTGGTTGTCAATATTTTGGAAGCTAATACCAAACCGACTACAGTTGTTACCTGGCCACGGGGTGTCGGGTTCACATCTTTTAGACGTAATCCATTGGTATATCGTTCAATCTCTTTCAAATAACCTGTGATGGGATGTCCAGTTAAGTACAAGCCTAATGTTTCCCGCTCACCATCCAATACCACCTGATCCGGCCATTTCGGGGTGCTGGCATAGGAACGCTCAACTTGTTCTGGCTCTTCAGCCAACACACCAAACATGTCTGTTTGACCCGTGGCTTCGGCTTTGGCATGTTGATCCGCTGCTTTCAGTGCTCCTTCCAGGGAAGACATCAGTGCTGCACGATGTGGTCCCAACCGATCAAAAGCACCGGACATGATCAGTTTTTCCATCACACGACGGTTTATTTTTTTAATATCAACACGTGCACACAGGTCGAATAGCTCTTTGAAATGCCCCCCTTTCTGTCGGGCTTCGAGCATCGCTTCAATCGGCCCTTCCCCCACGCCTTTAATCGCGCCAATGCCGTAAACAATTTCTCCGTCATTATTGACATGGAAATGATACAAGCCGCTATTAATATCAGGAGGAAGAACTTTCAGCCTCATGCGCCAGCACTCATCCACCAGCCCAACGACTTTTTCGGTGTTATCCATATCCGCTGTCATCACGGCAGCCATAAATTCTGCCGGATAGTGCGCTTTCAACCATAACGTTTGGTAGGAAACCAGTGCATAAGCTGCGGAGTGAGATTTGTTAAAGCCATAACCCGCGAATTTCTCCACCAAATCGAATATTTTCATGGCGAGCGTACCATCCACGCCCTGTTTTAACGCTCCCTCTTCAAATACCGACCGCTGTTTAGCCATCTCTTCTGGTTTTTTCTTACCCATCGCACGGCGCAACATATCTGCACCGCCCAGGGTATAACCGGCTAAAACCTGCGCAATTTGCATCACCTGTTCCTGATACAGAATGATACCGTAAGTTGGCTCCAATACAGGTTTTAAGGATTCGTGCTGCCATTCCACATCAGGATAGGAGAGCGCTTCCCGTCCATGTTTACGGTCTATAAAGTTATCTACCATGCCTGATTGCAACGGCCCGGGACGGAACAGCGCCACTAATGCGATCATGTCTTCAAAACAGTCAGGGCGCAGACGTTTGATTAAGTCCTTCATTCCGCGAGATTCAAGCTGGAACACGGCCGTGGTTTCAGAGCGTTGCAGCATATCGAAACTTTTCTTATCATCCAGCGGAATAGCGGCGATATCAATCGGCTCCAGCCCTTGCCTGGCACGACGTGCATTCACCATCTCAAGCGCCCAGTTGATGATGGTCAGCGTTCTCAGGCCAAGGAAGTCAAACTTAACTAGACCTGCGTATTCCACATCATTTTTGTCAAACTGGGTAACCGGGTTTTGCCCTTCTGGATCACAGTAAATTGGCGCAAAATCAGTAATTTTGGTTGGTGCAATAACAACACCACCGGCATGCTTACCTGCGTTACGAGTGACACCTTCCAGTTTACGCGCCATGTCTATCAGCGCTTTAACCTCTTCATCCGCTTCGTAAATTTCAGGTAACTGGGGTTCGGCAGCAAACGCTTTTTCCAGTGTCATACCCGGGTCAGGAGGCACCAGTTTCGATATTCGATCCACAAATCCATAGGGGTGTCCAAGTACACGCCCAACATCACGGATAACCGCTTTCGCCGCCATCGTACCAAAAGTGATGATCTGCGATACGGCATCTCGTCCGTACATATCTGCAACGTGATCGATAACCTGATCACGTTTTTCCATACAGAAATCGATGTCAAAATCTGGCATGGAAATACGTTCAGGGTTAAGGAAACGTTCAAACAGCAGATCGAATCCTAGCGGATCGAGGTCGGTAATTTTTAACGCATAAGCCACAAGGGAGCCGGCACCAGAACCTCGTCCTGGACCAACGGGAACACCGTTGTCTTTCGACCACTGGATAAATTCCATTACGATCAGGAAGTAGCCAGGAAATCCCATCTGATTGATAACGTTCAGTTCAATATCCAGACGCTCATCATATTCTGGCCGTTTCTGCGCCCTGACTTCTGGGTCGGGATAGAGAAATTCCAGACGTTCTTCCAATCCTTGCCTGGATTTTTCAATGAGAAAGTCTTCTGTGCTCATTTCTCCCGTCGGAAATTGGGGCAGGAAATACTCACCAAGACGGATCGTGACATTACAGCGTTTAGCAATTTCTACGCTATTTTGTAGCGCTTCAGGAATGTCTGAGAAAAGCTCGCACATCTCCTGTTCACTGCGTAGATATTGCTGAGGGCTGTAATTTTTAGGCCGTTTCGGATCAGACAGTGTATAACCATCGTGGATAGCAACCCGAATATCGTGGGCTTCGAAGTCTTCGCTTTCAAGAAAACAAACGTCGTTGGTTGCCACAACAGGAAGATTTTTTTCTGACGCCAGCGCCACAGCCGCATGAAGATAGTTTTCTTCATCCTGACGTCCGGTACGGATCAGCTCAAGGTAATAACTGTCAGGGAAATGCTCCTGATAAAAATCGAGGCATTGCTCCACCATCGCACGATTGCCACGCAGCAGGAATTTACCCACATCCCCCATGCGTCCCCCCGACAACAGGATCAACCCTGTTTTGTATTTCACCAGCCATTCCCGCTGGAGAGTCGGCCCAATCGCACCATAACCTTTTTGGTAAGCCTCAGAGATCAGCAAAGTCAGATTTTGGTAACCTTCATTATTACGCGCAAGGATCGTCAGATGGGCATATTCATCCCCCAGCAAATCACTTTCCACATAAAAATCTGCACCAATAATTGGCTTGATACCGGCACCGTGGGCACTGCCATAGAATTTCACCAATCCACACAAGTTGGTAAAATCCGTGATCGCAAAAGCGGGCATCCCCAATTTGGCGATTTTTTTCACCAATGGGCCGGTCTTAGCCAAGCCATCAATCATTGAATAATCACTGTGAACACGTAAGTGTACAAAACGTGGTTCTGTCATAATCTGCCCAGATACTTATCCCAGATTTTATATAAGACCTAGCACCCGTTTAACGGGCGCAAAACTTTTACGATGGTGCTCCGTAGCGCCTAAAGAAGCCAGTTTTTCCAGATGCAGGGCGGTTGGATAACCTTTATGTTTCGCAAAGCCATAGTCAGGGAACTGTTTATCCAGCTCTGCCATTTCTCTGTCACGTGTGACTTTGGCAAGAATAGAGGCAGCACTGATTTCTGCAACCAGATTATCGCCCTTAATGACAGCCTGAGCTGGCATGGATAACACCGGACAGCGGTTGCCATCAATCAGAACATAATCCGGTATGAGTGCCAACCCGGCAACGGCTCTTTGCATAGCCAGCATAGTGGCGTGGAGGATGTTAAGCTGGTCGATCTCTTCCGGCTCTGCGCGACCGAGGCTCCAACATAAAGCTTTTTCTTTTATTTCCCAATACAGTGCCTCACGGCGTTTTTCCGTGAGTTTCTTGGAATCCATTAAGCCTGCAATCGGTTTGAGCGGATCAAGAATAACCGCCGCAGTCACGACAGCCCCTACCAGTGGGCCACGCCCAACTTCATCAACACCGGCAATCAAATTCGCCTGTGGATAAACAAAATCCATTATCTTCTCGCTAATTCCAGAACTGCTTGCGCAGCCTGTTCATCGGCATCACAGCGAATGCTTTTATGCAAATGCAAGAACGTTTGTTGTAACGCGTCCACATCCGCACCACCTTGCACAAGAGGTAACAATGCCTCTGACAACGCTTGTGGTTCGCATTCATCCTGTAGCAGTTCTTTGACTAATTCTTTTCCTGCCAGTAAGTTAGGCAAAGAAACATACGGTGTTTTCACCAAGCGTTTTGCCAGCCAAAATGTAAAAGGTTTCATTCTATAGCCCACTACCATTGGGCATTTGGCCAGCATACATTCCAGTGCAGCCGTCCCGGATGCCAGTAAAGTGGCATCACTGGCAATCATGGCTTCACGCGCTTTGCCATCCAATAAATGGAGCAGCAAATCCGGTGCTGTCTCGTTTTTAATGCGCTGAAACTGTTCACGTCGTTTGGCATTAACCAACGGAACCAATACATGCAAGTCGGGATATTCTTCCCGTAATAATTGGGCGGTTTTTAAGAAATCAGCACTGAGCATCTCGACTTCAGCATGACGACTCCCCGGCAATATTGCCAGACAGTGAGCAGCCAATGGAATACCCAGAATTTTTCTGGCGGCGGCTTTATCGGGTTGCAAGGGCATCGCATCTGCCATTGTGTGCCCGATAAATCGGCACGGAACGTTAAACCGATCGTAAAAAGCTTTTTCAAAAGGTAAAAACGCCAATACCAAATCCGTTGCCCACCCCATTTTAAACACGCGTTTCTGACGCCACGCCCATACCGATGGGCTAACGTAATGGATCGTTTTAATTCCCTGCTGTTTAAGCCTGCTTTCCAAAGTAATGTTGAAGTCAGGCGCATCAATGCCAATAAACACATCAGGTTTCAACGCGGTAAAACGGGCGGTTAAATCTTTGCGTATTTTCAGCAAACGGGGCAAACGTCCCAGCACTTCGACGATCCCCATGACGGCCAGCTCTTCCATCTCATACCAGGCTTCACAACCTTCTGCCTGCATAAGAGGACCAGCAACACCCACAAAACGGGCGTGCGGAATTTTTGCTTTCAATGCACGAATCAGCCCTGCCCCAAGTATATCACCGGAAGTTTCTCCGGCGACCAAACCAATTATCAGGGGGCGCTGATTATCAACAGAAGAAAAGGTAGTCAAAGGAGTATCCTTCATCTACTTATTAACGAATGATGCCACGGCTGGATTTTGCGGAATGTTCCAGAAAATCACTGAATACTTTCACATGCGGGCTGTTTTCCGCTTGGAGATCAATCTCTTTTCTGGCTTCTTCCAATGTTTTTCCGCTGCGATAAAGCGTCTTATAGGCATGACGAATGGCATGCAGAGATTCTTTGTCAAACCCACGGCGTTTCAGGCCTTCGATATTCAATCCGAAAGGAGTTGCATGGTTTCCCTGTGCGATGATGTAAGGAGGAATATCCTGAGCAACGCCGGAACAGCCACCCACCATCACGTGGGAACCAATTTGACAGAATTGATGCACCGCCGTCATACCACCAATAATGACATGATCACCCAGAATAACATGCCCGCCCAATGTACCGTTGTTCGCAATAATACAACGATCACCAATGATACAGTCATGGGCGATATGGGCGTTGATCATCAGCAGATTGTCACTGCCAACTTTAGTCAAGCCCCCACCCTGCACAGTGCCTCTGTGGATAGAAACACTTTCACGAATGCGATTACGGTCACCAATTTCAACACGGGTTGGTTCACCCTGATATTTGAGATCCTGATTGACCTCCCCAATAGAGGCAAATTGATAAATCTGGTTATCACGACCAATTTTAGTTATCCCATTAACCACAATATGGGATTTTAATTCAGTCCCTTCACCAATCTCAACGTGGGCACCGATATAACAAAATGGGCCAATGCGAACATTGGCGCCAATAACAGCACCCTCTTCAATAATAGAAGAGGGATGGATAATCGCGGTCTTATCAATCATGGATTAAGCCTCACGACGGCGAGCACACATCATTTCAGCTTCGCAAGCCACTTCTCCATCGACTTTCGCTACGCCCCTGAAACGCGCAACACCGCGACGTTCTTTAATAAATTCTACTTCCATGATCATTTGATCACCTGGCAGAACCGGACGCTTGAAGCGAGCGCCATCAATCGCTGCAAAGTAATACAATTCACCTGGCGCCAGTGATCCAACACTTTTGAACGCCAAAATACCGGTAGCTTGAGCCATTGCTTCGAGGATCAAAACACCAGGAAAAATGGGTTTACCCGGGAAGTGTCCCTGAAAGAATGGTTCATTAAATGATACATTCTTGACTGCGCGCAGAAATTTACCTTTCTCAAAATCCAAGACGCGGTCTACCAACAAAAATGGGTAGCGGTGAGGCAGTAAATCTAAAATCTCTTCAATTTGCAGAGTATGATTATCACTCATCTAAATACTCTTCCTGTCATATAAAAATCATAATATTAACGACACGGCCTGCGTTAACTCCAAATTCAGAGCTATCAGGCAGGCCGCAAAAATCAAAAGCACAACCAAAAATGCTAATTAAAAACGTTTAATCAAAAATGTCTATCCAAGATGCGGGTATGATTATTCGTTTTCACCTTCCAGTTGGCGTTCAACTGACTTCAAGCGCTTATTCATCTCACTGATGTTCATGATTAAAGCGGCCGTCTTGCGCCAAACTTTGTTCGGTTGTAACGGAAGCCCCGACGAGTATACGCCCGGTTCTGTGATTGGACGTATCACCATGCTCATACCCGTCACGGTCACTTTATCACAGATTTCCATGTGCCCATTGATGGCACTGGCTCCACCAATCATACAGTAACGGCCCATTTTCAAACTGCCCGCCATAACGACGCCACCCGCCACTGCGGTGTTGTCTCCAATCGTCACGTTGTGGGCAATCTGACATTGGTTGTCTATGATAACACCATTACCGATGACTGTGTTATCCAATGCGCCGCGATCAATTGTCGTACAAGCGCCGATTTCAACGCGATTTCCGATGATCACTGTGCCTAACTGTGGAATTTTAACCCAATTTCCGCGCTCATTGGCATAACCAAAACCATCAGAACCGATAACAGTCCCTGACTGGATCAAACACGACTCACCAATTTCAACATTGTGGTATACCGATACATTGGCCCAAAGACGGGTTCCTGCACCAATCCGCGCATTTTTTCCAATAAAACAACCGGCACCAACAATAACGTTATCACCAAGCATAACGCCGGATTCGATAACCGCATTGGCACCAATCGCCACATTTTTGCCCAGTACCCCCTCAGAGGAAATCACTGCTGATGGGTGGATATCCTGTGCCGGTTTCGGTGTCGTATCCATAATTTGCGCCATACGGGCATAGGCAAGGTAAGGATCATTAACAACCAACGCGGCAACTTTGCAGTGAGGGAGATCTGCTTCACGCAGCACAACGGCCGCAGCCTGACAGGTAGCAAGTTTGTCAGTATAACGACTGTCGGATAAAAATGTAATTTGCTCGTTATTTGCTGAATACATCGGCGCAATACCGGTGATGACGATATCGCCATCACCATGTAATTGCGCATTCAACTGCTGAGCGAGATCAGCCAATCGAATTGAAACCATCTACTTACTTAACCTGTTTCAGTACTTCTACAGTGATATCTTTACCTGACGTAGAATACACCACGGTATTCGCATCCAGAACCAGATCGTAACCTTCTTTGCCTGCAACCACTTTGACTGCATCCTGAATACGGTTCAGAATTTTACCGCGTTCTTCCATCTGACGACGGCGGTTATCGTTTTCAAAACTTTGCGCTTTCTGAGCAAAGTCATCACGTTTCGCCATCACTTCTTTTTCCAATTTTTCGCGTTCACTGGCCTTCATGGTTGAGCCATCACGCTGTAATTTTTGGATTTTAGTTTGCAACTCAGATTCCATACGCTGTAATTCAGTTGCGCGGCCTTTAAATTCGTTTTCCAACTGTTTTGCCACAGCTTCACGGGCAGGTAACTGTTGAAAAACTTCAGCTACGTTCACTAAAGCAATTTTATCTGCCGCCTGCGCACCCGCAGAAAATGCTAATGCTATCCCCAAACCTGCTGCACACAATATTTTCTTCACTATAAACTCCTTTGACCTACGCTATTTTTACATATTAATAATAGGGCGATTTTTACCAAAAATGATGAAAAATTACCAAACTCCGCCAATATTGAACTGGAACTGTTCCGCTCTATCACCGGAATATTCCTTAATTGGCTGTGCATAAGAGAAGCTCAGTGGTCCTAATGGTGATATCCATTGCAGAGCAATACCGGCCGAAACACGGATGTTATTTGGCTTACTGTAGTCTGGCATCCCTGCGTCAGTCTTATCCCAATTGGTATCCCACACGGTTCCCGCGTCCACAAATAGCGAAGTTCGCAGGGAGTTGGCATATTTAGCATCCAGGAACGGTGTCGGGGTAATCAGTTCGAAACTCGCAACCGCCGTCGCGTTACCCCCCACGGCATCACGGGATGGGCTATTTGGTTTACCACTTTGTCCATCTAAATAAACCGCTTTCGGGCCAATATTATTCGACCGGAAGCCACGAACACTGCTGGAACCACCGGCATAAAAGTTCTCATAGAATGGCATTTCCTTGCCACCAAAACCGCCACCATATCCCAGTCGTGTACGCCCCATCAGTACCCATGCGTGATTATCATCTAATGGATAATAAGCGGCTGAGTTCCAAGTGATTTTATAGAACTGGTTGTCGGAACCAGGAATGGTCACTTTCGTATCCAGAGAGGATTTCAGGCCAGATGTCGGGAAGAAACCACGGTCAAGATTGTTGTAAACCCATCCTATTGTGACGGTGAAGTCATTAGAATCAAAATTCGCCTTATCTTTAAAATTGGGATGTTTACCCATTTTATTCCAATAACGCCACATCGCGCTCTGTGGTCGCATATTAGACAGAGAGTTATGGATATAACCCAGTCTAAACGACAGGCCGTTATTTTCATTCAATGGGAAGCCGAGCGTTCCCTCAGTACCGTATGCTTTATTGGTATAATTCGAAAGATCAGCATCATTGGCGCGGAAATCGTTATAGAACAGACGCCCCCCCAAACTGACACCATCGACGGTGAAGTAAGGGTTAGTCATCGATATATCAGCCGATGTTGAATAGTCATTTTTACTGGCGTTGATGCTCACGGCGTTGCCTGTCCCCAGCCAGTTGGCCTGTTGGAGTCCAACCTGGAAACCCATGCCACTTTCCGTGCCGAAACTCACACCAAAGTTCATAGAACCCGTATTGCGCTCTTTGACTTTGTAAACCACGTCAACCTGATCTGGACTGCCTGGTACGCGTTCCGTTTCCACATCAACAGAGTCAAAATACCCTAAGCGATTGAGGCGTTCTTTACCCTGCTCAACCAAATCACTTCCCAGCCAAGAGCCTTCCATCTGACGCATTTCACGGCGTAATACAGAATCTTTACTCACATTATTGCCTGAAAAAAGGATTTTACGCACATAGAAGCGATTACCAGAATCAACATTCACATGCAGCTTAACCGTCTTATCGGAATCGTTGATTTCAGGTTGTGTCATTACGCGAGGATAAGCATAACCGTGGCGACCAAGCAGGTTTTTGATGGCGGTTTCCATCTTGGTTACTTCTGCACCATTATACAGCGAACCAGGTTCGATTTTAGTCAATTCTTCGATTTGGGACTGGTAACCCGCCAAATTACCATTCAAATCAACCCCTGCGATTTTATACTGATCGCCTTCGGTGATATTGACAGTGACATAAATACCTTTCTTATCTGGCGTCAGGTTAACTTGAGTCGAGTCAATATTGAAACGCGCATAGCCTCGATCAAGATAGAAACTACGCAAGGTTTCAAGATCACCTGCCAATTTTTGTTTCTGGTATTTTTGGTCAGCCATCATGTTCCACCAGGGAACATCATCCCTAAGTTGGAACTGGTTAAGCAATTCATTGGTTGAGAAGGCTTTATTACCAACAATATTAATTTGTTGGATCTTGGCAGAAACCCCTTCAGAGAAAACGAGCTTCAAATCAATACGGTTGCGGGGCAGTGGCGTGACAACGGCTTTTACTGTCGCGTTGTATTTACCAACACTGTAATAGAAATCTTCCAGCCCCTTCTCAATATTGGACAGCATAGTGCGGTCAAGGGCTTCGCCAACACGAACGCGAGAGGCTTCAAGGTTTTGCTTGAGCATGTCATCTTTCACCGATTTGTTGCCGGTGAAAGTAATACTTGCGATGGTTGGCCGTTCTTTTACCTGAACAACAAGTGAATTGCCATCACGTAAGACACGAACATCTTCAAAGTTTCCAGTTGCGAATAGTGAATGAATCGTGCGGCTAATATCTTCATCACTAACCGTATCACCCACCCGAACTGGCATGTTCAGTAATGCTGCACCAACGGTGACGCGTTGAAGACCGTCAAAGTGAATGTCCCGAACTACGAATCCGTCTGAACTGTATGCAGTGGCGCTGCCGAACAGCAGCGACGCTATGAGCAACTTTTTCATCGCCATCGTTGTTATGCGTTTTCCTAACCGGTCTCCCACCTTAAAAGCGGGAGAAATCATTGAAAAGTGCAAGCCCCATTAATAACACCAGTAACATAGCACCAATGCGATAACTGAAGTCTTGTACACGCTCGGAGACTGGCCCCCCCTTAATCTTTTCGATAGCAAGGAAAAGCAAGTGTCCACCATCTAGTACAGGTAATGGAAACAAATTAATGATCCCAAGATTGACGCTAATCAGCGCCAAAAACATTAAATAATACACCAAGCCAGAATCAGCCGATACTCCTGCGCCTTTGGCAATGGAAATCGGCCCACTCAGATTATTCAGTTTTAAGTCACCCACAATCAATTTGCCGATCATATTGACCGTCAGCTTCATTAACTGCCAAGTCTTGTCTCCTGCCTCATAAATGGCAGAAAAAGGTCCATATTGCTGAATAACCTTGTATTCATCCGCCAATGGAATGATTTTCAGTTCGGTGCCAGCAAACCCCTCTTCACGGCCATTGGATAATTTTCTGACTTCAGGAGTCAGGGACAAGGAGATCATTCCCCCCGCTCTCGCAACGTCCAATTTTAGAGGAGTATTAGGATTCTTCCTGACAAAAGAGGAAAAAGTGTGCCATACATCGACATCTTGATCGTTGACTTTAACGATCCTATCCCCACTTTGTAAACCCGCTTTTTCAGCGGCTGAAGCAGGATAAACTTTTTCCACTTGCGAACTCAGTCGAGGTACAACAGGCATAATTCCCAAAGATAGCAGAACATCCTGTTTAGATGGATCGAAAGCCCACTTGCTCAAATCTAGTGTCTTTTGAACACCATCAAGCGCATTCAGCGGCAAAACATCCATAGTGACCGATGTCGCCCCCACTTTACCTATCATGGCAAGACGTACTGAGTTCCAATCAGGAGTTTCGATACCATTAACGGCTTTTAGTTCCATTCCAGGCAAAATATTTGCCTGTGCAGCAATCGAGTTTGGCTTAATATCCAACACTACCGGGCGTACAGATGGCACGCCAATCACAAAAACCAGCCAATAAGCGATCACCGCCAGAATGAAGTTTGCGATTGGCCCAGCGCTGATAACTGCCGCGCGCTGGCCAATAGTTTTGTTATTGAATGCCATATGACGACGTTCGGGAGCAACTTCCCCTACCCGCTCGTCGAGCATTTTGACATATCCCCCTAAGGGGATAAGAGCGATAACGTATTCGGTTCCCTGTTTATCTGTACGACGCCAAAGCACCTTGCCAAATCCGATGGAAAAGCGTTCAACGTAGATACCGCACCGTCTGGCAACCCAAAAATGACCAAACTCATGCACGGTGATGAGAACACCCAAAGCAACAATAAATGCAGCCAGATTCCAGAGAATATCCATTACGTACCTTCAGAGAGTAAATCCAGAAGAAATTAACATAACCAGCCCAGCAAACACGGGAACTGCCGCAGTCAGACTATCAACCCTGTCCATGACACCGCCGTGCCCCGGAATCAATTGACTACTGTCTTTGATCCCAGATTCCCGCTTGAACATACTTTCAGTCAGATCACCAAAGACCGAGGCAACCACCACTACCGTAGAAATCAGCAACAAATGTTCTGGCATCGCGGGGACAGGGGCAAATTTGCCGAACAACCACGAAATCAGTGCAGCCGTTAATAACCCACCAACCAACCCCTCAAGCGTTTTACCTGGGGATACTTTTGGGGCCATTTTATGTTTACCCATGGTACGGCCAAAAAGATAAGCGCCTGAATCGGCAGCCCATACCAACAGCATGACGTACAGCAACCACCATGCGCCATCATAAGGATTATTTTCATAGCTCTGGGTACGCAGTACCATCATCCCACAATAAAATGGCACGATAGTCATAACCCCGAATAGCAGGCGCAAGGCAACCGACGATTTCCAGATGGAAGCAGAAGCCGGATAAGTCACCACCAATAAAATGGCGACCACCCACCAAAGCATGCCAGCCCACAATAGGTATACAATTTGTGGTTTCTCAATAAGGTGAGAAAAATCCGACAAAGAGTACTGCAAGGCCAATAGCCCGACAGCAAATAACACAGCCAGCGTAATACGCTTAACTGGAGTGAAAAGACCTGCAAATTGCCCCCATTCCCATGCAGCAAGTGCTGAAACAGCAATCACAACCAACCCAAACCCTGCCGGGGAGAGGAAAAACAGCGCTACAATAACAAGTGGAATCAATATCAACGTAGTTAAAAGACGGTACTTCAGCAAGTTATCCTCCTATGATCCCACTTCGGCATCGTCTTGCGTTCCGCCAAATCGGCGTTCTCGTTTGACAAAGGCATTAATCGCACCTTCAAAAATAGTTTCATCAAAATCAGGCCAAAGTATATCGGTAAAATACAATTCTGCATAAGCGATCTGCCAGAGCAGGAAATTACTGATACGATGTTCGCCTCCAGTCCTAATCACCAGATCCACTTCAGGCTGCTGACTTAAATTGATGAAGTCATCAACTGTCGCTTCGGTAATCTCTTCGGGAGATAATTCATTGGCTTCAATCTTTTCCGCAATTTGCTTAAAACTCTGAACCAGATCCCAACGACCACCATAGTTAGCAGCAATATTAAGCTGTAATCCGGTATTGCCCGCTGTCAATTCAACAGAACGGCGGATACGCTCCTGCAACCGTAAGCTAAAACGACTGATATCACCAATCACAGACAATTTCACATTGTGTTTATGCAGGCTCTTTACTTCATTATCGAGAGCAAAAACAAACAGCTCCATCAATGAACTGACTTCCTGCTGTGGGCGATTCCAGTTTTCGCTGCTAAAAGCATATAGCGTCAGTGAATTAATATTATTTTTCACTGAAAAACTCACGGCACTTCGTACGGCTTTAATTCCTGCACGGTGGCCAAAGACTCTTAATTTGCCCCGTTTTTTTGCCCAGCGACCGTTACCATCCATAATGATGGCGACATGTCTGGGTAACGTTGGCAATGAGTCATTATCACAGGGAGATATCACTCAAAATAATCCTTAAATAACTAAGCTGACTTTTTGGTAAACTCAATCACTTCTAAACATGAAAAGCCGTATTCCGTGTCAACAATTAGCACGGATAGCACGGCTATTTCAGGCACGACTGAATGAAAGCCTTTAACCTGTGCTTATCTATGATTAGAATGCAAGCACCAGATGATTGAAATGGCTATTATAGCAACTGTAATTTACCCGCGAACTATATCATTTGCCAAAACGCAAACCTATACTTATTAATAAAACTGGCTATTTGGCAAAAGTGCTTATGGTTTCTCGCGCTAAGGCCCTGGCTATGTTATCGATTTCTAAGACCTCTTCGATACTTTGCGGTTCAGATAAATTTACTTTTTCAACGACCAACCGATTGATTGTCGCAATATCGGTGAAACGGATCCCACCTTGCAAAAAAACATCAACGGTTTCTTCATTTGCTGCATTTAACGCCGTTGTTGCCGCCTGCCCCCGGTGACAAGCCTCAATCGCCAGTTTCAAACAAGGATAACGCTGATAATCCAAAGATTCAAAAGTGAGCAAACTCAATTCGGTAAAATCCAGTGGCTTTGCCCCGGATGGAATACGATTAGGATAAGCCATCGCATAGGCAATTGGGGTACACATGTCCTGTGTTCCCAATTGTGCGATGATGCTGCCATCCTGATAACGAACCATCGAATGAATGACCGATTGGGGATGCAATACTACTTCCATTTCATCTGCGGATGCATTGAACAGGTAACGCGCTTCGATATATTCCAATCCCTTGTTCATCATCGTGGCAGAATCCACCGAAATTTTACGGCCCATTGACCAGATAGGATGCGCACACGCTTCATCCGGCGTCACATCGGGCAAATTCACCAACGGCGTCTGGCGGAACGGCCCGCCCGATCCCGTCAGGATAATGCTGGAAATACCGTGTTCTTTTAGATTTGCCTTGCCGAGATTGTGCTGAACCCCCTCCGGCAGACTTTGGAAAATAGCATTATGTTCGCTATCAATTGGCAGCAATTGCGCTTTGTATTGGATAACCGCTTCCATAAACAGACGGCCACTGGTAATCAACGATTCTTTGTTAGCCAGCAGAACTTGTTTGCCCTTGCGGATAGCCGCCAACGTCGGCAATAAACCTGCGACGCCAACGATGGCTGACATGACTTGATCGACGTTATCCAATGCCGCTAAATCACAAATAGCCTGTTTACCGGACAGCACTTCGGTTTGGCTTCCCTGCGCCTGTAATAACTGACGCAGCGCTTTTGCTGACGGCTCATCGGCCATTGCGGCATATTGAGGGTGGAATTCCAAACATTGCTGTGCCATGACTGCAATATTTTTCCCGGCAACCAGTGCGATGACACTGAATTTCTCCGGGTTATGGCGGACAACAGAAAGCGTACTTTTCCCAATCGAACCCGTTGAGCCAAGAATAGTTAACCGTTTCATTTTAATACTCTAAGTATGCTACTGATATAAAATTGCAATGGAAAATCGTAACAGAAAATCTGTCATAGTTTGAGCGGTGCAGATCGCTATGTCCATCGCTTGAGAAAGAAATGTGATACGAAGTGTAAAAGAACAACGCCGCAAGAGTTGCGGCGTTGTATGCGTAAAACGGCAATTAGAAATCCATCAACTCAGTTTCTTTATTTGCCAACGCTTCATCAATTTTCTTAATGAAGCTGTCAGTCAGTTTCTGAATTTCATCTTGTGAACGACGTTCTTCATCTTCACTGATTTCTTTGTCTTTCAGCAGTGTTTTGACCTTATCGTTCGCATCACGGCGAATGTTACGGATGGAGACACGGCCCTGTTCCGCTTCCCCACGAACGACTTTAATAAGATCCTTACGGCGTTCTTCTGTCAGTGGTGGCAATGGAACACGGATAATGGTTCCGGCAGAAGAGGGATTCAGGCCCAGGTCAGAAGCCATGATAGCTTTTTCAACCGCCGCAGACATAGAGCGATCAAATACCGTGATCGCCAAAGTGCGAACATCTTCTGCAACGACGTTTGCAATCTGACGCAGTGGAGTCGCCGCGCCATAATATTCAACGCTGATGCCATCCAACAGGCTAGGAGAAGCACGGCCAGTACGAACCTTGCTAATTTGATTTTTCAGTGCTTCGACGCTTTTTTCCATGCGGTCTTGTGCGTCTTTCTTGATTTCATTAATCACGTTACAAACCCTTGGGAGATGGTTATTTTTTTAGGCCACACTGCGTAAGTCATCAATAAGTGAACCGAATACGCTACGACATGTGTGACCCGGTGTCATTAAATTTGGCGCATCAGGACGCTGATCATACCGTCAAATTTCACCAATGTCTCTGAGCACGAACTGTGAAAAATCAGCCGTGAGAAATCAACGTACCTTCACTTTCTCCCATCACAACACGACGAAGTGCGCCTGGTTTGTTCATATTAAAGACACGAATTGGCAGATTATGGTCACGAGCCAGCGTAAAGGCCGCCAGATCCATCACTTTCAATTCACGCTCCAATACTTCCTGATAAGTGAGCTTATTGTAGAGAACGGCTTCAGGATTTTTTGCAGGATCAGCAGAATAAACGCCATCAACTTTGGTTGCTTTTAACACAACATCCGCTTCGATTTCAATGCCACGTAAACAGGCAGCGGAATCTGTTGTGAAGAACGGGTTGCCAGTACCCGCAGAGAAAATAACAACACGACCGTGGCGCAGTAAGCTTATCGCCTCAGCCCAGCTATAATTGTCACACACGCCATTCAATGGGATGGCAGACATCAGACGAGCGTTCACATAGGCGCGGTGCAAAGCATCACGCATTGCCAGACCATTCATCACAGTCGCCAACATGCCCATGTGGTCGCCTACGACACGGTTCATTCCTGCTTCTGCCAAACCGGCACCACGAAACAGGTTACCTCCTCCAATAACGACACCGACCTGAATACCCAGCTCAACCAGTTCTTTGATTTCCTGAGCCATGCGGTCTAAGACACTGGCGTCGATACCAAAACCTTCTGTGCCTTGCAGGGCTTCTCCACTGAGCTTAAGCAGGATTTTCTGATATACGGGTTTTGCATTGGTTGCCATGGTGTTCAGTCCTAAGCAGATAAGGATATTGGGGATTTATTAAGATTGACTCAACTACTACACACCCACGCGATAAAGCCCAGATGTAAAAATTCATCATGAGATAAAACAGAACCGCCAATCGGCGGCTCCGTTCAAGAAAATTAAGACTGTTTGCTCATTGCAGCAACTTCTGCGGCGAAATCAGCTTCAACTTTCTCAATACCTTCACCAACTTCGAAGCGGATGAAGTTGATAACCTTAGCATTGTTTTCTTTCAGCAGATCGCCAACAGATTTGCTTGGATCCATCACGAAGTTCTGACCAGTCAGAGAGATTTCGCCGGTAAATTTGTTCATACGGCCAGAAACCATTTTCTCTGCGATTTCGCGAGGCTTACCAGACTGCATAGCGATATCCAGCTGGATCTGATGCTCACGCTCAACAACGTCAGCAGGAACGTCAGTTGGGTTCACGTATTCTGGCTTGCTTGCCGCAACGTGCATTGCGATGTGTTTGATCAGTTCTTCGTTGGCACTTTCAGCCGCAACCAGAACACCGATACGAGCGCCGTGCAGGTAAGAACCCACCGCTTCACCTTCCAGAATAGCAACGCGACGAATGTTGATGTTTTCACCAATTTTCGCGACCAGGCCAGTACGCTGTTCTTCGAACTTCGCTTTCAGTGCGTCGATGTCAGCGTTTTTGTCTGCCATAACAGAAGCAATAACTTCTTTACCGAACGCTAGGAAGCCAGCATCTTTAGCAACAAAGTCAGTTTCACAGTTCAGTTCAACGATTGCTGCGAATTTAGCATCAGCCGCAACTTCAACCAGAATAACACCTTCAGCAGCAACACGGCCTGCTTTCTTAGCCGCTTTTGCCTGACCTGATTTACGCATGTTATCGATAGCCAGTTCGATATCACCATTTGCTTCAACCAGTGCTTTTTTACATTCCATCATGCCTGCGCCAGTACGCTCACGCAGTTCTTTTACCAGAGCAGCGGTAATGTCAGCCATTTGTTTTATTCCTCGATGTGTCTCGCGGGAAGATAATACTCCGCGTGGAAAGTTCTATATCAGATAATAGTTCTATATCAGATAATAGTTCTATATCAGATAGGTAAAGGGGGCCTTGATAGGCCCCCTAACCAATATATTTCAATACCTGGTCAATAAGGGCTCAAACAAAATGAGCAGGCCTTATTATTCAGCGTCTACCAGATCTTCTTCAGCCTGAACAGCCAGATCTTGAGAACGACCTTCACGAACAGCGGTAGCTGCCGCAGTCAGGTACAGTTTAACTGCACGGATTGCATCGTCGTTACCCGGGATGATGAAGTTAACGCCGTCTGGATCAGAGTTGGTATCAACGATAGAGAAGACAGGGATACCCAGGTTGTTTGCTTCTTTGATAGCAATGTGTTCGTGTTCAGCGTCGATAACAAACAGCGCATCAGGCAGGCCGCCCATGTCTTTGATACCGCCCAGGCTGTTTTCCAGTTTGATAAGCTCACGAGAACGCATCAGCGCTTCTTTTTTAGTCAGCTTTTCAAAAGTACCGTCCTGAGACTGAACTTCCAGATCTTTCAAACGCTTGATTGACTGACGAACAGTTTTCCAGTTAGTCAGCATACCACCCAACCAACGGTGGTTAACGAAGTATTGGTCACAGCTCAGTGCTGCTTCTTTTACGGCTTCGCTAGCAGCACGCTTGGTGCCAACAAACAGAATTTTACCTTTACGGGAAGCGATTTTGTTCAGCTCTGCCAGAGCATCGTTGAACATTGGAACAGTTTTTTCCAGGTTGATGATATGAACTTTGTTACGAGCACCAAAGATGAAAGGTTTCATTTTTGGGTTCCAGTAACGAGTCTGGTGACCGAAGTGAACGCCCGCTTGCAGCATATCGCGCATGGAAACAGTTGCCATTTTAGACCTCTATAAAGTTAATTGGGGTTATGCCTCCACAGATCCCATGACACCGACTCATTAGCTGCGGGCTATTTGTAAAAATGAGCTAACCGCATAAGAGCACCCCGGTGTATGTGCCGATCCGTGTGTGTTATTTACACATAATGAGTTTATTTAGTATCCTTCGTACATTGCATCACATCAGAAACAATGACACAGAATACCGGCGCGTTTTATACCATAAACCACCACCAGACTCCAACATTTGTTACAGCTACGTTTGTTACAGCTATGTTTATTACAGCGACTGATTCGGGTTATATTGGCATCCCTTCGGTGGGCTGATACCATTACCGACAATACTTTCCTTAATTAATATCAAGTAGTCGGTAATTTTCCGACTTAAATGGACCCATTTCATGGCTATTTCTATCAAAACAGAAGAAGACATTCAGAAAATGCGGGTTGCCGGACGTCTGGCCGCCGAAGTTCTGGAAATGATTGAGCCTTACGTTAAGGCGGGCGTCACTACGGGTGAACTTGATCGTATCTGCCACAAGCACATAACCGAAAAACAACAGGCCATCTCGGCTTGTCTGGGCTATCACGGCTTCCCTAAATCCGTGTGCATCTCCGTCAATGACGTGGTTTGCCACGGCATTCCAAGCGATGATAAGGCGCTGAAAGAAGGGGATATCGTCAATATCGACGTGACCGTCATCAAAGATGAGTTCCACGGTGATACGTCTAAAATGTTTATTGTCGGCAAGCCCACCATTCAAGGTGAGCGCCTGTGTCGCGTCACGCAGGAAAGCTTGTATCTTGCCCTGAAAATGGTTAAACCCGGCATCCGTCTGCGTACCATCGGCAAGACAATTCAGCAATTTGTCGAAAGTCACGATTATTCTGTTGTCCGCGAATACTGCGGTCACGGTATCGGCAGAGGCTTCCACGAAGAACCTCATGTTCTGCATTATGATGCGGATGATGGCGGCGTGATATTGCAAAAAGGGATGGCATTCACCATTGAGCCGATGGTCAACGCGGGTGATTTTCGTATCCGCTCTATGAAAGATGGCTGGACAGTTAAAACCAAAGATCGCGGTTGGTCTGCTCAGTATGAGCACACTATTGTCGTTACCGATAATGGTTGTGAAATCATGACATGGCGCCAAGAAGAAGAAGCACATATCTCGGCAGTATTAGAAAACGCATAATTGCCCGCTAATACAATTTATTAAATTTAATCAACAAGCTCCCTGTTATCTTCAACCCACCGGGAGCTTTTATCTCTGTCAATAATCCCTGTTCAACCTATCATTTTCTCAGTAATCTGATCATCATGGGCTTTCTCACGATAGGTTTCTGCATATGCCGGTTGATATCTCCTTAGCGCAAGCACCCGTTCCCCCCCTTTCTCCTGTGGAGTTTTCCCACGATGATCTGCAATTCCCCGCCCTTAAACAGCACGTTGATGAATTCCAGCTCTGGCTTGAACACGCATTCAAGGCAGGGATCTCACCGGATGCACTGATTTACACCCGCAGTGACTATATTGATCAACTTTTAAAACGATTATGGCAGGAACAGGGATTTGATCCGATCGATTCCTTTTCCCTGATTGCGGTAGGTGGCTATGGTCGCCGCGAATTACATCCTCTCTCTGACATTGACCTATTGATTCTGAGCAAATTGCCATTAACTGAAGAACAATCAGCCCGTCTTGGCCAGTTTATTGCCCTACTTTGGGATATCCGGCTTGAAGTCGGTCATAGTGTCAGGACATTCGAAGAATGTCAGCAAAAAGGGCTTTCCGACCCCACTATAGCGACTAATCTCATTGAATCCCGCCTGATTTGCGGAAATTTGCCGCTATTTTTGCGATTACAGAAATATATTTTCAGTGATGATTTCTGGCCATCCGCTCAATTTTTCGCAGCCAAAATTACGGAACAACAGGAACGCCATCAACGCTATCACAGCACCAGTTACAATCTGGAGCCAGATATCAAAAGCAGCCCAGGTGGCCTGCGCGATATCCATACCTTACTTTGGGTTGCTCATCGCCATTTTGGTGCTACCTCCTTAGATGAAATGGTCAATTTTGGTTTCCTGACCCAAGAAGAACGCAATGAATTGAACGAATGTCAGAAGTTTCTCTGGCGTATCCGTTTTGCGCTTCATTTGGTGGTTACCCGTTACGATAACCGGTTGCTGTTCGAAAGCCAGTTTAGTGTCGCCAGACTACTCGGCTATGAAGGGGAAAGAAATCAGCCGGTCGAGCGAATGATGAAAGATTTCTATCGCATGACCCGCCGTGTCAGTGAGCTAAATAACATGCTGCTGCAACTGTTTAATGAAGCCATTTTGGCACTGCAACCTAATGAAAAACCCCGCTTCCTGAACACCGAATTTCAATTGCGGGGAAACCTTATCGATCTCATTGATGAAACACTGTTTAGCCGCGATCCCATTTCAATATTGAGAATGTTTTATCACATGGCTGAACATCATGAAATTGAGGGGATCTATTCCACGACATTACGCCAACTTCGCTATGCCCGCAGAAACCTGACTACGCCGTTATGCGAACTCCCCGAAGCACGAAAAATTTTCATGGATATTCTGCGCCACCCCCGTGCAGTTACAGGGGCATTACTCCCGATGCACCTGCATAGTGTCCTGGGGGCTTACATGCCATTTTGGAGTCATATTGTCGGCCAGATGCAATTTGACCTTTTTCATGCTTATACCGTTGATGAACACACCATCCGCGTACTGCAAAAACTGGAAAGTTTTGCTGATGAAAACAACCGCGTGATCCACCCGCTGTGTGTTGAACTTTATCCGCACCTGCCTCAGCCAGAGCTACTGCGATTGGCGGCGTTTTTCCATGATATTGCCAAAGGACGCAACGGTGACCATTCTGAACTCGGTGCCAAAGATGCCTTCGCATTCGCACTACAGCATGGCCTGACCAACCACGAAGCCGAATTGGTGGAATGGCTGGTTTGCGACCATCTGCTGATGTCAGTGACCGCACAACGTCGGGATATTCAAGATCCTGAAGTTATTCAACAATTTGCCAGTCAGGTTAAAAACCAAAATCGCCTTAATTACTTAGCCTGCCTGACTGTTGCAGATATTTGCGCCACCAACGCTAAACTGTGGAATAGCTGGAAACAGAGCCTGATACGTGAACTCTATTTCGCCACTAAAACCCAATTACACCAAGGTATCCAAAACACCCCTGATTTACGGGAACGCATCCATAACAATCGCTTGCAGGCATTGGCTCTTCTGCGCCAGGAAGAAATTAACGAACAGCGCTTGCACAACATCTGGAGCCGTTGCCATGCAGATTATTTCCTGCGCCATACCCCCGACCAATTAGCGTGGCACGCTAGCCATTTAATCCATCACCTCCCCCCGGAACCCATGGTTTTGATCAGCACCGCATTTTCTCACGGTGGCACAGAAATTTTCATTTGGTGCCAGGATCGGCCTTCGCTTTTTGCGGCTGTTGTAGGGGAATTGGACAAGCGTAATTTAAGTGTCCATGATGCTCAAATCTTCACTAATCGTGATGAAATGGCGATGGATACATTTGTCGTTTTAGATCCTAACGGTCATCCACTGGCGTTTGATCGCCACGAACCTATCCGCCGTGCCTTATTGAAAGTCGTGAATGATCCGCATCCTGACGTCCCAAAGGCACGCAATCTGTCTGCCAAGTTGCGCCATTTTAATGTCCCTACCAAAGTCAACTTCTTACCGACAAAAAATGCTCGCCGTACTTACATGGAATTGGTCGCATTGGATCAACCAGGATTATTGGCACGGGTAGGTAATATTTTCGCCGAATTGGGGGTTTTCTTACATGGAGCACGCATTACGACTATTGGCGAACGTGTGGAAGACTTTTTTGTATTGGCGGATAAAGATCAAAACGCATTACATAAAAAAATAAGGGATGAACTCTCAGAAAGGTTGACAGAGGCTCTCAACACACGAGATAAACTATAGCAAGATTCTCTTAACAGAAATTAGGAACCGCATACTTATGCAGCAATTACAAACGACTATCGAAAATGCATTTGAAGACCGCGTCAACATCACCCCAACTACTGTTGATAGCGCAACCCGTGATGCCATTAATCAGGTTATTCAAATGCTGGACAGTGGCAAACTGCGGGTTGCTGAAAAAATCGACGGAGAGTGGGTAACTCATCAATGGCTGAAAAAAGCGGTATTGCTTTCCTTCCGCATTAATGACAATCAAGTGATGGAAGGGGCTGAAAGCCGCTATTTCGACAAAGTACCGATGAAATTTGCTGACTATGATCAGGCTCGTTTCGAAAAAGAAGGATTCCGGGTCGTGCCTCCTGCGGCTGTCCGCCAGGGGGCTTATATTGCCCGCAATACCGTATTGATGCCATCTTATGTCAACCTCGGTGCTTACGTGGATGAAGGCACAATGGTAGACACTTGGGCAACCGTCGGTTCCTGCGCACAAATCGGTAAAAATGTTCACTTATCCGGTGGTGTTGGCATTGGCGGTGTCCTGGAGCCATTGCAGGCCAACCCAACCATCATTGAAGACAACTGCTTTATCGGTGCACGCTCTGAGATTGTAGAAGGCGTAATCGTAGAAGAAGGCTCCGTGATCTCAATGGGGGTTTACATCGGCCAGAGCACCAAAATCTACGATCGTGAAACCGGCGAAATCCATTATGGTCACGTACCCGCAGGTTCTGTCGTCGTCTCCGGTAATCTTCCGTCAAAAGATGGCAGCTACAGCCTATATTGCGCTGTTATCGTGAAAAAGGTGGATGCCAAAACCCGTGGCAAAGTGGGTATTAATGAACTGCTGAGAAATATTGATTAAATAAAAAACAACCGCGCCACCCATTAGGGTGGCTGTTAATATTAATAACTAGGTAGCGCACTATGTACGATAACTTGAAAAGTTTGGGGATCACACATCCTGAAGATATTGATCGCTATAGCCTCCGTCAGGAAGCGAATAACGACATCCTGAAGATTTATTTCCGCAAGGACAAAGGCGAATTCTTCGCCAAAAGCGTTAAATTTAAGTATCCACGCCAGTTAAAGACCATCTCTGACGCCCACTCTAGCCAGGGTTATAAAGAAGTCAAAGAGATCAACACCAACCTGCGTTATGTTATTGAAGAGTTAGATCAGATTTGTAAACGTGATCAAATAGAAGTGGATTTACAACGCAAAATTCTCGACGACTTACGCCATTTAGAACACGTCGTTGCAAACAAAATTGCAGAAATTGAAGCCGATTTGGAAAAATTGGCCCGCAAGTAAATGTAAATGATGTCCGTTTGTTATACACCGCTTATCCTTCCCAATGCTCAAACCCAATAAAGGCATAAGCGGTATCATCGATCACGTTCTTACAACAAAGCCCCCCACGTCTTAATCCAGTCTTGGGCAAAGACCTCAGGTTCAACGACTTCAATCGCATCAATCAGCAACATCTCACCGATTCGTTTGGCTCCCTGTTCCTGTAACAGTTCATCAAAAGTACGGCCCCCCCCACAGAAAGTGTCGTAACTGCTGTCACCTAACGCAATCACGCCATAGCTCAGATCGGGCTGATAGCCCGACTTATCATTTAATTCTGTATAGAGCGGCTGGATATTGTCAGGCAGATCGCCTTGTCCTGTTGTCGAAGTGACCACTAAAACAACGTGTTGCAAATACTCTTGCCATTGTTCTAAGGTTGCATCTTCAAAAACTGCAACCTCGTGCCCCAGCGGCTCAAGGATCTGCTGCGCTTCTTCCGCAACCGCTAATGCATTGCCATAAACTGTACCAACGAAAACACCAATCTTTGCCATAAATATTGATCTCTTTAATCGGTTTGATACTGCGTTCATTCATGAATAGGGAGACATTCCAGATCAGACACAATACCCTGCCAGCCAAATTGTTCAAGCAAATGCTGCCATGATTGATCCCAGCGTGCAGTCAGAAGAAGGTTTTCTCCTGTCACCGGATGCTTGAGTTGAAGATGGCTGGCATGCAGCATTAACCTGCCAGTCTGATAATATTTAACAACGCCTCGATTTTGTCGCAAATCGCCGTGCGTGGTATCCCCAATGATCGGATGTCGAATATGTGCCATATGCCGCCGCAATTGATGTTTACGACCGGTCTTTGGCATCAGCTCCAACAGGCTGAAACGAGAGGTTGGATAACGCCCTATCTCAACCGGACACTCTGCGTTTGCCAATGAACGGTAAGAAGTCACGGCGGGTTGCGCTGCTCGATCTGTATCAGCAAATTTATCCGCAATTTTATCCAACTGTTCCATTAGGGCATAGTCGATAATATCATCACCTTCAACATAACCCCGCACAACGGCGTGATACGTTTTTTGTATCTCGTGGAATTCAAATTGTTGCGAAAGTGCTCTGGCGACGTCACTGGAAAGCGCCATCAGCAAAACGCCCGATGTGGGTTTGTCCAGACGATGGACAGGAAAAACATGCTGCCCAATTTGATCACGCAATGTCTGCATCACAAAAACCGTTTCATGGCGTGCCAGCCAGCTGCGGTGAACCAACCATCCGGCGGGTTTATTGACCGCAACAATATGTTCATCCTGATAAATGATCTCCAGCATGTCAGACATCCTGCATAAACAGGTTATCTAATGCCCGTAAATGTTCAAGCAAAGGTAAAAAACGCGCCGCGTCTTCTTTAAAAGCCTCTTCAAAATAGGGGGCAATGGAAAATGCCGTCGGCAGGCTGGCATCCTGCTCTATCAGGGCACGCATCCTTGGGATTAACACCCACTGAAGCCACTCTTCTGCTGACATGGTATCAATGGAAAAAGGTTCGGTGCTGTCAAAGGCTTCTGGTTTAGGGGGGTAATTTTGCCATACCCCCACCATTTTCATGGTAGCTTCAATGAGCTGTAATTTATGTAAAATTTGTTTCTCGATACTCATGATGTTTCGTCTGATGCTTGTCTGTTGTTCAGATGACAAAAACTGCCACCGTGTCATTGGGACGTAAGAGTATCATTGATATGATTTCAGCGGAAAAGTTACGGTAGGAAAAAGGTGGCGATAGCTAAAAGCAAACAGTTGAAATAAACAGTTATGGCAATACAAATGAGTAAGAGGAGAGAGGTTCTCTCTCCTCTTGAGTGGCTGTCATAGCAATCCTGCTACATGGGGTGCTTCCTGCTCATTTCCCTGACAAAATACATCCTTGTTAGTTATCCTTTATTATACTGATAGTTTTTAGCATTCCTGCCTATACCTAATCATCCTTGTACCATCTTCCCGATGGGTTTATTCCCTGGTTATTGTTTTGCAGTGGTTCCTTGCGGAACAGTGAAAGGATCTACGATCCAGCGTCTTGAAACAAGCAACTGAATCAGCATCGTAAGAGATATGAAAAATGCACATTGAGGTAATATCACGCATATTATTGATATAGCATAAAAATAATTTCACCAAATAATATTCACGCCATGATTAGAAGAGATATCTCACGTGAAATGTGAGATATCTCTTACAAAAAAGCTAACCAATATCTGCAATTAACTGCACATAACAGGATTGATAACCGAAAGGAAACTTGCCAAATCTGCGGATAACATTTTCCGATCCTGGCGACCAAACTGTTCAAGAATCACTTGCCCTGTCAAATTACACACAGAGATCAAGCCCATATCGGAATCGGTCGTCCCAATAAAAACAGTAGGCGAGAGCTTTAACCGCTTCTGTGTAACAAGATGACCAATCAGGTTTTCCTGCAAGCGAATAAAATCATCTTCACTCCATGCCTGAATCAGGCTGAAATTTTGGCCGGCAAAACTGGCCGTCATATCACCCGCAACCTGCATCACATAATAATCATGGATGGAGTCCTGCAAACGGATCTCCAGTGCAGTTTCTACCTTGCTGAGTTTTTCCTGCGCAGAAAACGACCGTGGAAGCCAATGCACCACCCCATCTCCCGTGCGCTCGATACAGGGTGAAGGTATGCCATACAACTCACTGCTGGCTGGCGGAAACCCTGTTCTCTCTTGCCATAATTCAACATAACGGCGGGTAAAGTCAGAGAGTGCCTCTGTCACATTAAAGGTCATATGATTATATCATCCACATTTTCAGGCTTATAAGGGTGATGTTACCCAGGGCAACCGCATGAATGATCAAATAACATTCAGGTTAGAAAATCCTGCTTGTAATACC
>NZ_LDNM01000034.1 GCF_001028135.1 Xenorhabdus griffiniae
TTCAAAAAATCTCACATTAAGTGAGGAACTTCTGTATAAGAGACAGCCTCCTCAGGAGGTGGTTTTCAGTTATGAATAAAAAGCAATCAACTAGTACTACAGTCGTAACTATTATTTCCTGATAAAAAATCCATCATCAAGAGATTGAAATGTCATGATATTCCAATTTAGTGATTATCAGTTAACACATTGATTTACTGAAATTCACGGCTGTAGTACTAGACGCTATTCAAGTATTGAATAGCGCTTTATTAAGTGATTTGTTCAAAATACAGTCTTTTATGCTCTCGCCCTGTAGAAGAAAGCCGGAAGCTCATGGGAATCTTTCTAGCTTTACTTTTATTAAATATCTTTATGTATTTCAAATAGTCCTAATAAAATGACTTGATACCTAGCTGGTTGCCACTCTCCAACAGCTAGTATAGCTATAATTTCGGTTTGATATTTATCACAAGTATAGGTGATATATTCTACAGATAAATTGTGATAACTATAAGTAGTTATCGTTGATAATGGTTTTTCATCAATATGTTCTATTTCATACATTAACTGTATACGTAAATTATTATCTAGTTCACTAAACTCTTTTAATTTTAAAACACGGAAAGTTTTATTTTCATTGCAGATAGGATAACTAATAACATGATTTAGTTCATAAAATCCATCTTCGAGTCCATCATATATTTTTTCCAAATTAGAAATTCTTTTTATTTTCATTTTATTACCTTAATTTTTCCATCACGAACTAATTCATTAAGTCTGGATGAAAGTTCATATTGTGTACCCATACCTGGTTGTCCAAACCATGGTATTGCTTTTCCCATATCCGCTTTAATCGGTTCAACAACCTCATAAACAGTATATGGTCTATTAATGTCATTGGCTTGTAATGCCCTTACTTCAAAAGGAGCACCCGCTTGGGCAACAAAGTTTCCTTTATCAACAAACTCTCCATTTTCGTACCACCCACCATAACGGTCTATTTTTGACCCCGGTTGTAGAGTTGTAGGAGTTACATCAACAAAACCCCTGTTCGGAGGCCACGAATTTTCAGGCATCATTTTTTCTAAGGCAGGCCAGTCTTTCTTCTGTAAAAGTTCATAGGCTTTTCTGGCATCAGCTTCATTTGCGAACATACCCTCTGAGCGGCCTTTAAAAGCATCAAATGAATTTGCTTCTGCTACAAGTTTTGAAGTGCCAGATAAACCCAGAGGGTCTACCCATTTTGACGGATTATGGACATATGAGTATGGATTAAATCCACCCGCTAATCCAATTGGATCTGGACTGATGTACTGCCCGGTCTCCGGCGAAAAATATCGGTGCCGATTATAATGAAGTTGCGTTTCCTCATCAAAATACTGCCCTAAAAACCGGAAGTTACAGTCAACATGGAAATCCGGGTGATGGGAAGGTACGCCTGCGCCGCGTTCAAACTCACCCCAGGTGCTCAGCCGCTGGCTCCAGGTCAGTTCACCTTGCTCGCTAAGAATCTCCCGAACTGTACCCTGATGATCACTGACAGTATAGTGTAGTTTGCCCCGCTCAACACGCGCTGCCGGCGTCAGGCTGCCCGGTTCATATAACCAACGGACGCGGCGCGCTTCCAGCCTGGTGCCGTCAAGCTGGTACGGCACTTCCTCAATCAGTTGGTTACCGCTCCACAGGTAATCGTAACCGCCGAGCGATTTCGGGTTATCGGGTAGATCCGGCTTACCGTCCAGCCACAATTGCAAGTTAGCGGCAGTCAGTTTTCCATCGTGCTCCTTAATTTTGCGAATTCTTCTGCCAAACGGATCGTATTTGTACTGCCAGCGCGAGCCGTCCGGGGTTTCACAATGGGTGAGCTGGTTCAGTGTATCCCAGCAGTAACGCCAGACTTGTGGGCGGAAGCCGTCATGTTCCTCGATTTTTTCTATCAGCCGACCGTTGTCATCATAGCGATAATGAGTATCGCCGCGCCGCACAACCCACCCTGCCTGCTGACGCAGGGTTATCTGGGTCACCACCCCTCTAGAATCTATCGGCAGAAATTCGTTCAGGTTGCCGTTAGCGTCATAGCTGAACTGTTCTTTCCGCGATCGGTAATGGTCAAACAGAGTGTGCTCTATTTGCTCGTTGGCGTTGTAGCGATAACGGGTCTGCCCCCAGCGGTTGTCATCAATGACCTTAACATTGTAGGCCCGGTCATATTGCCAGCTGCGGTTGATGGCGGTGGCCTGTGGCGGGAAGTGCGGATCATTCTCCTGCAATTCTTGTAGAAAGTAGGGGGTGGCTCTGCCTGCTGACTGGTGTGCAAGTTGACCTGTGGCCGTGTAGCGGTTGGCGAGGATAAAGCCGTGGGTACTTTCGCGTACGGTTTCCCTCCCTAGCACATCGTGCTGGAAGGTCAGCGGCGCATGCTGATCGAACTGAAAATGGTTCAGCATACCCATCGGGTGGTAACCGAATTGCAGCGCTTTGTCGTCAAGGGATTCGCTGAGCAAGTGTCCGGTCAGGGTATCCCATTGCAGGGTAATTTCTCGCCCATTGATACGCTCACAGGTCGGCAGGCCGGTGGTTTTGTCATACTCATATTCAACCACCGCATCGGCATTGGCGGCTTTCACCAGTTGATGCCGTTGGTTGTATTCGTAAGTGGTGGTTGCTTTAAGAACCAGCAAGTTATCTTCCAGTTGCCAGCTTTCCTGTTTAACCAGCAACCCCGCAGCCGAGTAGTGCCAGCGGAGTTGCTGACCGTCGGGGTATTGTACCTGGGTGCGACGTCCCAGTTTATCGTACTGATACTCAAGGGTACGCCCGGTAAAATCGGTTTCGCGGATAATCTGCCCCGCGGCATCCCGCTCATAACGGTAAGTTTCGCCGGTGGAGGCCGTGACTGAGTTCAACCGGGTCAGACGGTCATAGCCAAAGTGCAGCATGGTGCCATCGGGGCGGGTGACCTGGGTCAGCAAATCAAACGCACCGTATTGATAACGTGTGGTGCGGCCTTCGCCGTCAGTGGCGGCCACCACACGCCGTTCACTGTCATAGGCCAGTTGCTGGGTGACGCCATCGGGCAGGGTGATTTCGGTCAGGACGCCATTAAGACCGGCATGGTCGTCGCTGTAGCGGTAACGGGTTTGCTGTTTGAGGGCATTGGTCACCCCGCGCAGACGCCTCCAGTGTATCCAGCTCCAGCCCGGTATTTTCACCATCCGGGGTCATGATGTTGGCCAGGCGCAGCTGTTTGTCGTAGGTATAGTGCCACTCGCGACCATCGGGGAGGAGGCGCCGACGCAGTTCACCGTGGGTGCCGTAGTGGTACGCCTCCTTGTTTCCCCGCGGGTTAGTCAGTTCGGTGAGGTTACCCTGCTCATCATAGTGATACCGCCAGCGCTCGCCCCCGGGCAGCACGCTTTCAATCAACTGGCCGTGGGCATCATAGCCATAGGCAAAGATGTCGCCGGTAGGCAGGGCAATTTCGGTCAGGGCACCGTCGGGGTTGTAGGTAAAGGTAGTCCAGTACCAGCCGGATGCCGTCATTGCGCACAATTTCCGCTAGGTGACCCTGTTTGTCGTAATGAAAATGAATAGTGTTCTGACGGCGGTCTGTAATGGCGGACAAACGGCGGATTTTGCCCGTCATGGCGTTGAAATGATGGGTGAGCTGGGTTTGGCTGTCGGTCAGGCTCAACGCGCCGTTCAGTTCGCCGGTCAGCAGGTAGTGGGGCAGGTGCTTATTTCGGGACGATACGGTGTTGTCCGGCGTGGGATAGTCGTAGACCACGCCGGCGGCATCCGTGTAGCGTACCTTGTTGTCACCCAGCACCAGTTGACGCGACCAGTCATCGGCCCATTTGGGCCCGAACAAACCCCGGGGACTGGCGGTAGAGCGGTAGGTGCGGGTCAGAGTGAGGGGCAGCAGGCCGGGAAGGGCAATGACCGGCCAGATCTGCAAAAAGTCACCGGTGGCCATATCGATCGGGTCACCGCCCCCCGTGGTTTTTTCCGGGTTATTGCCTTGTTTGTCGCTGGACGTATTTTTGGCTTGCTCCGGGGCGTGGTTTTCCGGTTTGTTAGGAGGAGCGGCTTCTTTAGGTCTGCCGCCGATCTTAATACCATCGCTAGCCTCTTTTGAAAGCGCTTCCGTCGTCACTTTTGTTTCTGTGGTTGCCAGTTTATTCTCCGCTGTTGCCACTGATTTAGCTTCTATTCCAACGGCTTTTTTTTGCCGCTGCAATTTCACTCTTGGCCACTGCATTACTGGCTTTGCTGGTGACAGAGGCTAATTCAGTCACGCCACTTTTTATAACACGGGTTTTCCCCGCAGGGAGTGGAGCTAAAACCATTGTCAGCTCGGCCTCAAACATTCCCCCTTTTTGTGCTCGATTGCGGGCCTTTACTTTCAAGTCATCCAGGATAGGTGTCCCAGCCTGCTTTTTCTGAGTGTCTTGAATTTCACGTATTATCTTCGCTTTTTCAGGTTCACCCTGTTTTTCATACCACCGGGCTGCTTCCTCTGAATCCTCAGTGCTCATCATATAAGCCCCTTGCGCATAGGATTCTGCGAGTCCGACCAAGGTATTATAGGTACCTTTTGCCAGCCCCTTAGCGCGCTCAACCGGATGTTTTATCGCTTCAACTTGATCACCCACTTTCTCTTTTGCCCAGTCAACAACGTTGTCTTTGGCTTCAACGGTTGCCTCCCAGGTATTTTCCCACCAATTTTTTTCCTCTGGCGTTTCTACGTTAGGAATAGCATTGGCTTCTTTCGCTGATACTTTTGCTGTTGTGGACTGACCGACAATTTTCCCTATCGTGTTGCCTTCCCCGGTTGGACTGTCATCCCGGACTTTTTTCGGTAACGGGGAATTGGGTTTGGAGTATTCAATATGGGTTCCGGGATCTTTCTGACCGATCGGTTTTTCTGTCTGATCTGTCATGCACCGTTTCCGTGCTGTTAAGGGTGACGGTCTCCGCTTTGTTCTCATTCACCTTAATGGTTTGGTTTTTCTCCACGGTTTCGCTGTGGTTGGCGAGCACATGGGTATCACGGTTGTTGAGTACCTTGGTGTACATGTCCTTCTGGGCGTGCAGGGCCAGCCGTTCACTGCCCTTGGCATCCTCAAACAGCAGTTCGTTGTAACCCTCGCCCTTGTGGGTTTTGGAGCGGAAAGCCATTTGGGTTTTGCTGCCCGGTAAGGCACCCGGTGGGATGTTACTGGCATGGTAGGTGCGGCCGATGACGATGGGTTGATCCGGATCGCCGTGCAGGAAATCCACCACGACTTCCTGCCCGATGCGTGGGATAGCCAGTATGCCCCAGCTTTGTCCTGCCCACGGCTGGCTGACCCGTATCCAGCAGGAGCTCTGGTCGTCGCTGCGCCCGTAGCGATCCCACGGGAATTGCAGGCGCACGCGCCCGTACTGGTCGCAAAAGATCTCTTCCCCGGCCGGGCCGACCACTTTGGCAATTTGCGGGCCATCGATGACGGGTTTTGGCAACGGGGCCGGGCGCCAGTGCTGGTTCTGGCGGATAAATTGGAAGTGACTGTGCAACGTTGTTCCCGTGCCACCGTTGGCGGTTTCCAGTGCCTGCGGCTGGCTGCCGCTGTGTTGGGTGGAAACGGTCTGCCAGGCATTATTCAGATCTGCCCGTGGGTGGTTATTGAGGGTGAACAGTTTGCCGGGCTGAATCGCAATGGCGTTGCCGCTGCCCTGTCCGGTCACGGCATTGCTGCGCAGGGCTTCCAGACGGTAGCGGGTGAAAGCCTTGCCGTGCTGCTCATCCTTGAAGCGGCCGGGGTAGTCGTAGTGCTCGTAGTAGATTTGTTGCAGATCTTCATCCTGCATCTGTTGGTGAAATTCCGCCGCCCAATTCGGATTCTTGAAGGTGTAATCCTTTAGCTGTACCTGCGCCGGGCGGAGCTGTGCACTGTGGGTCAGGCTGCTGACGGCAGGTTCCCCCAGCGTACTGCCTTCGCCAGGCTGATACGATAGCAGGAGACCCGGCGGTACTGAGCCACAGTCGTCGGCAAAGACCAGCGTGTTGCGCCCGTTGCCGCATTCGAAGAAGTAGAAAATGCCTTCTTCCGCAGTCAGCCGTTGCAGGAAATCGAAGTCGCTTTCCTGATATTGCACGCAAAATTCGCGCTCCGGGTGTGGATTGCGCAGACTGAAGATGACGTCGCGGATGCCGTGCTCTTTGAGAATTTTGGTGATGATGCCGGCGATATTGAGTTGCTGGAAGATGCGCGAGTTCTGCCGCAGGGTGGTGCGCCACAGATCGGGGCGGATGCTCATCCGGTAGGTGGTCTGATGTAGGCCGGTATTGCCCTGCTCAAAGCGGGTGACGATGCCCGTGATGCTGCGCTGTTCAATCCCATTGAGCAGGACAGTGAGCGTTGCCGTGCGGTCAAGCACCAGCGGAAAGTCAATGGCGGAGTCGGCACTGGCCAGCCCCACCTCCAGCAGGAATGGGTGCGAGAAATGTTCGTCCAGACTGAAATCGGTGACGACAAAGGTTTGCGCCGGTAATCCGCCTGTCGTCAGGGTGAACAGCAGACCACTGGGTGCCGGCCCGTCACCGCCCAGTCCCAGTTTTTGGCTCAGTTGTTGCAGGATCTTGCCTGCCCCCATATTACCCGCTGCGGCTTTGGCGGCCAGCCCCGGCGCGCCGAGTGCCTTACTGGCCCCGCCGGCAAAACCCCCGCCGGGGAGCAGGCTGCTGCTACCGAGACCCCCGAGAGCTTTGCCTGCCTCGCCGGCAAAGCCTCCGCCGCTGATTAGGCTGTCAGGACTGAGACCGCCAAGGGCTTTGCCCGCTCCGCCCGTCAATCCGGCATTGCCGGCAAGGCCGCTCACAGAATCGAGCATAGCGGCGGCTTTGCCCGCCCCATCCGGTAATCCGACTTTGCCGACTATTCCTGTTACGGAACGGAGTAGGTCGCTGGCGTTACCGCCCGCATCCGCTAACCGTTCTTTAGCCTGTTTTGTTATTGCTTCCTGTCCCTGTTCTAACAGTGCTTTTCCTGCCTGCAATGTTGTGAGGGACTTTTTCTCTTTCTCTGACACGGTCTGTCTCCCTATCGTGCATAAATCAAAGCATGGGTAAAAATAGTGCAAGGTAAAATGATTACAGCGAACGTGGCAGGGAACTGCCTAATGTGTGTGATAAACCGGTTCAAAACTTCACCGAGTAACTTTCATCGTCAACGGCGGGTTATGTGTCTGACGATATCTGCTTCCAAAAGTGCGCAGATGTACCACAATCTTGCTCTCCCTTGCAGGCGATAGGATCGTTAGTAACAGTTAAATACATTATCGATTGTATTAAACGGGGTCAACTTTATTATACAATAGTGAAAATAGATTAATATTTATCCGAACAATGAATAAATTATGAGATATTCCAAATTATCATACAACTACAAACTAAAAATGGTCAGATGGAAAGTCAGCAACAAAGAATAAACTGAACACGGGTACAGATTGCTAATGAGAAGACTGAGCTCTTTTCGTCGAGTTATTCATCCTTATTCTTTGTAGCGCTTTAACGCTAAAACACTTAAGATAGAAGTTTAAAAGCAGCTGTATGGGGAATAGCACTTAGTAGCTATTCTTAACGCGATTACTGGATATACTTGCACTGTTAGGAGCGTATTCCTCTTAACAATTGCTCCATGGCAACTAATGCTTGTGTTAGCCTTTCTTTATTGTTTTCAGATTCAGCGATCCAGAACGCAGCTTCGGTTAAGCTACCATAGATTAACAAAGCCAAAGCTTCAGGATTGGACGGTACCACAATTCCTTGCTGCATAAGTTGTGCTAGCAGTTTTTGCATGGACTCGATGCAATGTTGCTGTTCCCCTGGGGAAGGATGGCCTAAGACCGATTTGGCATCACGTAATACTATGCGCTGGATCTCTGGTTCTTGCGCCATTTCTAAGTATGCTCGACAGCGATTCCTGAAGCCAGTCCAAGCATCAGTAGTACTATCTGAAATATCCCGCAATCGTGCATCCATTTCAGTATCAATCTGAGCTACCACCGCCACCAGAAGGCCTTTTTTGTCACCAAAGTGGTGATAGAGTGCACCACGTGTCAGGTTGGCCTGTGCTGTAAGATTGTCCATTGAAGTGTTGGCATAGCCTAGTTCACCGAAAATCTTGCGGGCAGTTGCTAGCAACGTAATGCGAGTCTTCTCCATCTCAGTTCGAGTACGCCGAACCATAATATTCTCCTTTTGGTAAAAATATTGTTAAGCCATTTACATACGCAGCGTATGTATTATCCCTATCCAACGGTGTTTTGGCAAATTGGGTATAAAAAAGAAACAAGGAGAAATGGTGTGACTAATTCATATCGTGAACTATTTAATGCTAATGGCACAAAAAGTTTTTCTCTGGCCGGTCTATTAGCACGTATACCGCTACCAATGACTGGTATCGGCATCATTACTATGTTGTCTCAGTTACGCAATAGCTATGGTTTGGCTGGTGCCGTTGCAGCCACTTTTGTACTGACCTTTGCGCTAATGTCGCCGCAAATTTCACGTCTGGTAGATCGTCATGGTCAAAATAGGATATTGCCAATTGCTGCCGGTATTAGTGTACTAGGTATCTTATTGTTACTCGCTTTTTCATATTGGCAGATGCCTGATTGGACTCTGTTCATAGGTGCTGTGTTAGCTGGTTTCATACCGAGTATGTCGGCAATGGTACGTGCCCGCTGGACTGCTATCTACCGAGGTAAATCTCATCTACAAACTGCGTACTCACTAGAAACGGTATTTGATGAAATTACTTTCATCGCAGGACCTCCTCTATCTGTAGGACTCAGTGTGGCCGTATTTCCTCAAGCCGGTGTGTTGGTGGCAGCAGTATTACTTGCTATTGGTGTAATGATATTTGTTGCACTACGTGGTACTGAACCTCCAGTAGAGCAACATAACGTAGTGATAGGCAATACCAGCTCAGTTATTCGATTATCGGATGTTCGGTTGCTAACCTTGTTGATGATCGCAATGGGTATCATTGTCGGGACAGTGGATATTGTAAGTGTGGCATTTGCTAAGCAGATGGGACAGCCGACTGGTGCTAGTTTCGTTTTGTCTGCGTATGCTATTGGATCCTGTTTAGCCGGTTTACTATTTGGGGCACTCAAGTTAAAAACTCCGTTGCATCAACTACTATTGTTAGGAGGATTAGCAACTGCAGCAACGACATTGCCATTTTTGCTTGTTAGCAATATTGCTAGTTTGGCTTGCACAGTGTTTATTGCTGGATTGTTCTTTGCCCCTACTATGATTGTAGTAATGTCCTTGGTTGAACGTATAGTGCCAGAAAATCAATTAACTGAAGGTATGACTTGGGTGTTAGCGGGGTTGAATGTCGGAGTTGCGCTTGGGGCAGCAGCATCCGGTCAAGTAGTAGATATGGAAAGTGCTCGTGGTGGCTTTATCGTTTCTTTGATCGCGGGAGGGATAGTAGTGTTTGTGGCATTGTGGGGATACCGTCGTATGCAGGAATACTCATCTGAAACACAGTGTTCTACGTAATTTTGGCAGGGCTATATGACTTTTCATAATAGTGAGAGACTAAGACTCGCGGAGAGCATGACTCCCCGCTTCGCGGGGAAATATAACATGCATCTTGAAGTTGGATTGGTATAGTTGTAATAACTGGAGCGAGTTCAGGAATCGGTCAAGCAACCGCAAAATTACTTTCTTCATATGTCTATCCACTACTTTTAATCGCTCGACGAATAGAACGAATGGAAAGCCTAAATTTGCCAAGTACATTATGTCTGGCAGTTGACGTGACCGATAAAAAATCATTTTCCAAAGCAATAGAACAAGCAGAACAAAAGGTTGGGCCTGTTGATGCTCTAATTAACAATGCAGGAGTCATGCTGTTAGGAAGCATGGAATTACAAGATCCTAACGAATGGGAACAAATGTTAAATGTTAATGTGAAAGGAATGATGAATGGTATTAGCGCTGTAACGAAAGGAATGATAAATAGAAAAAACGGAACTATGATAAATATCAGCTCAGTAGCCGGACGCAAAACTTTTCCTAATCATACCGTTTATATTGGTACAAAATTCGCTGTACATGGAATGAGCGAGAATTTAAGAGAAGAACTTTCAAAGCACAATATAAGAGTCACAATAATTGCGCCTAGTGCAGTCGAAACTGAGCTATTAAGCCACACATCCGATAAAAAAATAAAAGAAGAATACCAAGACTGGAAAAAAATAAAAGAAGAATACCAAGACTGGAAAAAAATATGGGGGCTGAGATTCTAACCCCAGAAGATGTCGCTAAGGCTATAAATTATGCTTACAGCCAACCTCAAAATATCTGTATCAGAGAAATTGTTCTTGCGTCCACTAAGCAAGAAGCTTAAAACCCAATTAAATGGGCACTGTTACAGAATTTGATTTCTATAAAAAATGGAATTCTATTGCCACAACATATTGCGTTTGTAGTCATAGAAATAACAAAATGTGGTAGGGAAACCATCCCCAGCAAAAATTTGCAACAGCGCCAACATAAACAGGGTGTTTTATGTTTAGGTATGTTGGCTTCTATTACTGAGCTTGAAAATTGAATTGCCACAGGTTTAATTGATAACTCAAAGTTATTATAGGCTGACTTTGCCACGGTTGAAGCTCCAGCTCTATGGGCATCTGCTATTGGCACGGTGCCGCCTTGCAAGATCTTGGGGCTGGTATGCGCGTAAAGCGGACATGGTGTAAGTCCAAAGTGTCTACGTTATCATGCGAAATTAATGTAATAAAAAACCCGCACAAGGCGGGTTCATTTTATTATCAGCAGAGCTTAGCTGCTCAGACTATTGCCTTCATCGCTATTGTAAGTGTCGCTAATAATTAGCAACGCTTACAGCGCTGTGACGTTTCCAGCTGCAGGGCCTTTAGCGCCATTTTCAATAGTGAAGGAGACTTGCTGACCTTCATCAAGCGTTTTGTAGTTGTCACTCTGGATAGCAGAGAAATGTACGAATACATCCTTGCTGCCGTCGTTCGGAGTGATAAAGCCAAAACCTTTATCTGCGTTAAACCATTTTACTAAACCAGTCATTTTATTAGACATAGATACTTCCTTTATTGATGAGCCACTAAGAGTGGCGATGATGGCCTGTAATTCGAGTTACTTATTTGGCACTTAGGAGGAGGCTCATGAAGAAGGATATCTGTAGATAACACCTGAACTGAGGACTGCTTTACTAAAACTGCTTTCATAAGGTCTGTATTCCAAACCGATGGCGATATTAAGACATAGATAAATTATTTTAGCAACGTTTATATTTTTTATTTTAACCAATTAAACTACTTAAACACCCTGCAGCTGATGTCCATTAGCTGCAGATCATGACAATATCAGACACTAATCTCCCAGTGATCGACAGATATTATAAGTATCCTGCAAAACCGGTCCATTCAATTTTAGAGGCCTTCCGATATGCGCGAGGAACGGACATCAACACCACCATCTGACAGTTCGATATATCGATTCTATCGAAGTGTTTTACAAGTGTGTTCAAAGGAATTGTCACCCAGATTATGCCAGTCAGAGACCTTTGAACATGCCTCCTTGTGAGGTTAGATTAACTCTACTGGTGTGAGGACAGTCCAATTTGTTGAAACTGCACAGAAGCAAGTTTTTCCGACACCTTCATCATTTCATCGTATTCCGGGTAGCCAGAAATCATGTCGCAAAAATAGTTGTGGTAGGCGGCAAGCCAAGAGAACTTGGAGAGCACCGCAGGGATTGGCGCATAAGCTTTTAGTGCTCGCTCAATTTGCTTCTTATGAAGAAGAAGAGATTTAGTATCAAGAAACTGCTGTTCATCACCATCAATAATACATTCTGTCAGATAGTTAAGAAAATAACGGCCATCAGGTCCTTTTAGCACATCTCTACGTTGTGGCGCAATTTCACCAGAGTAATAACCGATGTGTATATCCACCAACTTCATTGTTCTATCACAAAGAACGACTACGGGGTTAACGGCTACTTTGCTTTCTAGATGATATGCATCCAGCAATGCTGCACCATAAACGCTATTTTCATCCATAAATAGCTGACCAACAGCAAGACCACCTCGGATAAAGAATCCTTTAAGCGCCATCTGGAATTGGTATTTTATGATAGACCAGAGAATGAATCCGAATTCTGATTCCATGTCTTCACTAAACTGAGGATGTGCTAGCACCACGTTATCAGTGAACGACTTGAAGTAAAGCATCGACTCGCTGGTGTTCTCCTTAAACTTGTCGATGCTTCTGGCGAGAATTTGGTGAAAATCCATCAGTAGAATATCTTCAGTCCCATCTTCATAGCTGGTGCGAATCCTCTCTGAGAAGCCCAAGACATCTAGAAAGGCACAATAGGACATCCGGTGAACAGGCATTCCAGAATAGAAATAGTCAGACTTTTGTTGAGTGCTTTTGTATGTACGTTTTGTCATAGCATCGAAAGATTTTTAGTGAAATTTTAATGTTGCAGCTGAGCCACCCAGTGCTCGTGGAAATTAAACGGCTTTGGCGTCTCGTCTCTTGCGAGCTTTCATTGTGGGTCCCTCCAACAGGGGGGTGAGTCCTGCGATTCAAGGATATGCTGGCTCTATCAGAGATAAATATACTGGATCACATCTATGTGGTAGGGCGAGTACTATATCGCTATCCAGTGGCCTTTTTATTAGAAAGGCCAATTCTTTAGGGCTGTATCATGCTGAAAATATTAATTTAAGGTTTTTCAACTGTTGATGATGGGGGAAATCATTCAATGCTTCGTTAATCAACGAAACTTTAGTTATATTTTTTCCACCACCTCCCTGTCGCAGGATACGTAGGGCAGACAGCCAATTAGCACGTCCTGATCCTGAAAGACGAAGCCTTGAAGTATCACCACCTGAACGGAGCCAAATATCTTCATCCTGTGGTCCTGCGGGATATAGTTCGCAAAAAACTTCACCTAATTCACGCCAGATATCCAGTTTTTCATTTTGTATCACAGTATCAGTAAGTTTATTCACTCCTCCACGGTCTAAAGCTATTGGGAAATTATCCTCGAGATCGCTAGCCTTGAAAATAGGATGCTGCTCATCAGATGCCGCTAAACGTACTTGTTCCGATACATGATTGAACATCTCAAATACCCTAATGACCCCATCACCATGGGTACGCCCTCCTCCACGAAGAACGCTCAGTAGATGCTCCGTAAACAAGCTATTACGAGCTCCTTTGAACACCAATGAGTATTCAGAAGCTCTGGACGAGGCAATTAACACACGGCCACTTCCCTCAGCTAGCCTACTTAGTGATTTTTCCGAATATCCCAGATTTGCAGAGCTGTTGTTCAGACCTTTGAAACTTACCGATGCTCCTGAGTGGCAAGCATCTATAAAAACAACAACCCTTCTAGCTTGGATATTTTTCAGCGCTAACGAAAATTCCTGCTCGGACATTACGCTCTCAATAAAATTATCCATAGAGCAGTCAAACGGAATTAATGCACTTGAAGCTTCAGCACCTTCATCTAATCGAGCGCCATGCCCAGAAAAGAAAATTGTTACAGTGTCGTTTGGTTTAGCTCGATCAGCTAATGCGTTTAGTTCACGGCGCATCGCAACGAGTGTTGCATCACTGTCCAGCAAAGTAGCAACGTTTGAAGTTTTATAACCACAGTGTGCGGGGGACGTCAGTGTCGAATACATATCGCGACCATCATTAAGCACAGTAGCTGGCAACCGGTTAACTTGAGAATAGTTGGCTACTGAAATAATCAGCGCATGTCCTTCAGAAAAATCACCTTCCTTATTATGCATCTTTTGCTCTTTTTCATCCATTTTCATTCATTGAACTATTTTAGAAATATCGAATTGTCCGTAGGGCGTTGAGTTTATCGTTTTGAGGATAATCAGTCTGCATTTCTTCAAACAGCCTATTCATGTAAGGCCTACGTCCTCGCTGTAAATAAGAAATCGCATCATGCCAACGATTTCTTCCTGAACCATTAACTTTCAAATCGGCATCTTTTCCTCCAGCACGATCCCAAAGCCCTTGATCATCTGGCCCATTAGGATACAGCTCGACTGCAAGTTCCTCTAGTAATGCCCATTTCTCTGAATATGAAACATCCGATAGTCCCAGAACGAATCTCCAGAATCGACTAACCATGCTATAACACTGTGTTAAGGCTGGTTTTAAGTCGTTGCGACCTTGTTGTGTAAGCCTTAGCAGGTTTTCTACAATTTGATGCCAACGTCGGTTTTGAATAAGATGTCCTAATTCCTCCGCATCAGTATTTCGTAATGGTTTAATTAATGCGTTTTCATTTAACCATCGCAGGACACGGGACTCTTCAAGGTTTGATAAATAGTTAATAACTCTCAAAACATCACCAATATCAGCCTTGTCACAGCGTAATACAACGGCTAGCTTCTCATTTGTCAAAATAGCCATTTCAAGTTCATTATCTGGAGGGTTTACATATCCTTTTAAAGCATAATGAAGCCAACCAGTAGCTGTTGCACGTAGGCAATTACCTCGAGCTGGTTCCGGGAGGAAATTCCAAATATCTGTATTCTTAATGTATTTACTGAGATCTGCCAACGGTGTGAATGAAAGCACTTCAATCAAGTGTAGGTTTGTTTCAGAACCTTGTATCAGATTCTGAAGAACTGTAGAAAATGCGCCATATGGATCATTTGGTCCTTTCCACGCTTCAGAATTTAAAGTTAGAGTGTAACACCAGAGGTCTTGTACAGGTCTTAAAGTGAAATTCAGAGTTCCTAATAGAGAAGGGTTATTCGCTATTCTTTCTGCTGCAATCTGAAGCAATCGGGGCTCGTTAGGTAGAGCTAATGACAACTCTATTGTTTCCATAGAGCTAGTGCTTCGCAATGCAGCACGAAGACCACTTAACTCAGTTGATCTAATATCCACTAAAAGCTGACGTGCAATTGATTCTGAAGGCGTAAGACATGCGCTTGCTGCGGTACCATGGAGTTTTAACCATTTTTTGCTTTGGGCAACCCCCGCGCAAGCATGGTCTGCTGTATCGTGTGCTATGGGAATGGCCGTGGCAACTCATCGGTTTTATTGTGATGTCCTGGCTATTCAGCCTGTTGCTGGAATATCTCGGTATGACTTTTTTCTGGCAGGATGAGGGCGCTTCTCACAGCCAGACGATGATGAAAACGGAGTTGCAATTTTTATCCACGGAATTTACCCGGAGCCTGCTGTTATCCGAACCCTCCCCAACGGTCTCTGACTGGCTGGCACAGGCGTATCAATGGCTGTTTGTGGACAGTGGTTTTATGCGCTGGATACAGGGGCAGCGGCAATATCCACTCAATCACAGCCATGATTTTAGGCGTGAATTCAATGCCGTATTACAGGAGGTATCGGGCTATTTGCAGGATTACGGGCTGGCCACGGTGTTTATCACGATGGTGACGCTGATCCGGCTGGCGATCCTGGTGCTATCCGTTCCGCTGTTTGTGATGGTGTTTTTAGTCGCACTGGTTGACGGGCTGGGACGGCGAGATTTACGGCGTTACGGGGCGGGATATGAATCGAGTTTTGTTTACCATCACGCCAAACGGGGGATTAAACCGGCCTGCACCATTCCCTGTATGTTGTATTTATCCTGGCCGAGTGTGGTGTATCCCACGGTGATATTGTTGCCAGCGGCGATAGTGTTGGGTATGGCGGTGGTAATAACAACCTCAATGTTTAAGAAATATATATGAGGAGCTGGATGATGTAATACAAAACGGATTTTTGTTTTGTATTACATCATCAGCAGATAAGCCGCACGGCTGCGCGTCAGTCTTCCCGGTTAATGCGGATACGTTGACTGAACATTAATGACATGCGTCATCCATTCAAACCAATCTCCGGCAGTATAGGCGCCCTTGCTTGCACTCAGCACCGTATTTTCCGTATCAATATGAAAACGCTGGTGCGAGATATCCTGACAATAGTCCATAAAAGGTTCGTCGATACGATGAAGCTGGATGGCGGCGGCTTCCTTTCTGGAGGAAGGAAAAAACGCCCCACCGACTTCCGCGAACATGTCCGCATCATCCTGTTGTGTACCACAATGTTCGCAGTGATTTATCCAGTGCGTTCGGCGTATTCGTCGCCCCCCTGTTTTGCGCAAAGTGTGGTGAAAGCCAGATAATACATTGCGCACGGTGGTGGGAATGTCGGCGACATAAAACAGAAACGCCGGGCTGTCCTGCTCAGAGTAGTCCACTTCAGTGTTGGTTTCGTCGTCATCTTCATCTTCATCGTCATCATCCGCTTCCAGCATTTTATGCCCGGCAGGCAACATAAACGCGGTGACGGTGGTGTGTTCCTGGCAGTGTGGGCACGGCGTCCGGGTCTGGGCGAGATACCAGAATTCGGCATGGACATTGTAGAACGGTAACCAGTTCATA
>NZ_LDNM01000035.1 GCF_001028135.1 Xenorhabdus griffiniae
TGATGAATAACCTAAGAAGCAAAATGGCTCATTGAAGCCGGGGAGTTTTTAAGGTTCATCAGGCGCAGAACTCATCGTGGCGCGGGTATCCATACTCATAGAGACGCCGGATAGATTTAAGCAAGCCAACCATACATCAAAATGAGTGTTGCAAAAACGGGGAAGACCATAGATTTGCTTATGACTGAATCTACGTTATCTAAAAGGCGTAGGGCGGCTATCGCAAGAGGCGTAGGCGTGACCACACAAATCTATGCTGAACGTGCGGAAAATGCTGAAATCTGGGATGCTCAAGGGCAACGTTATATTGATTTTGCCGCTGGTATCGCTGTGGTGAATACCGGTCATCGTCATCCGCGCGTCATTGCCGCCGCCAAAAAACAGTTGGAACGGTTTACTCATACTTGTCATCAAGTCGTGCCTTATGAAAATTATGTAGCGTTAGCCGAACGGTTGAATCGTCTGGTGCCGGGTAATTTTGTGAAAAAGACTGTCTTTGTTACCACCGGGGCTGAGGCAGTAGAAAATGCCGTGAAGATCGCGCGTGCCGCTACCGGACGCAGCGGTGTGGTGGCTTTCAGCGGTGCTTTTCATGGCCGTACCTTCCTCGGTATGTCATTAACCGGCAAAGTTGCACCGTACAAAATAGGGTTTGGCCCGCTGGTTAGCGATGTTTACCGTATCCCATTTCCGGTAGAGCTACACGGTATCAGCGTCGAACAGACACTGAACTCGCTGGAGAATCTCTTCAAAACCGATATTGAACCCACGCGTGTCGCTGCCATTATCATTGAGCCAGTTCAGGGAGAAGGTGGTTTCTATCCTGCGCCTCCCGAATTGCTTAAATCCCTACGTGAAATTGCTGATCGCTACGGCATTGTACTCATTGCCGATGAGATTCAGACCGGTTTCGCGCGCACGGGTAAACTGTTTGCCCTGGAACATCATGACGTTGCGGCCGATCTGACCACAATGGCAAAAGGTCTGGCGGGGGGATTTCCGCTGGCGGCGGTAACGGGGCGATCAGAGTTGATGGACGCTGTAGTGCCAGGAGGATTGGGGGGAACCTATGGAGGTAACCCTGTGGCGATTGCAGCTGGTCATGCGGTGCTGGATGTGATCGAAGAAGAAAAACTGGCCGAGCGTGCAGCGCAGCTGGGAGAGCGGCTAAAACAATGTCTGCATAAACTACGGCCGTATGTCCCACAGATCGCTGATGTGCGTGGGCTTGGGCTGATGATTGCGGTAGAGTTTAATCGAGTGGACAGTCAGGAACCTGATGCCGATTTTACCACCGCAGTGCGCCAGAAAGCGCTAGCGCGGGGCCTGATTTTGTTGACGTGTGGTGTACATGGCAATGTAATTCGTTTCCTTCCACCGCTGACCATACAAGATGATGTTTTTGACGAGGCGCTCAACGTTCTGAAATCTGTGCTGCTCGATCTGAACTGTAAAGAAGAAAAGTAACACGGGACTATCTCTGCCGCTTAACCGGAGACAACTAAGGAGAAATATACACATGGCGGCCGGGAAGAGCCTGTACGGGTTCATAAGAGAGGGCAACAATGCACTGGTATTTAAATGTATTAAAGAATTATGCCTGTTTCAAGGGACGGGCTCCGCGTAAGGAGTTCTGGTATTTTGTTCTGTTTCAGCTCCTTGCTGTTCTCAGCATTTCTTTTCTGGAAAGACTGTTTGCTGTTGCCAACCCCGAAATTTATATGGGGTGGTTTAGTGCTATTTATTTACTGATCACATTTTTGCCAGCATTGGCGGTAAATGCCCGCCGTCTGCACGATATTAATTGTAGCGCCTGGTGGCTACTGTTACATCTGGTTCCCTTTGTCGGCACTGTTCTTTTGCTGATTCTCGCCGCTCTGAAAGGACAGGCGAACAGCAATAAATATGATTCAAAGAGTCGATTCACTCACAGGGAAATACCCCAGGCCAGGTTAACGGATAATTCCCGATCATAAAGGAGTGCTGAAATGGCAATGAACAGAAGAGATTTTATCTCTACTGCCGCAACTTTTGCAGGGGCGGGAGTACTTTCATCCATACTTCCCTCTACATCTCTGCTCGCTCAGGCCCTAACTGCGGTTGATTCCCCGGCCATCAATATTAACCTCCGGCCGCCGCTGTTGCAGGATGCACAGTACAGAACCAGCCGGTTGGGCTTGGATCCGCGCATCTGGAACTGGCACAGAGACATGATGACTACTAACACCATGCCCGCCAACTACTATGAGGCCTCTCTGGCTGATTGGCCAGCGTTTGGGCGTTTTTCCAGAGATCAGCGCTGTGAGGTTGTTGTTATTGGCGGTGGATTGCTAGGATCTTCCACTGCGCTGCATCTTGCTGAAGCGGGCGTGGATGTGATTCTGGTTGAAAAGGACCACATTGGTTCGGGAGCCTCTGGCCGTAATGGGGGACAGTTGACTCCCGGAATTGCCCGCTGGGAAGCTGAAACCATACTGGAAAAGTTTTCACCTGATGAAGCCAAACGCTTATGGCGTTTTGCATCGATTGAAGCAATGAATCTTGTGGATGAACTTCGAGAACGTTACGGTTTTGAATGTGACCGCAAATATGGTCATATTACCGCTGCGATACATCCAGGTCATATGGGATCATTGGTTGCTAACGTCGATGCCCGACGCCGACTGGGAGATAGGGCCGTGAAGGTTATTGGGCCACATGAATTACAGGAAGAGTATGTGCGTTCAAATATCTATCACGGTGCCAATGTCGATAGTATAGGCGGACAGGTTCAGCCTCTGGCGCTGCTGCGAGGACTGGTTTATGGCTTTGTCAGACTGGGGGGACGAGTCTATGACGGTACAAAAGTGAAAGGGATTAGACAGGATGCCAGCAGCACGGTTATAGAAACTGAGCGGGGAGTTATCAGAGCGAGTAAAGCAGTGGTCCTGGGGGTACATGGCTCCACCGATGAGTTTATCTCAGGCCCGTCTACTACAGTACCTTTTTTCACCTATGTGGCAGTAACTTCGCCGTTGTCAGTGGATATCAAAGAGCTTATTCCGTCAGGTCTGCCGGTCTACGATACACAGTTACAGATAGACTATTATCGTGCGGTGCGTGACAACCGTCTGCTATTCGGTGGACAGGGCACCGGCAACTCCTGGGCACCGCGTGATGTAAACAACTACTTGCTTGATCGTATCAGAACCGTATTCCCGCATCTGGAAAAACCTGAACTGGAATATTCTTGGGGTGGGATCAGCGATCTAACCCTGAACGGTGCTACCGATGCCCGCAAAAGTGGTGCCGACATTCCTGTGTATATGGTGCATGGCTGGAGCGGACATGGCGTGGCGCAGACGGTACGCATTGGCAAAGCCATCAGCGACGACCTCACCGGACGCAACCAGGATTTTACTATGCTTACCTGCATTGATCACATGAGGATCCCGCTAGGTTCCTATCTCTCTCCGATGGCTATTCCATTGATTAAAGGTGCCCTTGGGATAATAAGCACACTTAATCCGGCAGATATAGTTTCGTTCTGAGTGGTGATTTCCATTAGCCAGGAGGCCGGAGAAAAACGCTAGCGCCTCCTGGGAAAAAGTTCATTTTACCGCCCGTCTTTCATTATTTTTTAAACCACGAGCCAAAGTGAATATCAAAAAAAGGCGAATGTCCTTCTTGCAGCAAAAAGTGACATTTCTATATTGGTGCTACAACGCAGGTTCGCATAATGTATATTATGTTAAATTAAGCCGCAAGCAGTTAATTTATTTTTTCCGTAAACCTCGTTCTAAAGAATTACTAGCTGTTATCGAAAACTTATAGCCGCACTGCAATGTGGATTTAACTCCCCTTCTCATTTATCTGCCACATGTCGAAAATTAGTGGGAATAAAACCAAGAAGAGAACCACCAAATACCCGATGCCCCGCTTTTGGATATTTAGATGATCCTGATGTGGGTTTGGGCGGTTAGGATACCACCCATAGAATAAGTTAATAATGAAGATTTCTGTTATTTAATTTGGTACAGAACATCACCCACCACATTGAACAGACGATCAAGATCATCAATTTTAGCATTGAACATAGGACCAAATTGCAACGTGTCACCACCAAAACGGACATAAAACCCCGCTTTCCATAATGCAATACCGGCATCAAAAGGCCGGACTACTGCATCTCCATCCCGTGGAACAATTTGGATAGCCCCCACCAGCCCGCAGTTACGAATATCCACGACATTTGGGCAGTGCCTTAGGTTGTGCAATTTTTGTTCGAAATATGGTGCCAATTCCGCAGCTTGTTGAGGCAGATTTTCTTTTTCCAGCAGTTCCAATGAAGCCAAACCGGCCGCACAGGCAACCGGGTGACCTGAATAGGTATACCCGTGACTGAATTCAATCATATGTTCGGATAGAGATTGTGACATAAAGGTGTCGTAGATCTTGCTGGACGCAATCACCCCTCCCAGAGGAATTGCACCGTTGGTAATCTGTTTGGCAAAGTTAAGGATATCTGGGGTTACACCGAAATATTCAGCGCCACTCCAGCATCCCAGCCGCCCGAAACCGGTAATCACTTCATCAAAAATCAGCAAGATATCATATTGGGTACAAATTTCCCGTAAACGTTGCAAGTAACCTTGTGGTGGGATAATAGCGCCGGCAGAGCCAGAAAGAGGTTCGACAATAACGGCAGCGATATTACTGGCATCATGCAATTCAATGAGTTTAAGGAGTTCATCTGCCAGTTCCGGGCCACCAGCCGCAGGCATTCCTTTAGTAAAAGCCATATTAGGTTGTAATGTATGTGGAAGATGGTCAGCATCCATAAACTGACCAAACATTTTGCGATTACCCCCAATACCGCCAAGACTGGTTCCTGCGATATTGACACCATGATAACCCCGTGCCCGACCGATAAATTTAGTTTTTGCAGATTGACCTTTAATCCGCCAGTAAGCACGAGCCATTTTTACTGCGGTATCGGCAGCTTCTGAACCTGAACTGGTAAAAAATACATGATTTAAATCATCTGGCATAAGGTTGGTGATTTTATCAGCCAACTTAAATGACAAAGGGTGTCCATATTGGAAACCTGGGGAATAATCCAATGTTCCCAGTTGATCTGAAACAGCCTGCCGAATTTCAGTGCGTGAATGGCCTGCTCCACATGTCCATAATCCTGATAAACTGTCATAAATTCGACGACCTTGATCATCAAGCAGCCAGTTTCCTTCTGCTGAAACAATCAAACGGGGATCTTGTTGAAAATGACGATTAGCGCTGAACGGCATCCAATGTGCTTTAAAGTTCAATTTTTGGAAAGAGTTTCTATCTGACATTTTATAGCTCCTCGCACAAGGTTGTAACCAAGAGTTTGCAATGAAACTATACTCAAGTTAAACCTCAATTATCGAATCATTAGTGATGTGTTTACTCACGTAAATGAAACTAACAAATTTAAAATATGAAATGGTAGTAGACAAAGGATTTCCATAATGATGGTGAACTTACCAATGCCCTGAAACGCTTGTGACTGATATACAATCCAAAAATATTTTAACAACCCCACCCCAAATGCAGTAAGATTAGCCCTCAATCGTAGAAATTGATCCGGATCATTAGCGTGTTATCGCTTTTTCGCCTTTCACAAAACCGAACACCCGCCATTATTGCCTTACTGGCGATTTTGATGTTGTTCATTGCACCGGTGGTATCAAAAACACTGGATCACCACTGTGAAGAAATAAAAAGCGGAACAAATCACGGCATGTCTATGCCTGATATGCCATCGACACACACGATGAATCATCATGGTGTGGATCATGTCCATATGGGATTGATGGATGATATCGCTTGTGGTTACTGCCAGCTTCTGATTAATCTGCCACTATTAACAGGTGGTTTTGTTTCTTTCATTCTACTGACACTTATCGTGTCCCGAGCACCACCAGTATCGCGCTTCTTTGGACCCGTTATTCGGCTGTTTTACGGCGAATCACAACCTCGCGCCCCACCCCACCCCTTAATAAGTCAGTTTGCTTGAAATAAACCATTCTATTTTCCTTGCCTTACGCAGTTTGTATGGCAATGTTGCTAATTAAGGGATTTTTTATGTTTACTACACAACTATTTCGTCTATCACCTCTGACAGCCGCTTTGGCTATTGCACTCACCATGCCGGCCAGTGGCTGGGCTGCCAATACGGAACATAGCAAAGAAACAAAAGAAAAACGCATTGCCCATGATCACGATAATGAAACGGTGATCACCGTAACTGCACCGGTAATTTCCCCCCTTGAGGTAGTTTCTTCACTAAAAGCCCCTCGCCAACCAGTCCCTGCTAGTGATGGTTCTGATTACTTAAAAACCATTCCGGGATTTTCACAGATCCGTAATGGTGGCACTAACGGCGATCCTGTCTTCCGTGGCATGTTTGGTTCTCGTCTGAGAATGTTAATTGATGACAGTGAAATACTGGGTTCTTGTGGTGGACGTATGGATGCGCCAAGTTCTTATATTTCACCAGAAAGTTATGATGTTTTGAGTTTAGTCAAAGGTCCACAAACCGTACTTTGGGGACCGGGTAATTCAGCGGGAACTATTCGTTTCGAGCGTATTCGCCCTCAGTTTGAACAATTTGGCACTCAAGGTAATGTCAGCACAGTTATTGGTTCTCATGGTCGCTGGGATGGTAATGCGGATCTCAGTATTGGCAACGAACTGGGTTATATTCGTTTGATCGGCAATAAATCCCGCTCCAACGATTATAAAGATGGTGACGGCAATCGCGTTCCTTCCCGCTGGGATAAATGGAATACCGATCTCGCCTTAGGTTGGACACCTGATGAAAATACGTTACTGGAGTTAAGTGCTGGACAAGGTGATGGTGAAGCACGTTACGCCACACGAGGCATGGATGGTTCTCAATTCAAACGCAAAAGTCTTGGCGTGCGGTTTGAAAAATCTAACATTGGCGAGGTGTTTGATAAATTCGAAACGAATTTTTATTACAATTATACCGACCATGTGATGGATAACTATTCTATGCGTCATTCAAACATGAAAATGGCCTCAGAACCGGATCGCCTGACAATGGGGGGTCGTATGATGGGAACCTGGATGTGGGAAAATTTCAGGTTACAGAGCGGTGTGGATATGCAAACTAATATTCACCGAACCAATACCGATCGTAAGATGGCTAAAGCCGAAAGAAATGGCTGGGTGAAAAATGTTCGTTTCCGTGATTACGGTATTTTTGGTGAATTAACCTGGGATGCAACGGCCCAGAATAAAGTTATCGGTGGTGTGCGATTAGATCGTACAACAGCGTATAAATATACTACTCAACAAGAACGTAAAGAAACCCTGCCTGCTGGCTTTATTCGGCTTGAACATAACCTGAAAGAGTCTCCTGTGATGCTCTATGCCGGCATGGGTTATACCGAGCGTTTTCCTGATTACTGGGAGCTGGTTTCGGGTAAAGCGGGCAACAATGCTTTCACTAATATCAAGCCCGAAAAAACCACCCAATTGGATATCGGGGCGCAATATAATGATAACCGACTGAAAGGTTGGATATCAGCGTATGTGGGTAAAGTGAATGACTTTATCCTGTTCGATTATAACAACAAGAATCCGATAGCCGGTAACGTGAATGCCACTATTATGGGCGGAGAAACAGGGGTTGCTTATCAGTTTAACGAAAACTGGAAAACCGATGCCAGCCTGGCATATTCCTGGGCGCAAAATACCACTAATCATCGTCCACTCCCGCAGATCCCACCTTTAGAAGCTCGTTTCGGCCTGACCTGGGAACATGGAGACTGGACAAGCAGCGGTTTGCTGCGTCTGGTAAATAGCCAGCACCGCGTGGCAATCAATGAGGGTAACGTTGTAGGCAAAGACTTTGATCGTAGCAAAGACTTCGCCATTCTATCTGCTAATGCAACCTATAAGGTGACCAAAAATATTCAAGTCAGTACTGGTGTTGACAACATTTTTGATAAAACCTATAGCGAACACCTTAATTTAGCGGGTAATCAGGGCTTTGGTTATTCCGGCAATACGGCAGTAAACGAGCCTGGGCGTACTTATTGGGCCAGAGTTAATATTAAGTTCTAATACTGCTATTTGTTCTAATACTGCTATTTCTGGGCCTATCTCGCCCTGACATCAATCAGGGCGAATCACTAGATGATTCATTATCCAGCAACCAATGACGCAGCAGTGTTACAAGTTGCTCTTGTTGAATTTCTGTCAGTGGTTCGAGAATGGCTTTCTGGTTCTCCAAATGGCTTTCCACTGCTTTGTCTATCAATGCTTTTCCTTCTGAGGTCAGAAAAACCTTACAGCTACGTCGGTCTTCTTCGTTAGCAATACGCCCAATTAATCCTCGCTGTACCATATGTTCAATACGAGTACTCATTGCTCCAGAAGTTAGCATAACGGATTGATATAGTTCAGTAGGTGTAATGGGTATGTTGTTCCGTCGTAGTGTCGCAAGGATATCAAACTCTATGGCACTTAGGCCGTGTTCTTTGAAAGCATGTTGCAAGCGTTGTTCAATAATTTTGTTTATGCGACATAACCGCCCAATGACGCCCATCGACGAGGGATCAAGGTCTGGACGCTGTTCTGCCCACTGTATCAGTAATCGGTCAACGTGATCGTACTTCATGCTTTTTCCTTATTCATTTATTTTGATGAAAAGATACTTGATAAAAATTAATTAAGCCATTATTTTAATATATCTTTATATAAAGATACTTTTGTTGGTGGTATCTTTTCGTTGATAGAGTGATATACCAATCCAACTTCAAGATGCGTGTCATATTTCCCCGCTGCGCGGGGAAATATAAGGCCTCGCGTCGTAGCGAATATGGATTTACTGAGATAACACTTTTGGAACTCTCCAATGTAGAATTGCCATTACATGATGGTTATACAACAGATATATCAGCGGGATCTCATCCCTGGCAGTCAATAGCACAACATTTAAAAGAAAGTGAAGCATTTATCTTTGTGACTCCAGAATGGCATGGAATGTCAACTCCGGCATTGAAGAATCTTCTATTGTATTGTTCTATAGCAGAATTAGGCCATAAACCAGCATTATTGGCGAGTGTATCAAGTGGAGTTAACGGTGTTTATCCTCTTTGCGAATTACGAATGACAGGTTTTAAAAATAACCATGTCTGTTTCTTGCCAGACCATTTAGTCTTCCGTCATGGTGAAAGTTTGATTTCAAAAGATCTGATTTGTAACGATGAGAAATTTGCAAGCCGTGTTAACTATACGCTGAAACTGCTTCAATCCTATGCTAAGGCACTGGAGCAAGTTCGTGAAGAGGTTGGCGAAGAAAGCAAAAATTATCTGTATGGTATGTAAATAGACAATATCTCGTTCTTTATGTATAACCTCGGCTCAACTAGTTGAGCCGAGTGCATTCCCCTTTTCTATCGAGTAATTTCATCGAACAAGTTACAAATTATTATTATCATGCTGTATAAAAACACAGGGTATCGTATTTTTGGCATTTTTGTTTAATAAAAGAACGTAATTCGCTGATTTTGCGCTCGATTGGATTAAAAAACATCTCTTTATTTATTAATATAGTTATCTTTAAGCCTCTGAGGCCATTTTTCATCATTATTGCTCCCTTTTTAGGCACATAAGATATTCTTGGTATCCAGTGTGTCCATCGACTTCTTCGCTGACAACATAAAATCCTTGCGATAAGTAAAACTCATAACTTGCCTGGTTTTGCTGATAAACCGATAGCGTGAGTTCAGTTCTTCTATTTTTGGCATCATTCACTAATGCTTTGCCAATTCCCTGCCCCTGTTTATCTGGTGATACAAAAATCGCAGCCAAACTATTTTCGTGAAGCGCATAAAAGCCGACAACGTTAGAATTTTGTACATAGACATAAGCTTCTGAAGCCGGAATATAGATGCTTCTCATGTTTTCTATTTGTGATTGCCAAAATTCAGTTGCCACAAAATTGTGTGCTTTGATAGAAGCTTCCAACCAAATAGATAGAACCGTATTCATATCTGCTTTTGTAAATGATCTGATCACTTTTGATATCCTCGTGATTTACTTTACTTTCGATGTAATTTTTTCATTTTAAAAATAATTTAAAAATAAAGCACCTCGTCCAAATAATCATAGAAAAGCCTCTCATAATAATGTGAGCGTTACAAACAGTAACCACCCCATAAAAAATTACATATTAACAACAATTGACATGTAATCAATTCACATTATGCCAGAATCATGCCATTTAAACGGGATTTTAAACTAGAGTATGTTATTTATATGATGCCTCCATTGTTATAAAATGGTTATAAAAAAGTTAATTATTATCCTTGCGTTTTGGGTCTAATTATTATGCTATAGCAACTCGTGGGCAAAAAATAATATGGTCTGCATTGTTCTATAGCCGTTCTAAAAATAGAGATCAATCCCACCATGGCCTACTTATTTCAGTTCAATTATCGGATTTATTAATAAGGACTTTTCAAGGAGCGATGTGCCAAACAGCGAATTGAAAGTTGCCACTTTTTGAAAAATGGGACCTCTTTTATGAAAAAAAACAATTCGGCACGACCGATATTTTTGTGGATGACGTTATTTTTGGGATTATTACCTGTCAGTGTTTCAATGGCTACTGAATATCTGGAACAGGGTAAAAAAAACTCACTCGATAGTTGGTTATCAGATGAATTTAATCATCAGTGGGGATTAGCCGCTATTGGTGCTCATTATGCCTATGCTCGTGGTTACACGGGAAAAGGTATTAATGTGGGGGTATTGGATGAAGCCGTTATCAATCATCCCGAATTTGCAGGTAAACTTAAAATTCTAAGCCCAGACGACACTTGGAATTACGATGAAAACCCCTACACAGGGATTATCAGTTTTGGTGCTCACGGTAACCATGTCTCAGGGATCATTGCAGCAAACCGGGATGGCAAGGAAATGCACGGTGTAGCATTTGATGCAGGTTTAATTACTGGGAAATATTTACAAACTCCCTATAACCGTACAGAAGCCCTGATCCAAAGCAATGCACGTATTATTAATAACAGTTGGGGGGTTCGCCCTTCTTATGAAACTGATGAGTATGGCAGGCCTAAACGATGGGAAAACGGGACAGTCAAGTATGACCAAGTTACGTTGCAAACACTCATTAATTATGTCACGCCAATTAAAGATGATTTGGATAGGTTAAGCCGCTCTCCAATTCCAGAACTCGATGACTATACAACAAGAACTGCGGGTCTATTGCGTGCAGCGCGTCATGGAAAATTAGTTGTTTTTGCTGCGGGGAATGCAAATAACTATAACATCACCTGGTTACATGCGGGTATGCCCTATTTCTTCCCTGATGCATTGAAAAACTACCTCAGCGTTGCCAACCTGACCAGGGAAAACGAAATTAACGTTTCATCAACGCGTTGTGGTTATACTGCCAGTTACTGTTTGTCGGCACCAGGCACAAAAATTTACAGCAGCACGGGAAAATTCGTTTCTAAAATTGATGGAGAGATCGACGAAGATGCTTTCCAAAATGGTGAGCTGACGATTGATCCCACCTATGATGCTTACACCGGTACATCAATGGCATCACCGCATGTAGCCGGAGCCGCTGCTGTCTTGATGCAACGCTTTCCCTACATGACTGCCGGGCAGATCGCTGATGTCCTCAAAACCACGGCAACCGATTTAGGGAAGCCTGGCTTGGATGACATGTATGGTTGGGGAATGCTGAACCTGAAAGTTGCTATTGATGGTCCTAAAATGTTCATCACCGAAAAGGATATTCCGAAGAAATACTCTATTCCCGGTTCTTATTCTGAAACGCAATTCATTGCCGATATTCCAGGTATTGGTGGCATAGTTGAGAAAGGCACTAACGTAGAACGCATCTGTGATAGTATTGAATGCGCTTATGACAGTTGGAATAATGATATCTCCGGTCATGGCGGATTGACGAAAATCGGTAACGGTACACTCGAACTAGCCGGTAAAAACAGTCTCTATAAAGGGCCAACTTTGGTTGAGCAAGGTCGTTTACTGGTTAGCGGTTCTATAACTTCGGATGTTACTGTGCAAGATGGCGCAATACTTGGAGGGGATGGTACTGTCGGTTCAATCATGGTCAATGCTGGTGCCAATATTGTACCCGGCAGCTTAAATGCCAATTCTAACCTAAGTTCTAGCGGTACGCTGAAAGTTGATCGTGATATTACTTTCCAGACTGGCTCACGTTATCAGGTAGAAGTTGTACCAGATAGCCAGGGTCATAGTGACCGTATTGTCAGCAATGGCCTGGCTATGTTGAAGGGCGGTGAAGTTCAAGTCACGTTGGAAAATAGTAGTAACTTGTTATCGAAGCAAGAAGTTCGTAGTTTGCTTGGTCAGCAATATAATATTCTGCAAGCAAACCGTGGTATCAACGGCAAGTTTGCAACCGTAGTGCCAAACTATTTATTCGTTGGCACTGAGCTTAGTTACCAAACTGATCGAGTGATGTTGGATATAAAACGTAATTCCACCACATTTGCCAGTTTAGGCCTAACCGCTAATGAACGTGCTGTGGCTAATGCTGCTGATAAGCTGAGTTTGGGCCATCCGGTTTATGAAAGTATCCTGATGTTTGATACAGCAACGCAAGCACGTCAGGCATTCCAGCAACTTTCTTCCGGTCAGATCCATGCCGATGTTGCTGCGGCACAAATCAATAATAGCCACCATCTGCGCGATACACTGAATACCCGTTTGCGCCAGGCTAAGGGGGGAACCATTGAACAGAATATCAAAGTTGATAGAAACGGTGCTTGGGGACAACTCATAGGTAACTGGCAACGTGCCAATGGTAACAGTGAAGTCAACGGTTATCGTGTATCCAACTATGGCGTGTTATTAGGAGCGGATAAAGAATTCGGTGATGATTGGCGGCTCGGTATTGCTACCGGATATACCCGCTCTTCTTTGAATGGTGGATATAACACTTCAGCACGCAGTAACAATTTCCATTTGGCGCTATATGGTAGCAAACAAATTGATGCTTTGGCATTGCGTGCCGGCGCTACTTACAGTTGGCATCGTTTTGATACCAAACGCTCGGTTGCTTTTGGTCATCAATCCGACAATCTTAAAGCAAAATATGGTGCTCAAACCGGTCAATTGTTTACTGAGACCGCTTACGGAATAAATACTTCGTGGCTGAACCTGGAACCATTCGCCAACCTGTCTTATGTTAATTTTCGTAATGAAGGGATTAATGAACATGGTGGTGCGGCTGCATTGAACGGTAAGAAACAATCGAAAAATGCCACCTTCTCCACATTAGGTTTACGTGTTGATCAAAAATGGCAAACTGAAAACGAAATCACAGTAGGAGCATATGGTGAATTGGGTTGGCAACATCAGTTTGGCCATGTAGATCGAGGCACTAAATTAAGTTTTAACAATAGTGATACCACGTTTACTGTCAACAGTATTTCAGCGGCACGAGATGCTGCTGTAATTAAGGCAGGTACGGAATTGGAAATTAATAAAAATACTAAACTGTCACTGGGGTATAACGGTGTTTTATCAGGCAGTCATAAGGATAATGGTGTATTCCTGAATGCTCATTGGAAATTCTAGTTAATAAAAATTGCATATGTTCTTGATAACAGAAACTCACTGCTGGCAATGGCTGGCAGTGAGTTTTTTTATGGCGTGAGATGTTTAGGTTTTTGTATCCTCTCTGATACAAACCCCCTTGGTAGCACTGAATAATGATTAAATTAGATAATGAATTTAAGTCATTAAACCGATCCAAAGGAGGAAAATTGTGACTTATCGTAACATCCTATTAATCAGCTTATTTTCTGTTTCAGCAAGTTCTTTCGCTTCAAATAATAATGGTGCTCCGTTGATGAAATCAACCGATCCCGGCGCTGAAAAATTTAGAACTGTTGGTAAATTAAATGGAATCTCACACTGTACAGCAACCCTGATTTCTGGTGAAACTGCACCGGATAAGGATACACCAGCATTGATACTTACCGCAGGGCACTGTGTAGATAGCAATGTAGGCACAAATGACGCCATCGTTGATCAGCCGGCACCTGAATATTGGCGATATACCCCGGATTATTTTATTGATAAGAAAAATGCGTTATCACCAATAAAAGTCAACCGTATTTTATATTCAACGATGAAATACGAAGATATTGCGGTATTACAGTTGGATGCAACTTATGGGGATTTAGCGAAAAAAGGCTATCATCCTTTGAAGTTGAAGAAACACCTTGATATGAAACACCAGCCTATTGTGTTGACTCATATTCCTGTCGATAATGTTGATTATAATTACGCTTATCTCAGAAAATCTGAGTGTAATATCACTGGAAAATCACCCGTCTTATATGAAGGTGGCTCCCCGTGGATTTGGGCTTCGGTTTTCGCCGTGAATTGTGATGGTGTCGCTGGTGGAACGTCTGGTTCCCCTGTTTTTGAGAAAGATAAAACAGGTGTGATTGGTGTATTGAACACAACAGTCACACCAGGAATGACCGGCTGTGGACTTGGCAGACCTTGTACTATCGAAAATAATAAAGGTGTTTCAACAGAAGGGGCTAGTTATTTTATTCCTGTCGATAGTATTGCTAATGCGTTGACAAGGGATAGCAAGTTAGACCTGTCGAAACTGGAAAATAACAGCGGTAATATTCTGGAAAGAAGCCCACTTTGGTCACGTTGGATAACTCAGAGCGTTAATCCTGCTGACGGGGAGAAAGCAAAATGGGATATCGTTATCAAGGAAAATGCTAACGTTAAGAATATCCGATATAAAACAGGATTAATCAGTGATGTCGATTGTTCAGCTGAAGCAGGATACAGTGCTGCTATTTCTGTAAGCCAAAGCCCGTTGCAAAACATGCTGGTTCCTGCCAAAGAAGGCATTTATAAACTCTGTGTTATTCACCAGAATAATAATGGTCAATGGCAAAAGACAAAAGATGCTTCTGTCATGTTGCGAGAAATTGATAATACGCCACCATCAATTAAGCCCGTGTTAAATAAGGATGATTTCGGGGATGCCTGGCGTATAACAGCTAACGCTCGTCCGTATGATATCTCAAGTATACAAATTAAATATGGACCGAAAGCAACAACGAATTGTGACGACAAAACAGGCTATAGCTATCCCTGGAGGCTAACAATGTTGGCAAAAGCTGAAGCACCATGGCGTGTTTGCGCATATGGTGAAGATATGGCAGGAAATGCTGGCCCGATTAATGTACTTGATATTGAAACAACGACTACTAAGTAAAAAGTAAATGAACTCACTGTTGGCAAAAGCTGGCAGTGAGTTTTCCTTTTAATTCTCATTTCTTCTTGCTGATGATAAAAATTATTTCTTCTGACTGATCATGATAAGTTTCTCCTTGCCAGTTACCTGATACGTTTGTCGCAATTAAATTCGCGCCAGCTAGTGCTTACGAGGCGGAGCGGTGCCTGCGTGGCAGTGTGCTCATGCGAAAAATCTGCTTTGGGACAAATTCCTATCGGGGTGAACAGTACCGCTCCCGACTGCTGTCGGTGGTGGAAACCTGCAAACAGCGGGGATTATCGGCACTGGATGTACTCAGTGAAATCGCGACAGCGGTGACCCGAAAACAGCCCTATCCGGATGTCTTTAATCTGCTTCCCTGCTAGTCAATACAGGGCTGGTGAATGGTTACCTGTTGATAGTAGGTTTTATTGCAAAAATATCATCAATAAAATAAATTTTGCTAAAAATGCAATGAAAATCTCAGGGTAATCTATACGCCTCCAGATATTTCATGCGACCATGCCGATACAGCTTCCAAAACGGGTTTAAATGACTCCCCAAAGTCAGTCAAAGAGTAAATAACCTTAATTGGCGGTTTATCTCCATATACTTCTCTTAAAATTAATCCATCTCTCTCTAACTTTTTAAGTTGTATACTTAATGTCATCTCAGTAATGTGAGGGATATCTTTTTTTAACTCACTGAATCTTTTATTTTTATCTTTCAGATAATACAAGATGACTCCTTTCCATTTACCTCCAATCAGATCCATAGCCATACTGACAGGGCAAGGGTAACTTTTCCCATTTAATGAAACTTGGCAGGCCTCACCTTTCGTAACTTCAACCATAAACTCCTCCCTACTATCTAACTGGATAGTTATTGTAATAGAAAAAAATCATCATAAACTAATTATAGTAACTATCAAATTGATAGATTTTAATAAATCATACCTTAAGGAAATTTAATATGCCTTTAATGATATTGGCCCACCCCAAATATGAACAATCAATTGCGAACAAAACAATTGTTGAAGAATTAAAAAATAGTAGCATTGACCTTGAAATCCGTAATATTTATCAATTAAATCAAAATTACAATATTGATATTAATTCGGAGCAAGAAGCCTTATTAAGGCATGATTTAATCATTTTACAATATCCGATGTACTGGTTTAATATGCCCGCAATTCTTAAAATTTGGTTTGATCAAGTTTTCACATATCAATTCGCTTATGGTTCAAAAGGAAATAAATTAAAAAATAAAAGACTCCTGCCCAGTCTTACGATAGGGCAACCAGAGAAAAACTTCAAACAAGATAACAATCCTTTTCTTATAGATAGCTTTCTTAAATCCATTAAAAAATCAGCAGAATATTCACAAATGAAATATATAGAGCCAGTTATTCTTTATGATATAGCCACTGTTAGTGGACATAGTGAGCACGAAATAAAAGAAAAAGCTAAAACTCATAGTGAAAGTCTACAGAGAGTAATTGAAAACAATATCTATACGCAATTAACGTGAAGATGCAGGTTTTAGGATCTGGAAATTATCAGTCAACCGGGTAATAAGCTCACTGGCTTTTTTTGGCAACGTGACATGAAAAAAATGATGAAGGGTTTCACGGAAGGTTTTGGCATCCGGGAAATAGACGTTATTTCGCACTTGTTCGTTCACGTATTTCCATAATTGCTCAATGGGATTGAGATTCGGGCTATAAGGCGGTAGATAGTGCAACTCAATATTTAACACTTTGGCAAAAAATTGAACGATTTCAGAACGGTGATAACCCGCACCATCCAGAACAAGGTGGATTTTTTGTGAAAGCGGGTAAGTTTTCCGAATTTCGCCGAAAAACAGGACGACATTTTTCGCATTAATCGTCGGATATTCACGAATAGTGGTGTCTTCAATTCGTTGCAAATTGAGGGCACCCATGATGTTAAGCCGGTTGCACGGTACAGGTGAGTATTCTATCAGTGATTTAACCGAACTCTTTTTAGTATCAAGGCTCACGGTTTACCGGACGCTGACCCCTAACAAAGCAGCAAAAGATGACTAATGGAAATTGATTATGAAAGATAAACAACTCAAAAAACTCCGGCAGGAACTTGATACCTTTGTTGCAAAAACGAGGGCGTCCATAGATTTTTATGGTCTCCAAATGATAAAATCTTGCTGTGACATAGCCTTTTGTTCTCTCTGTTTGACGACTTAAAGCTATAAAGGAGCGGCTATGTCATTTCAACTCATCATAAAAGTCGAGCATCGCGTTAAGTGTATGTATAAAAACCCTTGCCAGTTTTGCGCCCTAAATACCCCGCATCAACCATTGTTCTCATCAAGGGGCAAACACGATATTTCGAGTCCTGAAAAATTTGGTAGAGTACGTCAAGAGAATTAACGACAGTATCAATTCCGATCAGATCAGCCGTTTCCAACGGCCCCATTTTATGCCCGAAACAATCCTTGAATATTGCATCGACATCTTTGGGCTGAGCAAGTCCATCCTGGACTGTAAATGCCGCTTCATTCATAAATAAATGAGAAATCCGGTTGGAAACAAAACCGGGACCATCTTTCACCACGACCGCCTGTTTGCATAATATAGTCAGAATTTCCAGACATCGTTCCTGAACAGACTCCGAGGTACTAAAACCAATAATGACCTCAACCGTCGGTTTCAAATAGACTGGGTTCATAAAATGCACTCCAATCACCTGAGACGGCACGCGATGGAACGCCCCCAGTTTTGTGATGGGAATACAGGAGGTATTCGCTGCCAGTACAGCATGAGGAGCGATAAATTCCGCCATGCTCGCATATAGCGCCTGTTTTATTGCAATATTTTCGGTAATGTTTTCTACTACAAATTCCCGATCAGAGATAGCCGATAAATCCTGCGACCAGACGATATTTTGCAGTATCATTTCTGCCGTTTTTCCCTTGGCAAGCGGACTGAACAGCGGCGCATAATCGGCAGTTTCTACGATATTTTCCCTGCTTTTTTCACAGGAAATCGCATCTTTTTCAATAACAACAACATCATGTCCGCGTAAAGCGCAGTCGAAGGCAAGGCTAGAGCCGATATTTCCTCCTCCAACCACAGCTATTTTAAGTTTTGGCATAGTGACTGTTTCTTCTTGTTGTAATGAAATAAGTAATGGAGTGAGTAACGGATTTAGTGATGAAAAAACAGGTTGCAGTCTGATTGACTACAACCTTCATTAAAAAATGAACGGATTATTTCAATTCAGAAAATTTTTTGCGGAGATAACTCAGTTAACTGAATCAGGAGAAATGATTTCCCATTTACCGAACAACGTTAAACCGGCAGCTTTCGCCAGTGCCGCAGAAGCGAGATTATCAAGCTGGCATCTGAACTGAGGTTCATACCCCTGAGCGCAGGCATGTTGACTGATTGCACGTACCACTTTTCGGGCATAGCCTTGACTGCGGAAAGACTCCAGCGTCAGTACGCCCATATCAGCAAGTTGTGAACCATTCCACGGGTACATGCTGGCCGCGCTAACCAGATGGTTTTTCTCATCAAAAGCACCGAATACCGACCAGTGATCCAGTTCAACATAAGCGTTGTCCAGATCCTGCTCCGAAGCCAATGCCTGAAATGCCGAGAAGATTTCACCATCTTGCTCTTCCATCAATTGACGCTGTTTACCTGAATTTTCCTGCAATAATTGGCGCTTTTCTGTTTCTGGAAAATAAAAAATATAGTCAGCACCATGCAAAGTAATATTCGCCTGATTTAATTTCTGGCGAAAAATAGATTCAGACATTTTTTCCTGATGATAAAGCCCGGCTTTTTCAGCCATCTCTGGCGTCAGAACTGCCATTACCCGGCCGTCACTGATTTCCAGTACCATCACGCGATCATTTTGTTCCAGACGGGCATTGGTAATAATAGTAAAAACATCATCCTTATAAAGAATATCTTCACCCAACATCAGGGCCTGCCAGAAATCAGTTATTGTTTTTGAAAATAAAGGCATACTTTTTACTCTCGTGGATTTACTTATATAAAATGAAGAACCCCGCTGTCAGCGACGGGGGATGCGTGCCTATAATACTGCTCAAAAAATCACAAAGCATCACTATTCATTAATACCTTATTTGTGCGTTGCCTATCATTTAGAGCAACGGGAAGAGGAGATATTGCGTTGGTAAATCTGAAAAAATTCCGGTACGGCAATCAGCGGTGATTTAGCAATCCAGCCGTGACCCCGTTGTTTTTTAAAATCAAAATAATCCCGATATTCTGCAGAGGTAATGAAATTATAAGTCAGGGAAATACTGGGGGATAATGTATGCACCTCATGAGCTAACCCTTTAGGGATCAGCATTATCTCCCCCGGCAATAGATCAAACTGCCAAATCCGATCTTGGTTATGCTCAACCCGCTTGTTGCCTTGGTTCATCGGCTTTTGCTTTTCTGCGCGAGGCAAACCTGCTCGCCCTTCAGCAGTGTTTCTGACCACATCCTCCAGCGAAGCTGAAAAAATCCAGCCGGCTTTACGGCCTTCTATCTGGCACAACACCGCATTGGTGCGCATTCCATCAACATGTAAACGAGTGCAGACACCCGGCGCTGAAAAATAGAGTCCCCAATCCTGACTCATCCTTTTATTGGGCTGGAAGATTCCGAATTGAATACAGGGGATCTTATAACCACTTTCAGTCAGGAAATACGGCCTGCGCCAGTGTTCCTGAATACGCTGAAACGCGCGAAAACTGAAGGAGTCGGTTTTTACCCAATGCCCTAATTCCCATGTGAATAACAGGTGTTTAAAAAAAGTGTCATAGGTATATCTCAGGTAGTTGAGATCAGGGTTAATCTGCCCCAGTTCAACCGCAGGCAGTGAAGCGATTTCCTGCAAATAGGTGCGCAGTTCGACAATTTGCTGGGGTTTGAACCCGGTATCCTGTAACTGCACCTGCATCTCACCGAATTCCTGAGAAAAATAATCGAAATTCCAAAGTTGTTTCCCTTTCCAGTCCCTCAGACCGTCAGAAATAATCACAGGCTCTTTTTTCATCAAATAGAGTTCGTGAAATTCGGCCAGCGAGATATCAGAAACTTTCGGCACAGGGCGATATTCTGCTGACTCCAGACGAGCCAGTGCATCAGGGCTTTCCGTTTCCCGCACAATTTTGTTACTGTGACGGTAAATACTCACTTCTTCATGTGCCCACATAGCAAGATCACCGAGTATATTCCAGGCATTACTGAAAAAATTCATTTTTCACTCCCTAAAAATTAAACTCTGAATCAATATCCTGATCGTTCACCTGAGCGAACGATTCCGGCGTATAACCATAAGTAAGGTTCTTAAGCAACTCCTGAATTTCTTCTTCAGGATTAGCAATAACTTCATTCATTAATTCAAAGAAATAACCAAATATCACTCTGGCTGTCTCTTCGCTGAACATCTGCAGGCGAAGCTGAATCAAACAATGAAAAGCATCTTTGGTTTCAGACACTTCCAGTTCCAGATCGAATTTGGCTGCCTCTGACGCCAGTTCAAACCGGGAAAAATCGCTTCCATCATGGATATCCGCACTGCTCAGGCTCAAAGGTAAATAGTTGAACACCACGTCAAACAGGGGATGTTTGCCCTGACGATTCGGCATCTGGCATTCAGTGCTGAGATCATCCAGCAGAGTACTCATCGGATAAGTTTGGTAAGGCACACTTTCAGTCCATTGAGCATTCAGTTGCAGCAGATAATCCGCCACAGGCAAGTCAGCTTCCGGTTCAACTTTCAAGGCCAGCATGTTGACAAGATAACCGACCAGTTCCAGCTCTTCCGGCTGCATACGTCCTGTCACCGGAACCCCCAGCAGGAAAGTATCGGCACGGGCAATTTTTGCTATCAGGACACCAAATATGCCAAGGAAAAAGGTAGAGACAGACAAACCAAGTTCATCACATAACTGCCTGATTTCAGCACTGGTCTGCGAGGTAAGAGCTTGTTTCAGCGTCAGTCCCTGCTCTCTTTCCGTATCGGTATGCCAGCTATATCCTTCCTTCATCGGTAATGATAACGGCGCAGGCAGAGGTAACAGATTGGCAAGCCAATATGCCTTTTCTTTGCGCGTCCTGTCCTCGTTGGCAGACTCCTGCCGGTAACGCCTGTAAGCCGCAAAACTGTACTGCGGTGTCGGTAACGGCAAACCGTGCAACAGGCGCTGAAAATCATCAACCAATATCCCCAGAGAAATGGCATCACAAACAATGTGGTGTACCACGATCAACACCTGATGGTATGGATAAGATACTGAAGCGGTGAGCATCATCGCCCGGACAGGTAAATCAGTATGCAGGTCGAAAGGCTGATTGGCGAATTGCTCCAGACGAACTGCATTCTCTTCTGGTTTCTCGCCTGCTTCGGATACCCATAACCTGACTTCGGATGTGCGCTGAGGCAGCATCATCAGATTGGCACCCTGACGCTGAAACAGGCATTTCAGTACAGGATGCCTGTTAGCGAGCTGTTCCAGTGCCTCCGCAATCACAGCTGCGCTGATCGAGGCGAGACAGCGGAAAGCTGTTGGCATGTTATAACTGCCATCGGCAAACGTGATTTGGTGGATATACAGTAAATCCTGATCAGAACTGGCGACAATTGGCGCGTCCGGATCAACAGAAGGTAGCATTGGCACAGGATTCTGCTGCTCGCTGAGGAACTGCCGTTCAATTTCAAGAATGGTCGGCTGGACGAAGAAATCCTGAATCGCAATCCGTTTGCCGGTTTTTTTATACACTTTTTCTGCCATGACGATAGTTTTTAAACTATCGCCTCCCAACGCCATAAATTTGTCCTCAATACCGATACCATCAATGCCGAGGATCTGGCTCCATATGTCGGCAATTTCCTGCTGCATCTTCTTTCTTAGCGTCAGTGGGTTGTTCAAAATGTACCGTTTCCCAGTTGATGACAACCCAGTGCGTATTCGGTGAATGTGTTTTTTGTAGAAATAAATTTTGTTTCTGCGCCCAGCCATCCAGAAACAGATTGGCGGTTGTATAAGGCGCGTGAGCGATGCCGCCGAAAAATACCGACATAGACGAAGTGACAAAGCAATATTCGACCGGAATATGTGTAAATACGCTGGCAAGCACCGCCGCAACCTGAGCTTTGGGCTTAAGTTGCGCGCTGTAATGTTCAGCATTGAGCTGAATCAGAGGAGAAAACGAGGCGTTCCTTCCTGTTCTTTTGGCAGACGGATCGCTTTCCAGAATGGCAACAACAACCCCGGCATATTTTTGGACAGATTATTGCTTTCTGTTGTGGTAATCACACTGGCAATCTGTGCCCAATTTTTATCCGTAATATATCCGGCACCATGCTCTTCCCGAATAAACGCATATCCGGGAACATCTGTCAGCGGCTGACCTTGGGAAGAAGGAAAAAAGCATTCTGCCGGTTCTTTTACCTGACGGGAAATCCAGCGATTGATATCCGCTACTATCTCAGAGTGTTTATCCGGCGGTACAGTGCTTTGTTGTAGAAACTGTGGGATCAGCGCCAGTTCATCATGTTCCTCCTGCGCCAGATATGTTTTAATCTGCCGCATTAAGGCAAATTTTGACTCTGCCACAAACATCATTCGGCACGGGAAACTCCGCCGTTTACTCAGTGTATGGGACAATGCGGCGAGATCCAGATCAGACAGCTGTACTAACCAGTGAGAGACTGATTCCAGTTGTTGTACCAGTGCCGCCTTGTTTTTCGCAGAAAAAGGGAAAAAACAGGGCTGCGTAATATCAGGAGCGGAAGCCGCAGAAGCAGGAATATACTGCTGCAGCACGATATGCGCGTTCGTACCGCCAATACCAAAGCTGCTGACACCGCCAGTTCTTGGTTTCCCTTGTTCAGATAACCACGGTTCAGCCCGTGTATTGATATAAAACGGTGACTGTTCAAATCCCAGCAACGGGTTAGGCGAGTGGAAATACAATGTCGGCGGGATCACGCCATACCTGACGGCCATAACTGTCTTGATAAATCCGGCAATACCTGCGGCAGAATCCAGATGCCCAATATTCGTTTTGACCGAACCCAACGCGCACTGATTTATCGGTATCGATTGGGAAGCAGAGCGATTTTCATTAAAAATCTCCTGCAATGCCATAAATTCAATACTGTCCCCTAAGGAAGTCGCTGTGCCGTGACATTCAATAAAGCCCAGATCTGCCGCATCCATCTCAGCCATCTGAAAAGCGGTACGGATTACATCCGTCTGCCCTTTGACGCTGGGTGCGGTATAGCCGACTTTCCGGGTTCCATCATTGTTAATCGCGGAACCTTTCAGGATCGCCCAAATAGGGTCGTTATCCGCAATCGCATTTCCGGCACGCCGTAATACCACTGCCGAATACACTGCCGGTTGCATCGGCATCAAAAGCTCTGGTTTTGCCATCTTTTGAGAACAGCATACCGTCCTGCAGCCAGAAATGCCTGCATCTGGCTGCCCGTATGCCCGATAATCAGCGCCCGCCGGATAGCGCTGTGGTTCAGTATTTGCGTATAAGCCGCAGTTAATTCTGCAAATTCTTTCCAGCTGATGGTACTGTCACCCTCAATCACCGCAGGGCGTCCCCCTAATGTCTGGAATGCGGTCAGCAGCAGGGTATCAATAGGCACCGCAGGTGTACTTCGCTGTACAGGCCGGAGCGCTTTTCGTGTCCCGTTCTCAGGTTCAATCAAGTCATTCACCTGCAACACTGCGGGGTTATGATGCATAATCCGTTGAAAAATCGCCTGATAACCGGCGATAAGAGCCGCAATTTGTGTTTCCGTGAAAACATCAGAATGGAATTCCAGAACCAGTCGATAGCCCTGTGCAGTACGGACGACAGAAAGCGTGATCGCTTCTCCGGCTGGTTCCAGTACATTATCCTCGTCCGATATTTCATCGAACTCTTTGGAAAAATCTTCGGCAATATCAATGTAGTTATAGGAAATATTCTGGAGAGGATTACTGCCGAACATTCTTGGGTCACGGTTCAGCAACGCAAAGGTTTCTTCAATGGGGAAAAATAGATGTTCCGTAGTCTGCCACTGCTCATCCGCCAGCTTCCTGACAAACTGGTCAAAATGTTCACCGGATTGATCCAGCCGGAATGCACAGGGCGATAGGGAGACAAACATTCCTACCGTACTCAGCATGAGTTCAGGGCGTAGCGCATTTGCAACGGAAATAGAAAACCGGTTACTGCGCCCTTCACGCGCCACCGTTAGCCCCCATACAGACAGAAATAGTATGGCTGGCGTGATGTTAAATGACTGACAAAGCTGTTTTATTTTTTTCTCACTCTTACTCGGCAATGCCCAGTCTGTGTACTTTATCTGCCCGCCCATCTCGATGGCGCTCCGTCCGGACAGAGCGGAGAATGGATCAAAATCCAGTCCTTCCATGTAATTCTTCCAGAACGTTTCGGCCTGAACCCAGACAGGATGTTGGCGGGCATTGACTTGCGCCATCGCATAACGCCGGTAATTCAGTTCAACCGGCGCCAGCGGCGCATCAGCCAGTAACTGTGCAAATTCGTGCTGGAGAATTTCCAGCGAAGGTTTATCCGTTAGGATATGGTGGATTTGTAACTGCAAACAAGCCTGTTCTGTCTCTGCGTTCTGTACAAAGCCCCTCAGCAGAGGGCCTTCATGCAAATCGAACACCTGCATCTGCCTATTTAGCCACTGGCTCTGGTCATCTGTCAGAATCAGGTCAACGGACAGCGAGGGTAATGTTTCGGCATAGGGGATCCCTTCACTATCGATGCGGTATCGGGTACGCAAAATATCGTGACGATCCACCAACATCTGCAAGGCTTTTTTGACCGCTTCACGCTTACTTTTGCCTGTTTCAGCGTCAGACGTGGCAAATATTCCGGGCGGCAGCGGGATTTTCAGCGGCACAATATTAATGAGCAAATCAGGATACAGGCGGTATTGCGCATAAAGCCGGGCTTCCTGCGTCGATAATGGGCCGCGACCATCCGGTGAAAGCGCAGGCGTCGCATCCAGCAAGCTAAGAAAATCTTCCGGAGCCGCTTTCTTATCAGAAGAACTCTGTGCATCAATCAGTGCCGCCAGTTTTTCAATGGTGTCATGCTGAAAAAACGCCTGCAAAGAAACACTCTGGCTACCGAACTTTTGCTGAACGTCTGCCAGCATTTTTACCGCCCGCAGCGAATGTCCGCCCAGCGAGAAGAAACTTTTATTTACCGCTAGCTCTTCAGTATCCCGCTCTAAATGCCGTTCCCAGCAGGTCGCCAGCCATTTCTGCGTTTCTCCGGCAGGTCGGGCATCGGTAGCCTCTTTTTTCAGCAGCTGCTTCAATACCTGCCGATCCAGTTTGCCGGTGCGGGTCAACGGTAATACGGAAACCAGCGTTATCTGGCCAGGCACCATATAAACCGGTATCCGGCTCAACAAGGCTTCCCTGATATCCTGCTCTGTACTCTGACCGCCATCCATCGGAACGATAAACGCCGCCAGATGAGCATGTCCCCGTTTATCTTCAACGCCAATGACTGCCGCTTCGTAAACCATAGGTAAATCCAATACTTGTCTTTCAATCGCGTCCAGTTCAATGCGGAAACCATTCACTTTGAGCTGGCGGTCACGCCTGCCCAGAATTTCCAGTTTTCCCTGCGCATTCCAGCAGCATAAATCGCCACTGCGATAATATCTCCCTGACAGCCATGCGTTATTCAGGCTGATAAACGTTTTTTCCGTGAGATCCGGTCGGTTGAAATACCCCGAACCCACCCCGATCCCGCCGATCAGTAACTCCCCCACCACACCGATGGGACAAGGCAGCAACGTATCGGGGAATACCACGGCACACTGGCATCCGCCGAAAGGTTTACCGATAGTGACTTTCTGCTCATTGTGTTCAATCGCGGAATAAGTCGTTAAAACGCCGGTTTCACTGGGACCGTAAACATTAAAGAGCTGGTAATTGTTCTTCTTAAACGTTCGCAAACTTTCACCACCGAAATAAAGCTGGTGGAGTGTGGGAATATCCCCCTGCTCCATGATGTCTTCAGCAAATACCGTGGTCGTGAACAGCGCATCAATCCGGTTTTCCCGCAAAAACGCGACACACTTTTTCGCATCCAAACGGGCTTCTTCCGGCACCATAACCAGCACCTGATCTCGTGTTAAAACCTGCACACACTCCAGCACAAAATAATCAAAAATATGATTGGATACAGAGGCAAGGCGTCGGGGAGTTGGATGAAAATTAGCGGAACCGCTCAGAAGATACATTTCGGTGCTGAGGCTGAGTAATGCTTGATGAGTATTGATACAGCCTTTGGGTTTTCCTTCACTACCCGACGTCATCACAATAAACAGAGGATCATCGAGGCTGACAGATTCCCCCTTAAGCAACAGTTCTGCCAGTAACGGTTTCTCCGTTACCGATAATGTTGAAAACGCTGACTGTTCCGGAGCAACAGCAAGGTAATCAGGCAGAATAACCACCTGACAACCATGCTGGCGGAATAAATTCGCCCACTGGCCTGAATGTGTCTGCTCCGTGTTTTGTAACAGCACCGTTCGGGTGCAATGCAGTGCAATCACATCCAGTAACTGCTGCTCCGGCATACTGTCTGATTGCAGGCAGAAAGACTTACCAATGCGCATACAGGCCATTGCCGCCAGTGTGGTTTCCACGCCTTTGGCACCAATAATCAGGATGCAATCCCCCAATGAATCCCAGTGAGGAAACCGGGGTAAGGTCAGTAAATTTTCCGTGTAGTGCGCGAGCTGGATAAAGTTAACCGTCCTTCCATCAACCTCTATAAATACAGTATCTGCTCTGTCACGAATTGACGCCGTTATCGCCTGAGCGACATTCAGATATTGCAATGTCTGCCGCTGTGAAACCGGCGCGGACAAAGCACGTAGCCTCTCCTGATCCGGCTGAGGTATCCAGTTCATTGATGCCAGTAATGCCACTGGTTCAAAGACCATACTGCTCAACAAACAGACCAACCGCTCCATAAGTAACGCAATCAGTTCCGGTGCTATTTTTTGCGGATCAAAGCGGACATGCAGTACGGATTTTTCCGCATTGGCCTGTAACCAGATCGCCAGTACTTCAGACTCTGAATCCATAAATGGAGGCAGTGTTTCCGAATAACCTACTAAAACTTCCGGTAATGTCGGCATCATGGAAGATACCGTTTGCGGTGGCAGATCAGAAACCAGTGCTGCAACTTGTTTCCAGCGGTTCAGCTCTTCGCCAAACAGACGTTTTACCGGTTGTTCCAACGCTGTTTCCGTCAGGTGCCATTTCATCGGAACCCGATATCCGCCCATTATTGACCGGGTATTTCCCGTTATATCACTTTCGCCAACCGCCCATGTCAGACAACCTTCCGGTTCATGGCAATGCAGAAAGGCAAGGTAGTTAACCGCAGCGGAAAACAGGGATAGGCGATGTAATGGTGAAGCCGCAGCCATAATGAAAAGCCGGTTATTCAGTGTTTCCGGCAGGGGCAATGAGGTGATGGCAAACTCGGTATTGATTTCCGGCATCGATTGCGCCAGCACAAAAAAAGGACACCCCTGATATTCGGTGTCTAACTGTTGGCTAATATACTCTTTTATTACCTGTTTTCTGACGTTCAGTGCAATAGGATCATTAATGAACATTTCTTCGTGCCTCACTTATTCAGGGCATTCTGTAAAATTGAACTAAACAAGACTCCCCAGTTTTCCACTTTCTGGGCTGCCCTGAATGAAAATGCTTCCAGATGCACATCAAAACCCGCCGGATGCTCTGCAATCTCACAGGTCAGATCCCAGTGTGATTGCCCGTCTGAAACATGGGAGGTTTCGAGCTGGTAGCAGGAAATACCGCAGATACAACCGTCAAATCCTGCTTTCTGGAAGTAACCGAAAAACGTCGTCGGCATTAATGCCTGACCATGCAGCACTGGATAGCGGCTCTGTAGCTCTTCAGCATCAAACAGATAATGGCGACAGGCTTCACGCACCTCTTGGCTTACGGTGGTAAAATCTTTCTGAGCATTTTTCTCATCATCTGCCTCACCATATAGAGTCACCCGCACGGGAAGCACTGCCATCAAAGGCGCAATCACAGCCTGTTGTTCCAGCCGATCACGACCATGAAAAATAGTGGAAATAAGCTGTTCTGAGGCGGATGGGATAAAAGATGCTGCAGAATGTTCCAGATAAGATTTCAGGCGTAAAAACACCGTCATAAAGAATTCAGGCACACTGATCCTGAAATGCGAAGTGAACGCTTCAATCTGCGCTTTTTGTTCAGCGCCCACCGTGACCAGACAGGAACCCGTAACCATCTCTTTGCTGTCATCAGGACAGGAAGCCAGTTGCCAGCCCTGTAATTTTGTATACCAGAACTCAGCATGTTGCTGGCGCAACGTGGCAAATTCGCTACCGTAGAACAAGGCGGAATAGGCTGCCAGACTAACGTCTGGATCGGCGTTATCTGCGGTAGCCAGTTCATCAAGAATACGCATCAGACCGGAACCATCGATACAGGCGTGGGAGAAATCCAGCAGTAACATCGGGTTTGGTTCCGCCACCAGCCACCGACCACGGACATTCATCCCGTCTTCCAGTGAAAACGGACGGATAAAATCACGTAAATCGTCTTCCAGCGATCCAAGACTCTGACGTTTTTCCAGCCGGAACATAAACCGCTTGGCAGGCTGTATGACGCAGGAATCCTCTGATCAATGCCACGGGCGGATATCAGATAAAATATTCTGTGATGTGGAATAGACGTTATTGGAGAGCGGCTTATGAATGAGCGTGGTGGCTGTATCGGGTACAGAGCTGTTTACCGATCAGCATCTTTTGCAATTCATTGCTGCCTTCGACGATTTGCAGGATCTTGGCATCCCGATAAAGGCGGCTGACACCGTTGATTTCATCGCAACCGTGACCACCGTGGATTTGAACCGCTTTTGCCGCACTCACACCCGCTTCATGGGATGCAAAAAGTTTGGCTTGAAGGATCTGCTCAAGCGCATCTTCATCTTTGGCTTCTTTGGTTTTTGTCGCTGACAGGCAGATAAGTTGGGAGGCAAGCAGACTACCGGACATTTCCGCTAAATAGCCGCGGATAATGCCCTGATCTGCAAGGAATGAACCAAAAGTAGAACGGGAACTGGCTCTATGTACTGACGCAGATAGGGCCGCCTGCTGTATACCTACCGCAGCCCAGGCCACACTGATGCGTCCGTAATCCAGCGCACTGTTAGAAATGAGATTTTGCCCGAAACCGGGTTTCCCGATGATATTAGTTTTCGGAACCCGGCAGTCATTGAAATCTAACATTGCCAGATGAGCACTCCTGAACCCCAGCATGTTTTTCTTAGCTGTGACGGTTAACCCCGGTGTATTTGCGGGAAGCAAAACCGCCGTATCTAATCCCTGATATTTGCCGAAGACCAGAAACAGATCTGCGGATTGAGCAAACGTAATCCAGCTTTTCTGCCCGTGAATACTTAGCTCATCGCTGCAATCTTCAAACTGGGTGGTCAGGTTTTTTGAATCCCCGCCGGCGGAAACCTCCGTCTGGGCAAAAGCACCGATAATTTCACCTTTGACCAGCGGCGTTAAAAAGCGTTGTTGCTGCTCCTGAGTGCCCCAATCCTCAATGGTTTTTAACATCATCGAATGGACATTGAGCAGGCCGGTAAGTGAGCCGCTTCCGGCCCCAATCGCCATATTCAGCAGCCCGAAGGTCGTCGCATCAAATCCCAGACCGCCATGTTCTGTTTTCGCTAATCCGCCTAACCAACCGTTATGTGCCAATTGCTCAAATATCTGTAACCATTCTTGCTGTGCAGATGATAGAAAACGGTTAAACATTTGCTGCCACCTTTTTATCCAGAAAATGACAAACTGCTTCAATACTGGAAAAATTGGCATTATCAAGATCATCAATTTCTACTTTAATCCTGAAGTTTTTTTCCAGAAAAGCAATTAACTGGATAACAGCAAGAGAGTTAACTAGACCGGTATCGAAAATATTAACAGTATCACCTAAATCCTGCTTACCCGAAAGTTTGCAGAAATATTCAGATACCTGATTTTTACGTTCAGATATATTCATAACGACTTCCTTTATCAATTTTCATTTACCTTATCAAGATAATTTTTATTAATTAAATTAAATATAAACGTAATGATTTCCCTATTAATCTTGTTTGTCCCCATATTTATTTATTGGGCTTTTATAACCAATAAACATAGCTACCGCAAAGGCGTGTAATCACCCAAATAAAAACAACAAAATTACACATTCAATTAGACATAAACTTAACTTACATTAACATCTTGGATTCGCATGATAAGTGCAATTTCTGAAAAAGGCGGTCAGTTGCTATAGTAGGCATC
>NZ_LDNM01000036.1 GCF_001028135.1 Xenorhabdus griffiniae
GAAAAAATACTCTATAAAGAGTATGGTTCACAAGGTGGGGAAGACCATCTCATTAACTCCCGTTAAAACCTGCCTATTCAATGTCATAAGCTTAATGTGCTCCGCCGTGATCTTTACCTCCGGCAGAAAAAGGCGGTTTTGCCAGCCAGATCAATAGCGTCAAGGCGAGGAATATCCCCGCAGAAAGCCAAAAGATCTCATTGGCAGAGATAATTAACCCTTGATGAGTGATCTGTTTTGCCAGATAAGCTGATATTTGTTCATCATTCATGCCCAATTGAGCTAATTGCTGATGCATTTGCTGATAATTCGGGTTATATGGGTTGATGTACTCCGTAAGGTTCGAGTGGTGCATAGATTCACGTTGTGTCCACATTGTGGTGGTGAGGGATGTCCCAATTGAACCCGACAATATACGGGTAAAATTTGACAGGCTGGAAGCTGAGGCCATTTGTTCTGGAGCCAGTCCTGATAATGTAATGGTTGTCAACGGCATAAAGAAACAGGCCATGGCAAGCCCTTGAACAAACTGAGGCCATGCAGTAGCAGCGAAACCCATGCCAGGTTCAAAGGTATATGCCCGCCAATAGAAGCAAATAGCATAAGTAATGAAACTAAATGTGACGATATAGCGCATATCTATCTTATGGCCAAATTTGCCAATGACAGGTGATAATAACAGTGGCAGCAATCCTATCGGTGCGGCCGCAAAGCCAGCCCAGGTTGCGGTATAGCCGTAAACTTCTTGCAATAGCTGTGGCAGTAAAACAATCGAACCGAAGTACATCATAAAGCCGAAACTAATGCTCAGTGTACCAATGGAAAAATTGCGTAGCTTAAACAGGGATAGATCGATTATCGGATGATCATCCGTCAGTTCCCATATGATCAGCAAAATAAGTGCGATAACAGCAGTAATAGTAAGGATAATAATCCCGGTGGAATTAAACCAATCAAGTTCCTTGCCTTGGTCAAGCATAATTTGCAGGCTGCCAATACCAATCACCAGCAAGAACAGTCCAGTAGCGTCAATGGGGCGGATTTCTGTTTTCGTTTCCCGGCCACGCAATAGCTGCATGATGATAAAAATAATTGCGATACCAAGAGGGATATTGATGTAAAAGATCCATCCCCAGTGGTAGTTATCACTGATATAACCGCCAAGGATAGGTCCGCAAATAGGGGCAACAACGATCATTATCGACCATAGCGCTAATGCCATGTTACGTTTCGCGGGTGGATAGTTATTTAACAACAAACTTTGGCAAAGGGGGAGTACAGGGCCTGCGGCCAACCCTTGCATAACGCGGAAGAAAATTAACATACCGAGGCTGTTGGAAAGGCCACATAGCCAGGATGAAAGAGTAAAAATTGCGGTAGACCAGAGGAACAATTTCACCTCACCGAAACGCTTCGCTAACCAGCCGGTAATAGGTATGGATATTGCGTTTGCGACACCGAAGGAGGTAATCACCCATGTTCCCTGCGAGCTTGATGCCCCTAGATTACCCGCAATCGTCGGTATGGCGACGTTAGCAATGGTAGAGTCGAGAACAAGCATGAAAGTCGCCATTGAAAGAATAATTGTCAAAAGGGCGAGTTTCGCACCTGTAAACGGTTCTCTTGTTACCATGACGCCCCCTTAAATTTGGTTTCCTGAATTACTATTAATAATGTCAGTAACTATTTTGTTTGCAGAAGCCATATCTATCGTCAACGCATTGGTTTGATAGGCCGGAAGGGTACGGCCGGTGGTTGCCAGTACAGTTCCATCAGTGTTCGCTGTGCCCACGGTGACTTTTGTTGATAACCCAATGCGCAAAGGATGCTGTTTTAACTGTTCAGGAGCCAGCGCAATACGGACAGGTAAGCGCTGTACAACTTTAATCCAATTTCCGCTGGCATTTTGCGCGGGCAATAGAGAAAAGGCGCTCCCGGTTCCCATAGCAATGCCTGCAACCTTGCCGGTATAGACAACATCGCCACCATAGAAATCGCTGACGATTGTAGCGGGCTGTCCAATTCGCATGTTTGCCAGTTGGGTTTCTTTGAAATTGGCCTCAATCCACATATTGTTGACAGGTACAATCGCCATCAATGGTGTCCCTGTATTGATACGGGAACCTACCTGAACGCTACGGCGGGCGACATAACCATCAACAGGGCTGACAATATTGGTTCTCTGCAAGGCGAGCCAGGCATCACGAACACCGGAGGCCGCTTTTTCGATAGCTGGCTGTTTTTCCAGCGGAGTATCCAGAATAATGGCTTGATTGCTTTTATATTGAGCTATTGCGACATCCAAATCAGCTTGGGCAGCAGAGACCGTTTCGCGCATATGTTGCAACTCTTCTTTACCAATCAGATTCTGAGTTCCCAATATTTCCCTTCGATTGAGATCACTTTGGGCTTTTCTGAGAGCAATTTTTTTCAGCTCAATGATGGCCTGATATCTTTTACTGTCGATCATGTGTTGATGAGTGATTCGGACAGTATTGGCTAATTCATTTTTGGCTCTTTCCAGAGCCAATTCAGCGTCACGGGGATCGAGTTGGACAAGGGGCTGACCACTTTTCACAAAATCAGTATTGTCAAAATTAACAGTCACGACACTGCCTGCAATTTGCGACATGACTTGTATTTGATTACCTGTAACATAGGCATTCTCGGTTTCTTGGTAGTAACGTAAAGTGAGAAACCAGTAAACGCTATAGCCAGCCCCAAGCAGAAGGAAAAATAACGTCAATAACGTAATGATATGGCGGCGTTTCTGTTTTTTAGTTCTATTTTTTGTTTTCACCTTTGCAGAAGAGTGTTTTTCGATTGAGGATAGCGTTTTTTCGCTAGACGGAAGTGATGCTTTCTCACTAATACTCATGGAGAGTCCCCATATTTGTTTTTAACTTATGATTAATTGTGTGGCCCGACAGGACAAAACACGTTTCCAGTAGTGTGCGCTTACACTACTGGAAGAGACGAACGATATGGATTTAAGTATTATCTGAAGATAATAATCAGCCATACGAAGTATCTGATGATACAGGCTGGTAGAAAAGTTTTTTTAGAAAATGTTGCTATAACATGTTTTCTTAGTTCAAAACCGTCCAGAAGAAAGGCAATTACTTACTTAAACAATCCCCAATATTATCTAATTGCCCCAAAACCTTTCTCATCAATTTTTCTAACTGTTTTTTCTCCTCTGAATCCAGGATAGACCAAAGCTTAACCAGGCATTCATGCTGTGGTGGAAGTAAACCATTCAAGAAATTTGAACCTTTTTCTGTGAGATGGAGATGGAGACAACGACGATCATTATGGCTCTCCTTTCTCTCTATCCAGCCCTGCTTTTCTAATTCATCTGCAATTCGGGTTGCATTTGTACGGGAAGAGCCTAATGCAGCACTGAGTTCTGATGGCTGAATGCTACGGCTTTCTTTGGTATCCAGAATCATCAGAGCCATAAACAAGGTTTCATTGATTCCTTGTGCTTTCAGCATGTTGTTGCGATTTTCCAGAAGCCTGCTTTGGACATGCATGGATAAGCGGGTGAGTAATATCTCTTGGTAGGGTAAACTTTTTTGCTGCGCTACACGGCAATTAAGTAACTCTTCTGTGGGAGTGAATGAACTTTCCATTGTTTAGATACCTTATTAGTTTCAACCGGTAAAGTAACTTTTGTTAAAAACCATACAAATACTATATTAAAAGTTAAATTTAGCAATTATAGTTATTTATTATCATCACATTTCTTTTGATATTGATACCTAATTCATAAATAGCTTGAATGCTATTCCAAAGGCTACGGCACCAGACAGTGTTGAAATAATGATGCTTCGAGTTTTGTAGAAAAATAGGCAGATGGTTAGGCCGCCAATGAGGGTCGGAAAAAGTTTGCTGTGCTCCTTCATGACGTCAGGAATGCTTGAGACGATAAGGAGTGAACAAATTGATGCAATACCAATGCTGTCGAGTATGATGCTCATTTTCCCCTTTTTTTCTGTCGGTAAGTGGTTAACACCCAAACGCAGAGGAAGATAGCGGAATAAAAAATTGGCCACACCTACAATAAGTCCGATAAGAAGTATTTTATTATCAATCATATAATGAGCTAAGTATGTAATATATTAATTAGGTAAGGTATTCACCATGCATTTTTAGCTTGCAAAAGTGCAGCTAAACATCCACTGGTAATCCCTGCAAAAATGGCAATGGGGATTGAAAAGAATGTGATCCCTATTAATGCGCCTAATAAAGCAGCGGTAACACAGTAGGTATTTTGTTTTTTGAAAGAGGCTAACAAAAAACTTAAAAATAGGGCCGGAAGCATAAATATCATGGCAGCTTCAATGGCGGGATAAGAGTTCAAATAGCCATTACCCAGTATGGCCCCAGCTACAGTACCCAGCACCCAAGAGAGCCAGGAACATATTGCAATGGCAACCATCCAGTTTTCGCTCCAGCTTCGTTGGTCTTTAATTAATTTGGCTGTTGCTGCGGCAAAAACTTCGTCAGTCAGGCCAAAAGCCCAAATTACGGTTTTCTTTTCCGATAATTTTTGTTTGATGCGATAACGTAAGGCCGGGCCATACAAAATGTGGCGGATATCCATTGCCATTACGGTTAGCGCAGAAAACCACAATGACATTCCTGCGCTTAGTAAAGCGGTGATGACAAACTGGCTGGCACCAGCATAAATGACACATGAAAAAAAGATGGCTTCTATGGGGGTAAACCCCAGTTTAGTTGCGCTTAAGCCAAATGCAAAAGAGACGGGAATATAACCAATGGCGATTGGGAGACTATCAAAAATACCTTCTCTAAATGAAGAAGCCTTGCTGGGTAGCGGTTTCTCAGATTCTGATGTAACCGATATTGGTATATCAGGTACAGATTTATCAGGTATTGGCATAGAGAATTTTGTTTTTTTGTTAACAGATGAAATAACTTTAACAAAATATGACGAAAGTGAAAATATGAAATAGATAAATTATTTAAATAATGTCATTAAGAACCAAAGGATTGATGGTGATGAAAGAGTGTGCACTGGGTAGCCGTAAATTTTTGTTAACATTTTTACGGCTATCATATGCAGAGCAGAGTGAAGGTAGTGAAGGTAAAGTTAATTTATGCTTTATTAGCGGCTTTTCTGGCTGTTTTTAGCCAACTGTCTACCGTTTTCTGGTGTGATTTGATCCAGTCTTCAGCTTGGCACTTAATATCAGCTTCTGAAATTTTAGCGCTATGCATAAGACGATTTTGAGCACTAATATCAGTAATAGGCAAGGTCATAACAGCAAAAAGTTTTGCCGCAGCAGGGTTCTTTTCTGCCCACGCTTTGTTTGCCACGATGCGCATGGAACTGGGGGGGAAACCATAGTTACGGCCGTTAGGTAACTGGGTATTGAGGGGTTCTCCCCCGCCGGTAGCAGAGAAGGGAACTTGCAGCCAAATGACATCTTTTCCGGGTTTCAGTACATCACTCACCCAGTAAGGTGTCCAGGTATAATAAAGGATGGGTTTACCTGCCCGATAGCGGGCGATAGTGTCAGCCATCATGACCGCATAATTACCTTGGTTTTGTTTCACGGTATTTTCTAATCCATAAGCTGTTAAGTGATGGTTGATTGCGCTTTCACATCCCCATCCTGGCTTACAACCTGTCAAATCTGCTTTTCCATCTCCATTCGTATCAAATAGTTTGGCAAGTTTAGGATCTTTTAATTGAGCGATATTGGTGATGTGATATTTCTCTGCGGTTTTTTTATCAATCAGATACCCTTGAGCCGCATTGACGACGTAATTTCCCTTGCGATAGAAGATATTATCTCCTCCGGCCGCTTTATATGGGACGTCATGGAGCGGTACCCAACTGACAGCCATAAAGGTGGCATCACCCGCAGCAATGGAAGTGTAAGCGACGTTATAATCAACTTCCTTGATCGGTTTGACATCATAGCCGAGTTTTTCTAATGCGCTGCAGACAATCAAAGTCTGAAAGGTTTCTTCGCTGATTGTACTTTGTAGCGGTTGCACACTGATACCTTTACCGGGAAGCTCAGTTGCAGATGCGACTGACGATAAGGAAAGACCCATGAATGCTATCAGGAAGGTTCCCAAAATGATCCTCTTATTCATGATCTCGTTGCATAAGGTGATTATGCGCATGATTGTTTCCTCCTTTTGTTGCCAGAGTGGGTCGCGTTTTGGACGTATTATTTTGACTGGCATGATTTTTATGGACGGTTTTTTTCTTTGAGCGAATTGAGATAAAAAGCAGGTAAAGTAATCCTATTGGCCCAGAGTGATACCAGTATTTCCCTCTGGTGCGCTGACTTTTACCCAAGGATTGCGTCAGTCTATCAAGGATAATGGCAAGAATGACAATGCCTGTACCGCCAACGGCGGCCAATCCTATATCAAGGCGGCCAATACCGCGCAATACCATCAGCCCCAAGCCGCCAACCGCAATCATGGAAGCAATGACGACCATGGAAAGCGCTAACATCAATGTTTGATTCACACCCGCCATAATTGTCGGCATTGCCAGTGGCAGTTGAACTTTGAACAACATCTGCCGCGGGCTGGCCCCAAATGATCTGGCGGCTTCAATTAAATCTGATGGAACTTGTTTTATTCCCAAAATTGTCAGGCGAATAATAGGCGGTAACGCAAAAATGATGGTGACGATGACGCCGGGTACATTACCTATGCCAAACAGCATGACGATGGGAACGAGATAAACGAAAGCCGGCGTGGTTTGCATGGCATCCAGCAAGGGGCGAACAATTTTGGCGAGTCGTTCATTGCGGGCCAACCCGATCCCAAGAGGAAGCCCGATGATAAGGCAGAACAGTAGGGCGGTAAGCACCAGAGCCATGGTTATCATCGCTTCTGACCATGCTCCAATTGCACCGATCATAATCAGTGAAATTAAAGCGATCACGCCTATTCCTGCCCCTGCAATTTGCCAGGCCAGTAACGCAAAAAACAAAATGGTGATGGGAGGGGGCAATGTCGTCAGGAACTGCTCAAAACCCGTGAGGACAAAATCTACCGGAATACGGATGACTTGAAAAACAGGCCGGAAATGTACGACAACCCAATCGATGATACTGGTCACCCATGAATCAAACGGAATTAGCTTATGCTGAAAAGGTGACATGAAATGAAAGTGTTCTGGCGGAATATGGGTTGCAGACGTATTCAACCAATCGTGGTTTGATGCAGGAGCAGCGGTGCTACTGTCCATCCAGGGATCACTGTTATTGGTGGGATCAGTGATTGTCTGTGGTGATTTATTGTCCATTGGGTGCCTCCTTATCTAAGGCCTGTAGCAGTATTCCTTTGGAAATGACACCTAAATAACGGCTATTGCCATCTATGACAGGAACGGCGCAGGGAGATTGCGCAACAGTGGATATCAATTCATTCAGCGGAATCTCTGCCGAAACGGCGGTTGGTTTTTCCAATATGGCATGTTCAATGGATTTTTTTTCTGTCAGTGCCTGTTGCAGGGAATGGGCAGATACCACACCAATAAACTTCTGGTTTTTTTCGATTAAATAGCCATAGTTTCTGTCTTCATTATCCAGCACTTGCAATGCAGAACGGGGACCAAAACCTGTTGCGGCATGAAGCAACGTTTCTGGCCGGCGGCGGGCAATGTCTTTGGCTGAGAAGACATGTCCAATATCCACACCACGGAAGAATGTTTTGACATAATCATTCGCGGGGCTATTCATAATCTCATCAGGTGTGCCGATCTGAACGACAATACCGTCCTGCATGATGGCAATGCGATCACCGATACGCATTGCTTCATCCAAGTCATGGGAAATAAAAACCACAGTACGTTGATGTTCCCCTTGCAGGCGCAGTAACTCATCTTGCATTTCAGCACGGATGAGAGGATCGAGGGCTGAGAAGGCTTCATCCATTAACAGAATATCGGGGTTGTTAGCCAAAGCTCTGGCTAACCCAATACGTTGTTGCATCCCACCGGAAAGTTCATCGGGATATGATAGTGCGTAGTTTTCGAGATTGACTTGTTGCAGCGTTTCAAGTGCTTTTTGATGACGCTCTTCTTTGGGGACGCCTGCAAGCTCCATACCAAACGCCGTATTCTCCAGAATATTCAAATGTGGCATAAGAGCAAATGATTGGAAGACCATGCTGATTTTGCTGCGACGAACGTCTCGTAGCTGAGTTTCTGTGATGGTAGAAATATCTTCGCCGTCGATAAGTACATGGCCTTTGGTAGGCTCTATCAGACGATTGAGAAGACGTACTAGTGTGGATTTACCGGAACCCGATAATCCCATGATCACAAATATTTCGCCTTCTTCAATGGCCAGATTGACATCCTGAACACCGACGGTGAGACCTGTTTTTTCAAGTATTTGTTCTTTACTGAGACCAGACGCTAATAACTTAAATGCTGGTCCCGGATTATTGCCAAATATTTTATAGAGGTTCTTAACTTCAAGTTTAACAGTCATGGAATAATATTTCCTGTTGTGAATGATATATTGTGTTCAATTACTCCGGTGCTATTTTACCAATCTATACCCTAACATATTAAAATGCACAGACAACCCCTTATTTAATATCGTTAATAAAAAGTTATGTTTTCTCATAACATAATATTGGAAGGGTAAAGTAAATTTTTTGGTATTAATTTAATGAAATTCAACTGGGTAAATGATTTTTTTCAGATAACAAAAAGGTCATTGTCATAAATGAATTTAATTTTTTTTGTATTGTATTGCATTGGTTTTTATGGTTTTTTATGCTTACTTTTGAGTTGTATAGTGACATATGTGCTAACCATAGAAAAGCTTATGAAAAAATGGTAGGTTTAAATTTTTATCATAAATATATTTGTGGGATTAGTGAATATGATTCAATTTTGCAGGCTTTATACCAATCCAACTTCATGATGCGTGCTATATTTCCCCGTGCAGAGGGGAAATATAAGGCCTCACGTCGGCTGGCGGGTTGCAACTTGAAGTTTATCGAGTATAAATGGATTTTTTTGGAAATAAATAACGGTATAACAATAGCATATGTTATTTGTAATTATTGTTTTTTTATAATTAATTAATTACATGGTATGGAATTGAAACTCAGTGTTTGATATTTATTTTATGTATTTTCTATGTTTTGAAATTTTACAGATAAATTTCCAATGGGTTTTTATATTATACCAATCCCACTTCAGGATGCGTATTATATTTCCCCGCACAGCGGGAGAAATATAAGGCCTCGTGTTGTCTGGCGGATTGCAACTTGCAATTTATCGAGCATAAACAGTGTGTGAATAGATCTGAAATTTAATATCTAATAATGGGTGAAATAACGAATTGAAATCCATTGTGCCTGATTCATCATTTCACCATTCTAAGAATAGAAAATGGTCATTGTTGAAAAAAGAGGCAGAAGATTGAGTGCCTGGGAGATGATCTTCACTCAGTTTGTGAGTAAACGCTGTTAATGCTTGGGTATAACTGGCTTGTTCGCCCCATTGAGTTGATTGGCAGCAGTGTAGTGTTGTATCTCTTTTAGGGCAATTAGCCCCGATTGTCGTTTTCTAACCTGGAATCGACCGATGATATACCACTGTGTTTGCCACAAATGATAACACCTCTAGTAAAATTTCTGGGTGCTATATTATTTAATAATAATAAAAACTAACATATGTGTATTATGTTGAGATAATTCAATTGTGAAATTTATACTATATGTAGTTGCTAACTTAATTTTTTAATCTATATATGGTGTTTTAATCTTTTTCAAAGAGGTAACATTAAAAATAAAGTATTATAACTTATTGGCAGAGCCATAATTTTAATTGTCAGAGGGCGCGATGGTTTCTTTATCAAATTGTCAGATGTGTAACCGAATTCATCATTGCAAATTGATGAATGAGAGATTTAGGCTAGTACAGAAATTTTCAATAATAAATTAAATGGAGGTAGTTTATGTATCATTATTACCTGAATACTCCAGAAGGATTTCCCAAGCCTTATGTACATATCACTGCGGACGATGAAGGAGTAACCAGTATTTATTTCGTCAACGAAAAGAAAGAATTAGAATCGAAGAGTGTGATAACCAAGCAGTGCGCGAAAGAGTTGCAAGAATATTTTAAAGGGAAACGACTAACGTTTACCGTTCCTTTAAGTATGCAGGGAACGGAATTCCAACAGCGTGTTTGGCAGCAACTTTGTAAAATTCCTTGTGGCGAAATGTGGAGTTATAAACAATTGGCACTCACATTGGGATCGGTAAATTATTGTCGTGCGGTCGGTATGGCGAATTCACGCAACCCTATTTCATTAATTGTGCCTTGTCATCGGGTGATTGGACATGATGGTAAATTGGTTGGCTATACCGGTGGGTTGGATATCAAAAGGTGGCTACTTGATCATGAAAAGAATAGAAAGGTGAAAAGTAAACAGAATTAAAATAAAACGCTAATTTATTTGTGAAATCACCATTGGCGTATAAAATCAATCAATGTAATTAAACAAAAAGTGTGTTTTTTTACATTCGGTTATAGGTTTCGTGATCTATGTTGCAGACAGTGGACTATATTATTTGCTGTACTGTACGTGACACAGAGTTCGTGTCTTTTTTATTAAAGGTAAGTTTTAATGTCAAAAATTAAAGGTAACGTTAAGTGGTTTAACGAATCCAAAGGGTTTGGTTTTATCACTCCAGAAGATGGTAGTAAAGATGTTTTTGTACACTTTTCCGCCATTCAGTCTAGCGGATTCAAAACTCTGGCTGAAGGCCAAAAAGTAGAGTTTGAAATTACTGAGGGTGCGAAAGGTCCATCTGCTGCAAACGTTGTCGCAATCTAACTTCGGATCCCGTATTCTGAAAACCCGTTTTGATAACGGGTTTTTTTTGCCTTATTGTTTTTTATACAGTTAAAGACCCTTACAGTTTGTTCATCACTGCAAAAGCGAATACTGTCATCAACAATGAACTTATCACGTTCACCAAAATGCTAAACAGTGCCCAACCTATTCTTCCTGCTTGCAATAGATAAACCACTTCGGCAGAAAAGGTGGAAAAGGTCGTTAGCCCACCGCAAAACCCTGTCGTTAGCATGAACTTCCAAACCGAATCGAGATGTGTGGCTTTGTTAAAATAGGCCAAACCCAATCCAATGATAAAGGCACCAACACAATTAGCCGTCAGTGTACCAACTGCAATTGGGGAAGCAGGGCTGTTCAGGCGGAGGCTGATGAGCCAGCGTAGGACACTACCCAGGCCACCACCAATAAATACAGCAAATAAAATATTCATCATGATGGTGGCAACCGATTATTTGATTTCTACGCCCTTGGCCTGCAAGTCAGCATGGTATGAAGAACGAACAAACGGACCACAGGCAGCATGGGTAAAGCCCATTTCTAACGCAGCTTCTTTCATTTCATCGAATTCGGCGGGGCTGACATAACGCTGCACTGGCAGGTGATGGCGGCTTGGTTGTAAATATTGCCCCAAAGTCAACATGGTGACACCGTGGCTACGTAAATCGCGCATGACCTCCAAAATTTCTTCGTTGGTTTCGCCTAATCCCACCATTAAGCCTGATTTGGTCGGAATATCTGGATGTGCTTCTTTGAATTTTTCCAGTAGTTTCAACGACCAGGCATAGTTAGCACCGGGACGAACCTGACGATAAACCCGTGGCACATTTTCCAAATTATGGTTAAACACATCAGGGGGAGTTGCGGTTAGAATTTCCAGCGCACGATCCATACGACCGCGGAAATCTGGCACTAACGTTTCAATCTTAATTGATGGGTTTTTTTCACGAATAGCCGTGATACAGTCAGCAAAATGTTGTGCACCACCGTCACGCAGATCGTCACGGTCAACCGATGTAATAACGACATAACGCAGCCCCATATCCTGGATAGTCTGCGCAAGCTTGAGAGGTTCATTGGCATCAGGTGCATTTGGGCGGCCATGAGCGACGTCACAGAATGGACAGCGACGAGTACAGATGGCGCCAAGGATCATAAAAGTGGCGGTTCCGTGGTTAAAACACTCAGCAAGGTTAGGGCAGGAGGCTTCTTCACAGACAGAATGCAACCCATTTTTGCGCATTGCCGCTTTGATACCCTGAATGCGGCTGGAATCCGCAGGAAGTTTGATTTTCATCCACTCAGGTTTACGCAAGAGTGCTTCACGTTCTGTGGCAATTGTTTTCACAGGGATCAAAGCCATCTTGTCTGCGTCGCGGTATTTGACACCACGTTCCATCTGAATTGGTTTACTCATAATCATGCTGCTTCCAGTTATATTCTTCAGATTTTGACTTACCTGCCTGATGGTGATGAAAAAATATCGAGGCAAATAAATCCATTCAAATTTTTTTGAAAAATGTTAAAAAATTATATCATCTTTCATTGATAAGTTGGAATCCCAAGATCTGACAGAATTTTTCCACCAGAATGGGTTGTACATCTTCAATGGTCACGCCGGTGACGAAGTCACTGAGTTGGATCATTTGCATGCCTGTATAACCACAGGGATTTATGCGTAAAAAGGGTTGTAAGTCCATTGCAATATTCAGTGCCAGACCGTGGAAAGAGCATCCTTTTCGGATACGCAACCCAAGGGAACATATTTTGTTACCTGCGACATAAACGCCGGGGGCATCTGGGCGTGCATAAGATCCCACGCCAAAATGCGCCAGCGTTTCGATTACGGTATTTTCGATTGAGGTGACCAATTGACGCACCCCAATTTTTGACCGTTTCAAGTCAATCAAAACATACATGACCTGCTGTCCGGGACCATGATAAGTAATCTGCCCCCCCCTGTCTGACTGGACAACAGGGATATCACCCGGTGCGAGTAGATGTTCAGCTTTACCGGCCTGACCTTGCGTAAATACTTTTTCGTGCTGGACAAGCCAAATTTCATCAGCTGTTTCCGCTGTACGTTGCTCGGTGAACTGGTGCATAGCATCAGAAACCGGTTCGTAGGGCTGAATACCTAACTGACGTAAAATAACGGTGTTATGTTGCAATGGAGATTTCATCATTCATTAACAAAAAGTGCCCGCCAGTATAACGCTGTAAGTTGATTCCCACCAGTTTGAGAGTGCCTTAATGCAATAATATTGTTCATTAGACGAATATATTTTTATTTTATATTATCATGGTTATATATTTTGATGATTTCCTCTTTAATCTCCTGTTTGGGCTAGCAGATGGTCAAAAAAAACCAATTCCTGATTGTTGGACATCTTTGTAGTTTTCTGGTGCTCCTTTACAGCCTCTCAATGTTGCTGCCTACTTTTGTGGCTCTGTTTTATAAAGAAAAAAGTGTTTTTGCTTTTTTTGAGACATTTGTCATTGGCTTGGTTACAGGTGGAATAGGCTGGTACTTTACCCGTAAAATCAAAGCACAGCCCAGTACGCAAGATGGATTTCTTATCATTGTACTTTTCTGGTTGTTGTTCTCATTGCTCAGTGCCTTGCCTTTTGTGCTTGATAAAAGTTTAAACATTAATCTGGTGGATGCAATGTTTGAAGGGATATCTGGCATTACGACTACCGGAGCCACGGTATTGAATGATGTCTCAGCCCTGCCCAAGTCCGTGCTCTATTATCGCGCTCAACTCAATTTTATTGGTGGTTTGGGCGTCATCGTCCTTGCCGTTGCTATCTTGCCTTTACTGGGGATTGGTGGTGCCAAACTCTATCAATCAGAAATGCCCGGCCCTTTCAAAGAAGAACGGTTGACGCCACGGCTTGCGGACGGTGCCAAGAGTTTGTGGGTAGTGTATCTGTTGTTGGGCGGTCTCTGTTCAGTCAGTTTTTGGGCCGCAGGAATGTCGTGGTTTGATGCTGTCTGTCATGGGATCTCAACGGTTTCTTTGGGCGGATTTTCCACCCGCAATGAGAGTCTTGGTTATTACGACAGTGCAGCCATTGAAATGGTGGGCGGCATTTTTTCGGTTCTGTCAGCCGTCAACTTTACGCTCTATTTTGTTGCTCTGACGCGCAGGAGCTTAAAACCGCTGCTAAAAAATGCTGAACTGCAATTTTTCTTACTGGTATTGGCAGTGATCGTTGGCATTATCTGGTTAGAATTATACCGCTCAGGCATGTATGGCGTGACAGAAGCCTTTGTTCACGGCTTTTTCATGACCAGTTCCATGATGACGGATAATGGTTTGGCGACCGCAGATTATGCACAATGGCCTCCCCATACGATATTGCTATTGCTGGCAGTGAGTTTTTTTGGTGGCTGCGTGGGTTCAACATGCGGCGGTATTAAAGCCCTCCGTTTTATGATCCTGGCAAAACAGAGTGTTAGTGAGGTTAACCAGCTCATTCATCCCAATGCCATCTCTACGATCAAAATTGGCAAATCTGTGGTTCAGGAAAGGGTACTGCGTTCTGTCTGGGGATTCTTTTTTCTTTATATCTTTTTTAGCTGTTTTTTTATCTGGGCGTTGAACTTGCTCGGTTATGATTTAGTGACATCATTTGCCACCGTTGCTGCTTGTATTAATAACATGGGGATAGGATATGGCGCGACAGTGCAAGGCTTCGGTGATCTTGATCCTACAGCGAAATGGATGATGTGTGCAGCAATGTTGTTGGGAAGGTTGGAAATTTACCCAATATTGATTTTATGTTCAAAAACGTTTTGGCGTTTTTGAACATAATGTCGGATAGAACATCAATTAATTTTATGGCGTATTGGGCTAACTCTCTACGAGATAAGCATTCCTGAGTCTGACTCAATGTTTTTACTGACAATGCGCTGACGTGTAAATCAGCGCATTGTGTTTTAATAGATCGTGTTTTAATAGATCGTATTTTAATGGATCGTGTTTCAGTGAATTGTGGTTGTACCATTAGAGCACAACGCGAACCAACTCCAACTGACCCAACTCTTCATACAGCGTTTCAACTTGCTCAATATGTGTCGCATTGATGGTAATGGATACGGAATGATAATTGCCTTTGCTGCTGGGTTTCACGACCGGAGAATAATCGCCCGGTGCATGGCGTTGAACGACTTCAATAACTTGATCCACCAGCTCAGGTTGAGCCAAACCCATCACTTTGTAGGTGAATGAACAAGGGAACTCAAGCAGTTCATTTAATTTCGTTTTCATGGGCACTCCTAAAATATATTTGCCACGGCATCGTGGTTGATTTGCCGTGGCGTGATAATTTTCTAACGGTATGTCATTAATATAGGCTCAATATCTGGCTTTCAAGAGATCAGCCGAACCAGTGGTGGAACATCAGTCGGATATAGTCGATCATGCGGCTGAAAAAGCCACCTTCTTTGACTTCCTGCATTACGACTAATGGACGTTGTTCAATGGTTTTTCCGTCAAGCTGGAAGTTGATAGTTCCAACAATCTGATTTTTAGCGAGCGGCGCGTGCAGTTCGGTATCGTTCAGTACATAGCTGGCTTTCAGGTCTTTCAAACGGCCACGGGGGATAGTCAGGTAAACATTTTTGTCAACGCCCAGCTGGACTTTGTCAGTATCACCAAACCAAATAGGCTCTGACGCAAATTCTTTACCGACTTGTAATGGTGAAACCGTCTCGAAGAAACGAAAACCCCACGTCAATAATTTTTTGCTGTCGGTTTCACGTCCCTTGAAGGTTGGGCTGCCCATCACCGCAGAAATCAAGCGCATATTGCCTTCGGTAGCAGAAGCAACAAGATTATATCCCGCCCCGTTGGTATGGCCCGTTTTAATACCGTCAACATTCAGGCTCTTATCCCATAACAGGCCATTACGATTAGGCTGGCGAATGTTGTTGTAAGTAAAATCTTTTTCTTTGTAGATAGCGTATTCATCCGGTACATCACGGATTAGGGCCTGACCAATCAATGCCATATCATGAGCAGAGCTATATTGACCGGGAGCATCCAGGCCATGAACGGTTTGAAAATGGGTATTTTCCAGCCCCAAATTTTGCACATATTGATTCATCAAACTGACGAATGCATCCTGGCTGCCTGCCACATAATCCGCCATCGCAACGCAGGCATCGTTGCCAGATTGCAAGTTGATACCGCGTGAAAGCATAGCGACAGAAACCTGGTCACCGGGCTTTAAAAACATCAGGGATGAGCCTTTAAATACCGGATTACCCGTTGCCCAGGCATCTTTACCGACAGTAACGATATCTTCCGGTTTGATTTTTCCTGATTTAATGGCCTGGCCAATGACGTAGCTGGTCATCATTTTGGTCAGACTTGCGGGATCGCGGCGGATATCTGCATGCTTTTCGGCTAATACCTTTCCTGAATTGTAATCAATCAGAATATAGGCTTCTGAATCCAGTTCTGGTACACCCGGGATCATGGTTTTGAAATTATCATCCGCGTAGGCAGATGCGGAAACGCTGGCAGCCAGAGCAATGCCTAACGCGGCTCTTTTAATAAAACGGGAAGTAACGATGTATTTCATGATTGATTAGATAACATCCGTGAGAGAAGGATTGATAATAAGTGACATAATAACAAATGGAAAAAAAGCTGACATTAAACAAAACTGGTTGCAGCCGATTTTATCTGCCTGCTGACAGGAAAATATCAGCAGGCGGTGATGCTATTTATCGCGTTATCGTGATGGTGATTGCCTGAATCAGGGAGCTACAATAAACGAGGATTGCTGCATCTGATCTGTCAGTTTCTTTTGTAATTCCATAGCTTGCTGGCGGTTATTGAATGGTCCCAGCTGGACGCGATAGACGTTACCAAATTGGAAAATACGCCCTTGAACGTTAAAGCGCTGGCTCAATAACTGTTGCCATTCTTTGGCTTTTTGTTCAGCGCTGATTGCGCCCACTTGCACCATGTAACCGCTTGTTGATTCAGGTGCAGGGGATGTCGTCGCAGGTTGGCTAGTTGTATTTTCAGCCAAACTTTGCTCAGCCGGTGGTTGTGTTACGGTATTTTCGTCAGCCGAATGAGCTGCTATAGCAGGAGGTGTTGATGATTGGGAACTCAGATTGGGTCTTTCAGGTAACGCAAAGCTCTGTTTAACAATCGTCGATCCTTTTGTTCCCAAACCGGAAAGTGAGCCATCAGGTGAAACGAGAATACCATCCAATTTCACTTTGCTTTGTGGCATCAAATTGAGCCGCTCCGCTACTGCATGAGATAATTCGATAATTTTCCCCGGCTTATTGTAAGGGCCTCGATCATTGATCCTAACAATCATCATGCGTCCATTGCTTAAGTTGGTGACACGAACATAACCTGGAATAGGCAGTGTCGGGTGCGCTGCCGCTAAAGCATAGGGACTCGCTCGTTCACCAATGGCTGTCAGTTTTCCATTGGATCCTTCACCGAACCAACTGGCATAGCCTGTCTGGGTAAAGTGAGCCGGGTCTTGCACTATGTGATAGGTTTGCCCATCCCGCTGATAATCCTGGTTGGCACTTGGGTGGTAAGGCTCATATTGAGGCTCCGCCCCCAAAACATCACGCGTTGGAATCGGCGGAAGGGAAGATGTCCGATCGTGACCGGTCATGTTACAGCCTGATATCAGTACAGCTACGATGCTAAGTATAAGCCACTGTTGACGCATGAAACTTCTTCCTCATAAGCTTTTGGACAATAATTTACGATGCGTATGTATCGACATGATAATGCCGAACCCCGCCATTAGGACAATTAATGCTGATCCCCCATAACTGATCAACGGCAGGGGAACACCGACTACCGGCAGGATACCGCTTACCATGCCGATATTGACAAAAACATAGACAAAGAAAATCAGTATTAATCCTCCGACCATGACCCGGCCGAAAGTATTCTGCGCTTTGGTTGCAATAAACAAACCACGTATAATGACCAGTAAGTAAAGCACCAGCAAAACCAGAACGCCAATCAACCCCAACTCTTCAGACAGAACGGCGAAAATAAAATCGGTATGTCGCTCTGGCAGGAATTCCAACTGCGATTGAGTGCCTTGTAACCAGCCTTTTCCAAATATTCCCCCTGAGCCAATAGCAATTTTGGACTGAATGATATGGTAACCTTTGCCCAATGGATCACTTTCTGGATCCAATAGCATCATAACGCGGGCGCGTTGGTAATCATGCATCAGGAAGAACCACAATATTGGAATGAAACAGGCAAGCAGCAAAACAGCAATGCCAATGAGTTTCCAATTCATTCCTGCCAGAAATAGGATGAATATCCCAGAGGCAGCAATCAAAATAGAGGTGCCTAAATCGGGTTGTGCTGCTACCAGTAGAGTCGGGACAAAGGTCAAAACCAGTGCAATGCCCGTATTTTTCAGTGAAGGTGGACAGAGATCTCGATTCATAAAGCGAGCTACCATCAAAGGTACGGCGATTTTGGCAATTTCTGACGGTTGGAAACGTATAATACCTAGATCCAGCCAACGCTGCGCCCCCTTACTAATCTGCCCAAAAACATCAACGAAGATGAGCAGAATGACACAGACAATATAGAGATAAGGTGCCCAGTTTTCGTACATGCGTGGAGGAACCTGAGCTAAAGCGATCATCATGATGAGACCTATGATGACCTGCCCTATTTTTCGCTCCATCATATCTATGTCTTGCCCACTGGCACTCCACATAATGAAAAGGCTGTAGACCAGTAATGCCAGAACGCATAGCAGTAATGGAATATCAATATGTAATCGGGTCCAGAAAGGAACCTTGTTTGGTGAATCTGTCATGATGTTACTCAATTAGTTTCTATTCTGGGTAGCTTGTGTTGTGGTCGTATTGACTCCTGTCTCAGCAGAGGCGCTGACAAGAGCGGTGTTTTTACTATCCCTGAGTAAAATATGATCCAGAATCTGACGAACAATAGAACCAACAGGTGGTCCAGCGCCACCATTTTCAAGAATGATGGAAATGGCAACCGTCGGGTTGTCGTAGGGCGCAAAGGCAATCATCAGCTTATGATCACGCAGATGTTCAGCAAGCTTACTTGCATTGTAGGTTTCGTAACTGAAAACCTGGGCTGTACCTGATTTAACGGCGGCCTTATATGGCGTACCGGCAAAAGCTCTGCGAGCTGTGCCATTTGGGGCATTGGCAACGCCATACATGCCATCTTTAGCAATTTCCCAATATCCGGAATGAATATCCCCAATCGGTTCGTTGACTGGAGATTGGTAAGGTTGCATTTCGCCATTTACGCGAGTATTCAGCAAGAAATGGGGTGTTTTCACTACGCCATCGTTAATTAAAGTCATTAAGGCTTTTGCCATCTGCATAGGCGTTGCAGTCCAGTATCCTTGGCCGATACCAACGGAAATTGTATCGCCTTGATACCACGGTTTTTTATAGCGTTTGAGTTTCCATTCACGGGTAGGCATATTACCCGGATTTTCTTCTTTCAAATCAATACCCGTAAATTGACCATAACCGAATTTCGTCATCCATTCGGACATCTTATCGATACCCATATCATAGGCGAGTTGATAGAAAAAAGTATCCGCCGACTCGACAATCGATTTATGTACATTCAGCTTACCATGTCCCCAACGCTTCCAGTCACGGTAACGCTTCTCTGAGCCTGGCAGTTGCCACCATCCCGGATCATTGATGGTGGTGTTCTTGGTAATGACATCACTACTCAGGGCGGCAACGGCAATAAAAGGCTTCACTGTTGATGCGGGTGGATAAGCGCCTTGTGTGGCACGGTTAATTAAGGGGCGATTGGGGTCATTGAGCAGAGATTTATAGTCCTGGCTCGAAATACCATCGACAAACAGATTCGGATCGTAGCTTGGGTTGGACACCATAGCCAAAACCTCCCCGGTGCGGGGATCGGTAACAACAACGCCTGCCCGGCTGGTCGTCAGTATCTCTTCAATATAGGTTTGCAGCTCTAAGTCGATTGACAGGTAAATATCTTTGCCAGCCTGTGGCGGTTGTTCATGTAGCTGGCGGATCACTTTACCGCGGTTGTTGACTTCGACTTCCTCATAACCCGGTTTGCCATGCAGAACGGATTCATAATAACGTTCAATACCCAATTTTCCGATATCATGGGTGGCGGCGTAGTCTGCCAGAATGTCTTCTTTTTCTAGTCGTTCTACATCCTTGTCGTTGATTTTGGCAACATAGCCGATTACATGGGTGAGAGCGGAGCCATAAGGGTAATAGCGACGTTGGTAGCCCTTGATTTCCAATCCCGTAAAGCGGTATTGATTAACGGAGAACCGAGCAACCTGAACGGGAGTCAGCGATGTTTTTAGCGGGATAGAGGTAAAACGGCGTGCGCGTTGGCGCTCTTTTTTGAAGGTTTCAATATCTTCATCAGTCAGTCCAACGACGGAGCGCAGATCATGTAATGTCTTATCAAGGTCAGCGACTTTTTGTGGCACGATTTCTAACTGATAAATAGTCCGGTTAGCTGCCAGTGGTGTGCCATTACGGTCATAAATGATGCCCCTGCTTGGGGCTATGGGAACGAGCTTAATACGATTTCCATTCGATCGGGTTTGGTAATCTTCGTGGCGGGTAATCTGGAGATGATAGAGATTGGCAAACAGGATACCGGTTAAAATAATAATGCCGATAAACGCCACGAGTGCGCGGCGTATGAATAAGGCCGATTCAGCAGAATGATCGCGAAAAGAGGTTCGTTGGTTCTTCATCCCATTGCCAGAATTCACGGTGTCAGATTACCCAATTTATTCCCGATGATAAGGGTGGTTAGTAGTGATGCTCCACGCCCGATAAAGGCTCTCCGCAACCAAAACGCGGACAAGAGGATGTGGCATGGTTAAAGGAGAAAGTGACCAGCTTTGTTCCGCAGCTGCTTTGCAGGCAGGGGCCAAACCTTCAGGGCCACCAATTAACAGGCTGACGTTTCTGCCATCCAGCTTCCAGCGTTCAAGTTGTTGTGCCAATTGCGGGGTATCCCAACGAGAACCGGGAATATCCAGAGTCACAATTCGATTACCTTTACCAACGGCAGCCAGCATCTGCTCGCCTTCTTTTTCCAGAATGCGTTTGATGTCAGCATTTTTGCCCCGTTTTCCCGCCGGAATTTCAATAAGCTCAAAAGGCATATCCTTGGGAAAACGATTCAGATAATCCATAAAGCCGGTCTGTACCCAGTCCGGCATTTTTGTTCCTACAGCGACCAGTTGTAACTTCAAACTCAGCTCCAGAGTTTTTCCAGTTCGTACATACGGCGGCTGTCTTCTTGCATCACGTGGACCATGATCTCGCCGAGATCGACGACTATCCAATCTGAAATGCCTTGCCCTTCAACACCTAAAGGCATAATACCGACTTGGCGGCAGTCATCCACCAGATGTTCGGCCACAGACATCAGGTGGCGGTTTGATGTTCCGGTGCAGATAACCATGCAGTCAGTAATGCTGGATTTTCCACGAACATCTATAGAAACAATATCTTGTGCTTTGGAATCTTCAAGTCTGTCAATAACAAATTGTTGTAGTTCTGTGCCTTGCAAAAGGATCACCTTTATTTCATCAAATTGGTTAAGTAACGCAGAATAATAGCATGCCAATCTCTATAAAAGTAAGCGAGTTAGCTGCAAATCACCGTATGGTTTCGTTATTTCTTATATAACCCCTGTGAATCGATATAATTTTGTATCGATGGGGGAAGCAAATCATCACAACTTATTCCTTGCTGGTGACGTTGGCGAATATCCGTAGCTGAAATGTTCAACAACGGAGTGGCTGCCAGATAAATGTATCCGTGAGGTTTTTGGCTCAGAGGGGGGGGAGAACCAATTTGGTGCTTTTCAAGCCATGATTGCATTCCTGGAGCCGTAAGCTGGCTTTGATACCCCGGACGGGAGCAGACCAACAGATGACAAATATCGAGTAATTCTTCCCATTTATACCAGGTATGAATAGCTTGTAAGGAATCCTGACCAATAATGAATGCCAATGGATGTTGCTCCCCGATTTCCTGACGAAAGGCTTTCAGTGTTTCTATTGTGTAAGAGAGGGCTTGTCGCTCTAGCTCACGGGTATCCACAGTAAACAGAGGGTTATCCCGCACAGCCAGACGAACCATTTCCAGTCGCTGTCGGGCGGTTGCCTCCGGTTGAGGGCGGTGCGGGGGAACGTGATTCGGTAATAAGATAACTTTCCTGAGTCCCACTAATTGGGCCAAGGCTTCCACAGGACGCAAATGACCATAATGGATGGGATCGAATGTGCCACCGAATAACGCCTGAATAACCGGAGAATGTCTATTGGTTACAGAATCAATGTTATTGATTGGGGCAATATTCGTTGAGTCAATATCTTGATCGATATTGATTGGATCAATAGATTCAAGCATTCAGAAAGCTCTCTGGTAATGGTTTTCCGCATAACAACATGGAAAGCGTTTCCAGGTCAGCCCAAATGGATTGGCTATAATCCTGTTTGACGCGCAGTTCCATCTGGGTCAACAAATGTATGGCAGATCGCAGCTCTCGCTGTGACAGGCGCTGTAGTGCCGTTGACAGCAATGCTCTGCGGTTTTGCCAAATCTTGTGTTGATCAAACAACGTCTTCAAAGGGACGGTCGTACATTGACGCTTAAGTACCAGCAGCAGCATTAGCTCCCTCTGTATGGTACGGAGTAAAATAATCGTTTCGGTATCTTCCTGCCGAAGTTGTTTCAGTATATGCCATGCCCGCTTTATTTTTCCTGCCAGCAAAGCATCAACCCAATGATAGGGAGAAAAATGGGCCGCATCGTTGACGGCTTCTTCTACACGAGGAAATGTCAGTCGATTATCGGGATAGATCAGGGAAAGACGTTCCAGAGCCTGGGCCATTGCCAATAGGTTTCCTTCATAGCAATAGCACAGTAATTGATTGGCTTCATTTTCCAGTAATAGCCCCATGTTTTTGGCCCGTTGTGCCACCCATTGTGGCAAGCGATTTTGCTCGGGTGTCAAACAACTGACATATACCCCATTTTGTCCAATCGCTTTGAACCACGAGCTATTTTCCTGCGCTTTAGTCAGTTTGTGTCCGCGCAATATCAGTAAGATATCTGAATGCAGCAACCCTGATAGCGTGGTCAGCCGCTCTACCATGGTAGTATTAGGACCGTTTTCTGGAAGCAGCAGGGTAAGAGACTGACGGCTGGCAAACAGGCTAAGTGACTGACACAGGCTAAAGATTTCATCCCAATCGGTATGGTTATCCAATGTAAAGGTGAAATGCTCCATAAAGCCATGTTGTTCAGCGACTTTGCGGATGCTGTCTTGGCTTTCCTGCAATAGTAATGGCTCATTGCCCCACAACAGATAGCTGCCTCGCAGCGCTTCATTGAGCTGCGAGAACAGTTGTTCAGGATACAGTCGGATCATTGCTTCTGTGTAGCCGCCGCTTTTTGTTTTGCCTCGGCTTTCAGGAGTTCTGCGCTATGAACGGTCAGCAATTGGCGCATAAGCTGACGGGCAGCCTGTTCGCGCATTTCCTGTTTAACCAGTTCATCTTCTGCATCTTTTGCCAGTGCTTCCAAAGGGTTATCGAAAAACGAACGATCAACCTTTGCCCGTAATGGATAGATGCTACCGTTTGGCATCAGAACTTGTGCATCAACATTCAGTACCAACAGACGTTCAGCCGCTTTACCATCCTGAAAGATAGAAACTGTCTCTTTGTTTTCATTAGAGCCAACCAGTTTCAGAATAGGTAATGAAGCATCACCATTTTCCACAATTTTGACATCGTTCAGCCGAAGTTGCTGACGTACTGCCCGTGCCAGAGGACCATAAGGGTCACCAGAACTTAATTGCAATGTTTGCAGCTCCTTTGGTACTTGTGTTGTGCCGCGAAGATGAAAACCGCAGCCAGCGGTGATTAACACCGCTAACCCGAGCAAAAACGTACAAATATGATGTCGTAGATTATTTGCTACCACAAATAAGGTCTCCTGTTATCAGCCTACAACCAGATTCAGTAATTTACCCGGAACATAGATGACTTTGCGGATACTGACGCCTTCAAGATACTTTTTCACACTGTATTCTTGTGTCGCCATCTCCTGAACATACTCTTTTGTTGCATCTGCCGGTACAGTAATGCGACCACGAACTTTACCGTTAATTTGAATAATGACCAGTTTAGTATCGTCTACCATTGCCTGCTCATCAGCTTGTGGCCATGCAGCAGAATCAATATCATCCTCATTGCCAAGTGCTTTCCACATGACGAAGCAAGCGTGTGGGGTAATAGGTGAAAGCATTCGTACAATCGCAATGATTGCTTCTTGCATCAGAGCACTATCTTGCTCTGTTTCCTGTGGTGCGCGAGTCAGTTTATTCATCAGCTCCATGATGGCCGCAATGGCGGTATTGAACGCTTGACGGCGACCAACATCATCGGTGACTTTCGAGATGGTTTTGTGCAAATCACGGCGCAAATCTTGCTGTTCTGTTGTCAGGTTACTGATATCCAGTGGCTGAGTTGGCCCTTTGTTGCTGTGCTCGTAAACCAGACGCCAAACACGTTTCAGGAAGCGGTTAGCACCTTCCACGCCAGATTCTTGCCATTCCAGAGTCAGTTCTGGTGGCGCGGCGAACATCATGAACAGACGAACGGTATCAGCACCGTATTTATCGACCATTTCTTGTGGATCGATACCGTTGTTCTTGGATTTCGACATTTTGCTCATACCGGTATAAACCAGCTCATGACCGTCTTTATCCGTTGCTTTGACAATACGGCCTTTCTCATCGCGCTCAACAATGGCATCAGCTGGAGATACCCAGACTTTCTCGCCGCTGTTGCCTGTGTAATAGAAGGCTTCGGCCAGAACCATGCCCTGGCACAGCAGGCGTTTGGCAGGTTCATCAGAGTTGACCATGCCAGCATCACGCATCAATTTGTGGAAGCAGCGGAAGTACATCAGGTGCATGATAGCGTGTTCAATACCACCAATGTATTGATCCACTGGCAACCAATAATTAGCCGCCGCCGGATCCAACATTCCTTTATCATAATCTGGGCAGGTATAGCGCGCGTAATACCATGAGGACTCCATAAAGGTATCAAAGGTATCGGTTTCAAACAGGGCAGGCTGGCCGTTAATGGTGGTTTTTGCCCATTCAGGATCCGCTTTAATTGGGCTGGTGATCCCATCCATCACGACATCTTCTGGCAAAATTACCGGCAACTGATCTTCTGGAACAGAGACAACAGTACCATCTCCCAGTGTTGCCATTGGAATCGGAGCACCCCAATAACGTTGACGAGAAACGCCCCAATCGCGCAGGCGGTAATTGACTTTACGCTGTCCGACACCCATTGCAACCAGCTTGTCAGCGATAGCATTGAAGCCTTCTTCATGGGTCAGGCCGCTGAATTCACCGGAATTGACCAGGGCATTTTTATCAGTAACAGCCGCTTCCTGAATGTTTGGTACATTGCCATCGTTGTCAAGAATAACGGCTTTTATTGGCAGGTTGTACTTAGTAGCAAATTCCCAATCGCGTTGATCGTGTCCTGGAACAGCCATCACCGCACCGGTGCCATATTCCATCAGGACAAAGTTGGCAACCCAGATAGCGAGTTTTTCGTTGGTCAATGGATGAATGACAAACAGGCCTGTTGGCATGCCTTTTTTCTCCATCGTTGCCATATCAGCTTCAGCAACTTTGGTATTACGGCATTCGTCGATAAACTTCATCAGTTCAGGATTATTTTCCGTCGCCTGTTTTGCCAGAGGATGACCGGCCGCTACCGCGACGTAGGTTGCGCCCATGAAGGTATCTGGGCGAGTGGTATAAACCGTGAGTTTTTCCTGGCTGTCAGCAACATTGAACGTGATTTCAACGCCTTCAGAACGGCCAATCCAGTTGCGCTGCATGGTTTTGACCTGTTCCGGCCAATCTTCCAGTTTATCCAGATCGTTTAGCAGCTCTTCTGCGTAAGCGGTGATCTTGATGAACCATTGTGGGATCTCTTTACGTTCAACCTGGGTATCACAACGCCAGCAACAGCCATCAATCACCTGCTCATTAGCGAGAACGGTCAGGTCATGCGGACACCAGTTAACGGCGGAAGTTTTTTTGTATACCAGACCCTTTTCGTACAATTTAGTGAAGAACCACTGTTCCCAGCGATAGTACTCTGGCGTACACGTTGCGATTTCACGATCCCAATCATAGCCGAAACCCAGTTGTTTTATCTGGTTTTTCATATAATCAATGTTGGAATACGTCCACGGAGCGGGGGCGGTATTATTCTTGACTGCGGCACCTTCTGCTGGCAAACCAAACGCATCCCAACCAATAGGTTGCAGTACGTTTTTGCCCAGCATGCGCTGATAACGGGAAATCACATCACCGATGGTGTAGTTACGGACATGGCCCATATGTAGTCGGCCAGAAGGATAAGGTAGCATAGACAGGCAATAATATTTTTCTTTGTTGTTGTCTTCTGTCACTTTGAACGTTTGCTTCTCTTGCCAATGAAGCTGGACTTGTTGTTCTATGTCTTCTGGACGGTATTGTTCTTGCATGGCACCGATAATCCTATGGTGAGTAATAAAGCTGCGCCTTTAGCGCGTTTGGTTTGTTTATGGGAAATCTAAGATCCCATAGCATAGCTGATAAGGGATAGGGGCAACAACTCTTGTTAAAGGCGGAATGCGGAAAATTACTTATCTTTAGGGGGAATTTAAGGTCGGCGGCCGTTCAGCCCTCCGCCGACGAGGAAAAATCAATGCAGAATTTTCGCCAGAAAATCGCGGGCACGCTCTGATTTCGGGTTGGCAAAGAAATCCTCTTTCTTACTGTCTTCGACAATTTTACCTTCATCCATGAAGATAACGCGATGTGCCACTTTCTTGGCAAATCCCATCTCATGGGTGACTACCATCATGGTCATGCCTTCGTTCGCCAATTCCACCATGACATCCAGGACTTCATTAATCATTTCAGGATCAAGGGCCGAAGTAGGTTCATCAAACAGCATGGCAATCGGGTCCATGCAGAGTGCCCGGGCAATGGCAACCCGTTGTTGCTGACCTCCGGAGAGTTGTGCAGGTAATTTATCCGCATGGCTGGTTAATCCAACTCGCTCCAGCAGTTTTAAGCCTTTTTCAGTCGCTTCTTTCTTGCCGCGCTTTAACACTTTAACCTGAGCCAGTGTCAGGTTTTCAATAATCGATAGGTGAGGAAACAGTTCAAAGTGCTGAAACACCATTCCCACCCTAGCGCGCAATTGTGCCAGATTGGTGTTCTTGTCATTGACTTTTGTGTCGTTTACTCGAATTTCACCTTGCTGGACAGGTTCAAGGCCATTGACCGTTTTTATCAGTGTGGATTTACCAGAACCAGAAGGCCCGCAGACCACGACTACTTCACCTTTTTTGACCTCAGTTGAGCAGTCAGTAAGAACCTGAAATTGGCCATACCACTTGGATACATTTTTCAGGGAAATCATCAAACAGTCCTTTTTTTCAAATAGTTAACCAGCATGGAAGCGGAAAAACTAATCACAAAATAAACAAAGCCGGCAAACAGAACCATTTCAATCTGGGTTCCATCGCGCTCACCAATATTCGTTGCTGTCCGGAAAAAATCCGCCAGACTCAATACATAAACCAGAGACGTATCCTGGAATAATACAATGCCTTGCGTTAGCAGCAATGGGATCATTGCCCGAAATGCTTGTGGCAGTATGACCAGCCGCATGCTTTGCAATTGAGTCATACCCAGTGCCAGCGCAGCAGAAGATTGCCCCCGGGAAATGCTCTGAATACCTGCCCGAATGATTTCTGAATAGTAAGCCGCTTCAAAGAGCGAAAAAGCTACCATTGCAGAAATTAAACGGATATCGGTTTTTGGTGATATGCCTAGAATATTTTGTAATAAGTTAGGCACAATCAGATAAAACCACAGTAATACCATCACCAGCGGAACTGAGCGGAACAGGTTCACGTACAGAGCAGCAAACCAGCTCAAAACCTTGATGGATGAGAGGCGCATCATCGCCAGGATGGTTCCCCAGACAATGCCTATGATAATGGCTGTCACGGTAATTTTGGCCGTTATCAACAATCCATCCAGAAGGAAAGGCAAACTTGGTACAATTGAACTCCAGTCAAACTGATACATTTATTTCCCTCCCATCGTGCCGGGTAAACGTACTTTTTTCTCCAGTATGCTCATGGCAAGCATAATCACGAGGTTGATACCGACATATGCCAATGTGATCGCTGTGAATGATTCATAGGCGTGCGCGGAATAATCCAGCAATTTATTGGCCTGAGCAGCCATATCAACCAACCCGATTGTGGAAGCAATGGCAGAATTCTTCACCAAATTGAGCATTTCCGAGGTCATTGGGGGAATGATCACCCGGTAGGCGTTTGGCAGCAGAACGTAACGGTAGGTTTGTGGCAAGGTTAAGCCCATTGCCAGCCCTGCGGCTTTTTGCCCTCGTGGGAGTGACTGAATTGCCGCGCGTACTTGTTCGCATACACGGGCAGCGGTGAATAACCCTAAGCAGATGACTGAGGAGATAAAAAACTGGATATTGGGGTCCAGCTCCATTTTGAACCAATCGCTCAGGTTTTTGGGCAGGAATTCAGGAACCACCAGATACCAGGTAAAAAATTGGACAATAAGAGGAACGTTGCGAAATAACTCCACATAACAGGTTCCAAGCCCGGAAAGGAATTTATTCGGAACTGTACGGAGAATACCGAACAATGAACCGACAAGGAATGCAATGATCCAGGCACAGGCTGACAGTGCCACCGTTACCTGAAAACCAGAAATAAGCCACCCCAAATAGGTGGTATTACCAAAAGGGGCAGCTTGTAAAAAGATGCTCCAATCCCAATTAGCGGACATAATCGAACTCCCTGATATGGGGTTAGCTGTCATGCATCGAATTTAACTCGGGAAAAAAATGAGGTAGGGAACGACTACCTCATACCCGTTTTGCCAATCAAATACGGGATTTTGGTTGATTAATTCAATGCCTTATCGTTTGGTGATTTAAACAAAGCTCTCATTTCATCTGACATCGAGAAGTTTAAATTCAGGTTCTTAGGTGGAATGGGTTGTGCGCTGGGAAAAGCTGTATTGATCTTGTGGATGAAAGTCCCACCGTAGAAGGTTAGCCAGACCACTACGTAGCGAGTCTTGCGTGTCCGGCGGTAACAAAGGAGACGAAGCGTAGACAGCGAAACATTCGAGCCGGAATCAAATGATGAACGTGATAGCTCCGAAATACAACTGATCGTGTGTGCCGATAGTTAGCCCAGCTAGCAGGCAACAGTTACTGAATGGTCATACTGGCGAATATCCATACAGCAACACACACCGGAGCCGCAGGCGCCAGCGAGTTTGTAGAGAACGATATGGAACCCAGGAGATCCTGATATTTCTCAATGGAGTGAGTATTTCCGGATACAAGTGCTAAAACATAAGACCGGGGAAAAGAGTATCAGGAAGTCGGAGTCGGCCATAGTAGTGCTGAAGCGGGTAATGACCGTGGAACGAAGGGCTGGCAGACAGATCGAACGTAAGAGGGCCACAATGACCGTACACAGCAACGACGGATTATCATGGTTAACGAGACTTGAACGTATAGGCGAGAAATCAGCAGGTAACAAGCAGCAAGTGTTCAATAACTTAGGACATTTGTTGAATGGTGACATGCTGAAAGGGCAATTCCAGCGGCTGGACGGGAGTAAAGCCGTAGGTATTGATCGCATGACAAAAGCCGCTTACGGTGAACATCTTGATGAAAACATTCAACATCTCATTGTACGGATACGGAGAGGGACATACCACCCTAAAGCAGCCCGGATAACGGAGATCCCAAAAGAAGACGGGAGTAAACGGCCTCTGGCCATTTCGTGCATAGAGGACAAGCTGGTTCAGCTTGCGGTCAGTGATATCCTTAGCCGGATTTATGAACCGCTGTTTCTGTCCTGCTCCTATGGTTTTCGGCCGGGGCTAAATTGTCATGCAGCATTAAGGGCACTACAACAACAAACATTCAGAAACTGGAATGGTGCGGTAGTGGAAATCGACATCCGAAAGTATTTCAACACGATACCCCATATCGAGATGATGAATTTGCTCCGGAAGAAGATATCAGACCGACGCTTTCTCAGACTGATTGAGGTACTGATAACGGCACCCGTCATGATAGATAATGTGGTTTCCAGCAATGTCTGTGGGTGTCCGCAAGGTTCAATCCTGTCCCCAGTGCTTGCCAATATCTACCTGCATCACGTGATTGATGAATGGTTTGACGAAATCAGCCGCACACATATTCGTGGTCGGGCAGAGATGGTAAGGTATGCTGATGACATGGTGTTTATCTTTCAGTATCCCAAAGAAGCAAAGCGTTTCTATGAAGTTTTACCGAAAAGACTGAATAAATATGGTTTGGAGTTGCACGGTGACAAATCGCAGTTAATTTCTGCGGGACATGTTGCAGCAATGAGAGCCGATTTGTCAGGAAAACGGTTATCCACGTTTAATTTTCTGGGCTTTACCTGCTATTGGGGAAAATCGCGAAAAGGTTTCTGGCGGCTGAAGTTTACCAGCCGGAAAGATCGGTTCGCAGCCAAATTGAAGGGACTCAGAGACTTTCTCCGGAAGAACCTGAATACGACTGATATAAGGTTAATCTTGAATACTGTCATCAGGGTAGTCAGAGGCTGGATAAACTATCACAGTATTTCTGACAACCAGAGAAGAGTTGAGCAATTCATCTACCAAAGCAAGTGGATCATTTATCGATGGTTCAACCGGAAAGGAGGACGTCGCGGGTTAACGTGGGAAAAGCTAAATCTAATCCTGAAAATGCTGAATTATCCATCTCGATGGAAAATACATTCAATGTTCAATTCTCGCTGAATATGTGTGGGGACACTGGTCTGTCGGGAGCCGGATGCGGTAGTTCCGCACGTCCGGTTCTGAGGAGGGGGCTGTCTGGGTGACTGGACAGCTCTACTCACCC
>NZ_LDNM01000037.1 GCF_001028135.1 Xenorhabdus griffiniae
ACGCCGTAGCGCCGATGGTAGTGTGGGGTCTCCCCATGTGAGAGTAGGACACTGCCAGACATTGATTAAAAAACGTGTTGCCGGCCCAAAAGGCAGCACAGAGAAAGAAATTCGGTGGTGCGGTAGTTCAGTTGGTTAGAATACCGGCCTGTCACGCCGGGGGTCGCGGGTTCGAGTCCCGTCCGCACCGCCACCGTATTTAGAAAAAGCCCTGAGAGATGCCTCTCAGGGCTTTTTCTATTGCCTATATTCTTATCAATGATTTTAAATTCGTATTTTTCATATATACACGATAAACTTCAAGTTGCCATCCGCAAGACGACGCGAGGCCTTATATTTCCCCGCTGCGCGGGGAAATATAACACGCATCTTGACGTTAGATTGGTATATAGTTACACAACCATGTTGGTTTTTTAAGCGCTAGAGATTGAAATCAATTACCAAAATGTCATATTAATGGAGATAAAGGTGTTGAAGTAAGCTGGGGGAAACTTGATTAGGAATAGTCAGTTAAGAAAAAGTTGGGCGAGAAAAGATTACGCTCAAAAAAATTTTGCCATGAGATATGTTGCTGGACGGCCTGTGGAACGGGTTTTTCCTACTTCTAGGCAATTACTTGAGGATGCGTCGCTACCACGAGGGAAACCGCTCCTTGAGCATGATAGTGAGCTTTCTGTCGCCATCTGGAATATCTACAAACAACAACGGCCATCATGGCAACATGTTTTGGCTTCTTTGATTGAGAAAAGTGACCTTGTCTTACTGCAAGAAGCACAAACGACTCCAGCTTTCTTGAAATTCGTGACGGAGAGCGGTTTGGTCGCCGATCAGGTTCCTGCATTTGCTATTCCTCAACACCCATCAGGTGTGATGACATTGTCCTCGTCTTCACCCGTTTATTGCTGTCCACTGCGTGAAAAAGAACCGATATTTAGACTATCTAAATCGTCATTAATTACAATTTATCCATTGCCAGATAAACGCCAGTTAATGGTAATAAACGTGCACGCCATTAACTTTAGCCTTGGTGTTGATGTTTATAGTCGACAATTAAATAACATTGGTATTCATATAAACTTACACAATGGCCCCGTCATTTTTGCAGGAGATTTTAATGCATGGAGTCGGCAGAGGTTAAAAATATTAGAACGTTTTGCCCACCGTATGCATTTAAAAGAAGTCTATTTTGATGATGATCATAGAACGATTGTTTTTGGCAAACCGCTGGATTTTGTTTTTTATCGTGAATTAAAAGTTTCCCGTGCAGCAGTTGTAATGACGGGTGCTTCTGATCATAACCCATTGATGGTGAACTTCTCTTTATGACGATTTCTCTGTGTGATGATAACTGATGGATAAAGCGATTATCTGATCTCGCAAAGAAAAGATAAAAAAAGCGTCGGAGATTACCGACGCTTTTTAGACATATTTAAGTCGTTTACTGGTTAGAAGCGCGTTTTGCTGATAAGTTCTTCTTCACACCGAAGAAATAGGCTAGAGTCAGAATAAATACCCAACCTAGACCAACATATAGTGCGTCTCTTGTTTGTTCAAAATAGCCCAGCAATCCGATGATACTGACCATGAAGATGAGTGCGGTTGCAGGAGCGACAGGCCACATTGGGATTGGAAATTTCAATGTCTTGGCTTCTTCCGCGCTCATTTGGCGACGCATGGCAATTTGCGAGATTAAAATCATCAACCATACCCAAACAGTTGCAAATGTGGCAACAGAAGCAATAAGAATGAAGATCTCTTCGGGGATCAGATAATTTAGCACTACGCCAAGTAACAGAACCGCAGTCATGACAAGAACCGTCATCCAGGGCACACCATTACGAGTTAATTTTTTAAATGATTCGGGAGCTTGTCCTTCTTGTGCCATACCATACATCATCCTGCCGGCACCAAAAATATCACTATTGATAGCGGAAATCGCAGCGGTAATCACGACCACATTTAAAATATTTGCGGCTGAATTCATGCCTAAATTGGAAAATATCTGTACAAATGGGCTTCCATCCTGACCAATTTGATTCCATGGATAGATACTCATCAGGATACACAGAGTCAAAACATAGAAGATCAAGATACGAAACGGGACAGCATTAATTGCCTGAGGGATCGTTTTTTCTGGATTTTTTGCTTCACTGGCAGTGATACCAATGACTTCGATGCCACCAAAAGCGAACATAACAATGGCGAATGAAGCTATCACCCCACTGATACCATTTGGCATAAAACCGCCATGCTCCCATAAATTGGACAAACCGGTTGCATGCTCAGTTACTTGCCCGAAACCGTAAAACATAATGGCAAGGCCGCCGATAATCATGGCAATAATGGCAGTGACTTTAATGATTGAAAGCCAAAACTCCATTTCACCAAAGATTTTTACGTGACATAGATTCAAGGCACCAATAAAACATACAATCCCTAAAACCCAAATCCACTGATCAACATGTGGGAACCAGAGCTTCATATACGTGCCGAATGCAGTAACGTCAGCCAGGCAAACAAACAGCATTTCAAGAATATAGATCCAGCCAGTTAAAAAACCGGCCAAAGGTCCCAGATAATGGCTGGCATATTGCGAAAAAGAACCAGAAACAGGATGGTGAACGGCCATTTCGCCAAGTGCTCTCATCACAATAAATACGGCAGCTCCACCGAGTAAATAGGCCAACAATACCGCGGGGCCAGCTTGCTGTATTGCTGCTGCTGAGCCATAAAACAGCCCCGTGCCTATTGCAGAGCCTAAAGCCATAAAGCGGATGTGCCGCACGCTTAGACCCTGTTTAAGCTGATTTTCATTATTTTGCATTCGTTATTCCCATCTATCCTTTCAGCCTGAGAGTATTTAGGCATACGATGCTCTGTCTGGCATGAGATGCCAGCAAAAGCAACCTGGTACAATACCATAAAGATGGATGTTCGCGGGATAGATATCTGTAATAATAAGGGCAGTTTATTAAAACCAGAGTTTTTTTATGATTTACCCAATAAATGAAATCTTCCAAACTTTACAGGGAGAAGGCGTGTTTACCGGTGTACCTTCGGTTTTCATTCGATTGCAAGGATGTCCGATAGGGTGCAGTTGGTGCGATACCAAACATACGTGGGAAAAAGAGGCTGATAAACAGCAGCCGATGGAAAATATTTTGCTGAAATCGCAAGACAGCGATCTGTGGGGCGTTGCCACTGCAAGACAATTGCTGAACATATTCACTCGCCAAGGTTATAGCGCGAAACATATTGTCATTACCGGGGGAGAACCGTGCTTATATGACTTGCGTCCTTTGACTGAAACACTGGAAACTGAAGGCTATCAGTGTCAGCTAGAGACGAGCGGTACACACGCAATTCAGTGCTCTGATAAAACGTGGGTGACGGTTTCTCCGAAAGTGAAAATGCGCGGAGGCTATCAGGTCTTGCCTGAGGCTATGAAACGCGCTAATGAAATTAAGCATCCTGTCGGGCGGCAGCGCGATATTGAAGCATTGGATGAATTATTGACTATGCTTGATGGAAACCCTACTCCGGTTATTGCTTTACAGCCGATCAGCCAGAAAGAAGATGCTACTCGCCTGTGCATCGAAACGTGCATTGCCCGTAATTGGCGTTTTTCGATGCAGACCCATAAATACTTAAATATCGCTTAAATCTCATTCAGCACCAGGCTCTGGTGCTGAATCCTTATTCTCCCCGATAGATACAACCTGCGCTACAAGTCTCTTTAACCATAACAGCACTGAGTTGGGGCAACGTCGGTTTTAACTTTTCCCAAATCCACGTGGCCAACACTTCGCTGGTTGGATTTTCAAGCCCGGGAATCTCATTGAGATAGTGGTGATCGAGCTGTTCCCAGACAGGTTTAAAGGCAGCTTTGACATCGGCAAAATCCATGAGCCAGCCACTAAGCGGATCGACGTCTCCGGTGACCTCCAGCCGTACCATAAATGAATGCCCATGCAAACGCCCACATTTGTGCCCTTCCGGTACGTGTGGAAGGTGATGTGCTGCTTCGAATTGAAAATCTTTAAAGATGGTTGTACTCATTGTGCTTTCCCCTGATTTCAAAAGGTCGGCTATTCTACCTGAACTTTGCGAGCTTAACGTGATTTTTCTGGAAGTAAAAAGCACAACGCTTAACGGCTTTATTGATATATTAAATCTGTAAATAAAGTTAGGCGTTTTGGTTATGAGATATTGCGATCCTTTCTTTAAATACAGTTCCTATTCTGGGATAACCTTAATCAATTCATGTTGATGGCTGGATTGATTCCTACGTTTTTTACAACATGGATACTGGCTATAGCAAAAGGCACTGGGACAATGACCGCAAAACCACCTTCAATCGCATTACTACCTGTTTCTCCAGAGCAATTATCACGCTTGCAATCTGCAATTAGCGATTTTTCTCCCCATCAATTAGCCTGGTTGTCTGGCTATTTTTGGGGAATGGTGAATCATCAGCCACAAACTGGGGCAGAGACACCAGTCGTTTCTGCACAGGAAACAGTGACTTTGCTCTCCGCATCGCAAACAGGCAACGCCCGTCGCCTGGCTGAACAACTAAGAGATTCACTATTAGCGGGAAATATCAATGTAAACTTAATTAATGCGGGTGACTATAAATTTAAGCAAATTTCCCGGGAACGTGTATTGATTATTATTGCTTCAACGCAAGGTGAAGGCGAACCTGCCGAAGAAGCCGTAGCACTCCATAAGTATCTCTATGCCAAAAAAGCGCCATCAATGAAAGAGACGGTATATGCCGTATTTGGTCTTGGGGATACGTCGTATGAAAACTTCTGTCAGGCAGGGAAAGATTTTGACCGTCGTCTGCATGAGCTTGGTGCTCAACGCCTACTGGATCGTGTTGATGCTGATGTGGAATATCAAGAACAAGCTATTCAATGGCGTCAGCAAATTACGGATATCTTAAAGCAGCGCTTGTCAGTACAAGCAAATACTGTCACGCCGCCTGCCACTTTATCTACTATTTCAGCGCAGGTTCAGGAAACCCAACCGTATACCAAAGAAAGCCCTCTAACGGCTTCCCTGTTGACTAATCAGAAAATAACGGGACGTGGTTCTGACAAAGATGTTCGCCATATTGAAATTGATTTAGGGGATTCAGGACTGCGCTATCAACCAGGGGATGCACTTGGCGTTTGGTTTGAAAACGATCCGGCTTTAGTGGATGAATTAATAGCCCTGCTTTGGTTGGAAGGTTCAGAGCAGGTCAATGTGCATGGAAAATCACTTCCATTGCGTGAGGCGCTGATTAGCCATATAGAGTTGACCCAAAATACCGGTGTGATTGTTGGGAAATATGCAGCGTTGGCCAAAGATGAAAAACTGTTATCGCTCGCCGCTAATAAACAAGCATTGCAGCAATACGCTCAGACAACACCTATTGTCGATATGGTCAGGGCTGTGGCTTCACACCCAGAAGCCCAACAATTTATTGATTTATTGCGCCCACTGACCCCACGTCTCTATTCCATCTCCTCTTCACAATCTGAAGTGGAAAACGAAGTCCACATTACCGTGGGAGTCGTTCGTTATGACATTGAAAGGCGTGCCCGTACAGGCGGAGCGTCGGGTTATCTGGCGGATCGTTTGCAGGAAGATGACAACATCCGCGTGTTTATCGAACAGAACGACAATTTCCGTTTACCGGTTGATCCTAATACCCCCATCATCATGATTGGACCGGGAACGGGGGTTGCTCCGTTTAGGGCATTTTTGCAGCATCGTGACCGTCAGGGAGCTGAAGGTAAAAACTGGCTGTTTTTTGGTAACCCGCATTTTATTGAAGATTTTCTTTATCAGGTTGAATTCCAGCGCTATGTGAAAGAGGGCTTATTGACCCGCATTGATTTGGCATGGTCAAGGGATCAGCAGCATAAGATCTATGTACAAGACAAACTGCGTGAACAGGGAGGCGAAGTCTGGCGCTGGATTCAGGATGGTGCCCATCTGTATGTCTGTGGCGATGCGAGTCGCATGGCAAAAGATGTAGAACAAGCCCTATTGGACATTATTTCACAACATAGTGGCATGGATGCTGAACAGGCTGATGAATTCTTGAGTGAATTGCGCCTTGAGCGCCGTTATCAGAGAGATGTTTACTAATATGAGCAATGTGAGCAAAGAAAAAACAGGTACTTTGATCGTTGAAGGCAAACTTGCAGACAGTGAACGCATGAAGTTAGACAGCAATTATCTGCGAGGAACGATTAGCGAAGATTTAAAAAATGGGCTGACAGGCGGATTTGAGGGGGATAATTTCCTCCTTATCCGCTTTCATGGTATGTATCAGCAAGATGACCGTGATATCCGGGCAGAACGGGCAGAACAGAAACTCGAACCACGCCATGCCATGATGTTGCGTTGTCGCCTGCCGGGAGGGATTATTACTCCAAAACAGTGGCTGGGCATTGATCGGTTTGCGACAGAAAATACGCTGTATGGCAGCATCCGGTTGACCAATCGCCAGACGTTCCAGTTTCATGGGATTTTAAAAAATAATCTCAAACCCGCACACCAATTACTGGCACTAATGGGGTTGGATTCGCTGGCTACCGCCAACGACGTCAATCGTAACGTATTGTGTACATCCAATCCGGTGCAATCTGCTTTACACCAACACGCTTACGAGTGGGCAAAAAAGATATCGGAACATCTGCTGCCTCGTACCAATGCATATGCTGAAATCTGGTTGGATAAAGAAAAAATTGCAACAACCGATGAAGAACCGATTCTTGGTACTACTTATCTGCCCCGTAAATTCAAAACATCGGTGGTGATCCCGCCTCAAAATGACGTGGATCTCCATGCCAACGATATGAACTTTGTCGCCATTGCGGAAAAGGATCAATTAATTGGCTTTAACGTATTGGTGGGTGGGGGATTAGCCATGACCCACGGTGACAAAAAAACCTTTCCACGGCTGGCGAGTGAATTTGGTTTTATTGCACAAGAGCACACACTGGCCATTGCAGAGGCGATAGTGACCACCCAACGTGATTGGGGTAACCGGACTGACCGTAAAAATGCCAAAACTAAATATACCCTTGAACGTGTGGGTATCGAAACCTTCAAACAAGAGGTTGAAAAACGTGCTGGCGTGAAATTTGAAGCCATTCGCCCCTATAAATTCACTGGCCGGGGTGATCAAATGGGTTGGTTAAAAGGTATTGATGATCAATGGCATCTGACCTTATTTATTGAAAATGGCCGTTTATTGGATTATCCCAACCAGCCATTAAAAACAGGGATTGCAGAAATTGCGAAAATCCATAAAGGCGATTTTCGTCTGACGGCCAACCAAAACCTGATTGTGGCAGGGGTGCCTGAGAGTGAAAAATCGCGGATTGAAGACATTGCCCGTGCTCATGGTTTAATTGACGATAGCGTGACAACCTTGCGTCACCACGCTATGGCCTGTGTTTCATTTCCTACCTGCCCATTAGCGATGGCCGAAGCAGAACGTTTCTTGCCGACTTTTGTCGATTATGTTGATGCGTTAATGAAAAAGCATGGTGTGGACGATGAAGAGATCATAGTGCGCGTTACAGGCTGTCCGAATGGGTGTGGCAGGGCGATGCTGGCAGAAATTGGGTTGGTGGGTAAAGCGCTTGATCGTTACAACCTGCATCTTGGTGGAAATCGTATCGGTGATCGCATTCCCCGCATGTACAGGGAAAATATCACATCAGCCGAGATCCTTGAGATACTGGATGAATTAATTGGTCGTTGGGCATCAGGGCGTCATGTCGGTGAATGTTTCGGTGATTTTCTGATCCGCGCTGATATCGTCAAACCAGTATTGAATTCAGCTGTCGATTTTTATGATTGGCAGGAGGCGGTATGAACCGATTGAATTTATCGGAGCGGGTGGCACTGGCTCCAGAGCAGCAAACCCCGTCATTGGCAGAAATCAATCAACAGCTGGAGGTGCTGGATGCCCGTGAACGGGTGAGATGGGCATTGGAACATCTGTCTGGCGAATTTGTGCTTTCCTCTAGTTTTGGTATTCAGGCGGCAGTTTGTTTGCACCTTGTGACGCGGGAGTATCCTGATATTCCCGTGGTTCTTACCGATACGGGATACTTATTTCCTGAAACTTATCAATTTATCGATAAATTGACTGAAAAACTCAACCTGAACTTGAAGGTTTTTCGTGCAGAGCATTCTCCGGCGTGGCAAGAATCACGTTATGGCAAATTATGGGAACAGGGAATAGAAGGGATTAAACGTTATAACCAAATCAACAAAGTTGAGCCGATGGATCGTGCATTAGCATCTCTGCAAGCACAAAGCTGGTTTGCGGGGTTGCGTCGCCAGCAATCAGAAAGCCGGGCCAACTTACCTGTGCTGGCAATTCAACGGGGAGTTTTTAAAATCCTGCCTATAATTGATTGGGATAATCGCCAGGTACATCAATACCTGACAAAGCATGGCCTTGAATACCATCCATTCTGGGAGCAGGGTTATCTTTCTGTCGGGGATACGCATACCACCCAAAAATGGGAACCCGGTATGAGTGAAGAACAAACCCGTTTTTTCGGCCTGAAACGTGAGTGTGGTTTACATGAAAGTTAAATTAACCTCAGCTTCGCTTGAGCAGTCGGGCTAAACGGAGAGTTGGTGCAAATAATTCAAGTAGGGTTAAATAAAGGTGAAGTGCGTAATGCACTGGTGCAGGCAGTCTTCATGCATCGTTTGGGCGAAATAAGCGATCGCAGGCTGGAAAACCTGAGTGACTGCGCTGGTGGGCTACCGCTGCTTTTTTAGCTTATGCGATTCAGGAACAAATAATTACTTTTTGTCATTTCATAACCTGATCACAGCCTCATATATTCATCTTCTGGTCATCATAATAATTAAGAGCTATATCCTTTGTGACTTGAAATCCAGAGGATAGAACTTGAACAGGCTCTAACGCGGGATGGTATCGTGGATTATTTACCTTTATTTATTGAGCTTAAAGCCCGATCTGTACTGCTGGTTGGGGGGGGAGAAATCGCCTCTCGTAAAGCAGACTTATTACTTCGTACTGGTGCAGCGTTAACGGTTGTTGCGCCTGAGCTACATGCAGAACTGCAACAACGTCATCAAAGAGGAGAATTCGAGTGGTTACAGGAAACGTTTAAAACAGAATATCTTGATAGCGTATTTTTAGTGATCGCCGCTACAGACGATAACATCTTAAATCAACATATTTTTGCCGAAGCCAATCAGCGCGCTATCTTGACCAACGTTGTGGATAACCAACCGCTCTGTTCGGCCATTTTCCCATCAATTATTGATCGCTCCCCGATTATCGTGGCGATCTCATCGGCTGGAAAATCTCCGGTATTAACCCGATTATTGCGAGAAAAGCTGGAGTCTTTGCTCCCATTTAGCCTGGGTGCGATGGCAAATATCGCGGGGCGCTGGCGCGAACGCGTGAAAAAACGTCTCACCACCCTACGTCAACGGCGCCATTTTTGGGAAAAGGCGTTTAATGGGCGTTTTGCCACACTGATCGCCAATGGGCAATTACAGCAAGCAGAAGAGCAACTTGAACAGCAGTTAGCACAAGGTGATGCTCATTCCCAGGGAGAACTTGCGCTGGTAGGCGCTGGGCCAGGTGATCCGGGATTATTGACTCTAAAAGGCCTACAGGTGATCCAGCAGGCTGACGTCATTCTTTATGACCATTTAGTGAGTGCAGAAATTCTGGAGTTAGTTCGCCGTGATGCAGACAAAATCTGTGTTGGAAAAAGAGCGGGTGATCACTCCGTGGCGCAAGAAGAAATCAACCGACTTATCATCAAATTAGCGAATCAGGGGAAAAAAGTAGTTCGCTTAAAGGGAGGCGATCCCTTTATTTTTGGCCGTGGTGGAGAGGAATTACAGATTGCCGCAGCCGCAGGAATTCCTTTTCACGTCGTGCCCGGTATTACGGCAGCAGTGGGCGCTTCTGCTTACGCAGGTATCCCATTAACCCACAGAGAACACGCACAAAGCGTCACTTTTATTACCGGACATTGCCGTGAAAATGGCGATGAATTGAATTGGCCTGTACTTGCGCGGGGCAATCAAACATTAGCTATTTATATGGGGATCATGAAAGCCGCCTTGATCAGCCAACAGCTGATTTCGCATGGTCGGGATAGCAATACCCCCGTTGCCGTGATTGGTTGTGGCACTCGTCCAGAACAGCAAGTATTGACCGGAACCTTATCCGAATTGGAACGATTGGCACAAGAAGCACCATCACCCGCCTTGCTGGTAATAGGCGAGGTGGCTCAACTCCACCATCAAATAGGCTGGTTTGAGCGCGGAAACGCGGCTGATCAAGTAAATCGCCCCGCTGTGATTGATTTAGTATAAGGAGTGCCTGATGGACGAAAAAAGACTGACACACTTACAGCAACTTGAAGCTGAAAGTATCCATATTATTCGGGAAGTGGCGGCTGAATTTGCCAACCCCGTCATGCTCTATTCGATTGGTAAAGATTCCTCTGTGATGCTGCATCTGGCACGTAAAGCGTTTTATCCGGGAAAACTGCCTTTCCCCTTATTGCACGTAGATACCGGCTGGAAATTTCAGGACATGTACGATTTCCGTGATCGTACAGCGGAAAAATATGGTTTTGAGTTACTGGTCTACCGTAATCCACAAGGCGAGGCGTTGGGCATTAATCCTTTTATTCATGGCAGTGCTAAACATACCGATATCATGAAAACAGAAGGATTGAAGCAAGCACTGGATAAATACGGCTTTGATGCAGCATTTGGCGGGGCGCGGCGTGATGAAGAAAAATCACGAGCCAAAGAACGCATTTACTCATTCCGTGACCGCTCCCATCGTTGGGACCCCAAAAATCAGCGTCCCGAACTTTGGCGCAACTATAACGGCCAGATTAACAAAGGGGAAAGTATCCGCGTCTTCCCGTTATCCAACTGGACAGAGTTGGATATCTGGCAATACATCTATCTGGAGCAGATCGATATCGTTCCCCTTTATTTTACTCAGTTCCGTCCGGTTGTTCAGCGGGAAGGAACCTTGATTATGGTTGATGATGATCGAATCAATTTAAAAACAGGGGAAGTGATTAGCCAGCGTAAAGTGCGCTTTAGGACACTGGGTTGCTGGCCGCTGACAGGGGCGGTGGAATCAGAAGCAGAAACGTTGCCGGAAATTATTGAAGAAATGTTGATATCAACCACTAGCGAACGGCAAGGGCGGCTGATTGATAGTGATCAGTCAGGTTCTATGGAGCTGAAAAAGCGCCAGGGTTATTTTTAAGGAGTCCAGCTATGCCAGCACTTGCATATAATGAAACTATGGCTAGTCAGATCAAGCAACAAGGCGGAGTTGAAGCTTACCTTCGGACGCAGCAGGAAAAAGGATTACTGCGCTTTTTAACCTGCGGTAGCGTGGATGATGGCAAAAGTACCCTCATTGGACGTTTGCTGCATGACACCCGTCAAATTTATGAGGATCAACTTGCAACTTTACAAAGCGATAGCAAGCGGATAGGGACTCAGGGAGAGAAGCTCGATCTGGCATTATTGGTTGATGGATTAGCGGCTGAACGGGAACAGGGCATCACCATTGATGTGGCATACCGCTATTTTTCCACGGAAAAGCGGAAATTCATCATTGCGGACACACCAGGGCATGAACAATATACCCGCAATATGGCAACAGGCGCTTCAACCAGTCATCTTTCCATTTTATTGATCGATGCCCGCAAAGGTGTTCAGGAACAAACCCGCCGTCACAGTTTTATCAGCACCTTGCTGGGTATTCGTCACGTGGTGGTGGCAATTAATAAAATGGATTTAGTTGAATATCAAAAAGAGATATTTGAACAGATCAAGCACGATTATTTGAATTTCGCGGCACAACTCCCGACTGACTTAAATATCTATTTCGTTCCTGTCTCGGCGTTAGAAGGGGATAATATCGTTACCCGCAGCGAGAACATGGCGTGGCATACGGGAGAAACGTTACTGGATATCCTGGAATCCGTGGACGTAAAAACAAAAGCGGCAGAACAGCCCTTGCGTTTCCCGATCCAGTACGTCAATCGTCCCGATCTTGATTTTCGTGGATACAGCGGCACATTGTCTTCAGGAATTTTACGGCAAGGTCAGCAAATAAAAGTGATGCCATCTGGTGTAGTTTCTACGGTGGAAAGAATTGTTACTTTTAATGGTGATCTCACCTTTGCCGTACCCGGAGAAGCGATTACCCTCGTATTAAAAGATGAAATCGATATCAGCCGTGGTGACTTATTGATTGCCGTTGACGATCACATGAATGCGACCCGCCACGCTCTGGCTGATGTCGTCTGGATGTCGGAACAGCCACTGATCCAAGGGCAGAGTTTGGATATTAAAGTTGCGGGCAAAAAAAGCCGGGGCAAAGTCGATAATGTTCAATATCAGGTGGATATTAACAACCTGACACAGAAGGTCGCTGTTGAGTTACCGCTTAATGCCATTGGGCGGGTGGAATTTTCATTTGATGAACCTTTATTGCTCGACAGTTACGCACAAAATGCGGATACCGGTGGCATTATCCTGATTGATCGCCTAACCAACGTTACCGTAGGCGCGGGATTGGTGCGTGAAATTCACGCCGATGTTGACGAAGAGGTGAAAGTATACAGTGAGTTTGAGCTGGAACTTAACCGCTTAGTTCGTCGTCACTTCCCGCACTGGGGCGTACGTGATCTATTGGGAGGAAAATAAGTGGTTCAGGAGAATATCGTCTGGCATCCGCATGCTTTGGATAGGGCACAGCGGGAAAGCGCAAATGGTCATCCTGCATTGGTGATTTGGTTTACAGGGCTATCTGGCTCAGGAAAATCCACTCTTGCAGGGGCATTGGAGCAGGCATTGTTTGCACAGGGAATCAAAACGTACTTACTGGATGGTGATAATGTGCGCCATGGCCTATGCAGTGATTTGGGCTTTTCTGAAACAGATCGGCAGGAAAATATCCGACGGGTCGGTGAAGTCGCAAAATTGATGGTTGATGCAGGCCTGGTTGTCCTGACCGCATTTATTTCTCCCCAGAGAGCAGAGCGGCAAAAAATCCGTGAATCAATGGAAGAGGGGCAATTCATTGAAGTGTATGTCGACACGCCACTGGAGATATGTGAGAGCCGTGATCCCAAAGGACTCTATAAAAAAGCACGAGCGGGAACATTGCGCAATTTCACCGGAATTGATGCGGCCTATGAAGCGCCCGAACAACCAGAAGTCTATTTAGAGGGTTCACAGCCTATGGAATCTTCAATTGAAAAACTGCTTTTTGCCCTGAAAAACGGCAATATCCTGCCAACTTAACGACCAAACCCAACAAACTGTCATGAAACACATTATTATTGTTAGTGAAATAATGTGTTTCTACACTCAGTTAATTCAATATCTCGTGTCATTATCTCGTGCAATCCTGTTTTTGCTTGGCCTTATGAGTGGGTTTGCAAATGGTTTTGTGAGAGTCAGTGGCGTCATGCTTTCAGTTGTGGGATGATTAGCGAGTTTTCAGGGGGGGAGATGGGCAAACTAACGCTATTATTACTGGTTCTGCTGGGTTGGTTACAGTATTCGCTGTGGTTCGGCAAAAATGGCATTCACGATTATGTGCGGGTGAAGGCTGAAGTTGATAAACAAGAGGTTGATAACCTTAAACTGAAAGCACGTAACGAACAGTTATTAGCTGAAATTCAGGATCTTAAAGGGGGACAGGAAGCGATTGAAGAACGTGCCCGTAATGAGTTGGGCATGATTAAACCAGGAGAATCTTTTTATCGTATGGTGCCTGATACCTCAAAAAATAATGCGCAGTAACTTTAAATCAAGACAGTAAATAATAATCGAAATGAATAATTCACAACTTCATCCCCCTGCTGAAATCATCGCCTTGATCCCGGCTGCGGGTATCGGTAGCCGGATGAATTCAGATTGCCCAAAACAGTATCTGAAAGTTGCCGGAAAAACGATCCTTGAACATACCCTGACAGCACTGCTTGAGCATCCTCGTATACAACGCGTTATTATCGCGCTGAATCCTGCTGATACCCAATTTGCGCAATTACCTATCGCTTCTGATCCAAGAATAATGACTGTCATTGGCGGTGAAGAACGTGCTGATTCAGTATTGGCTGGATTAGATTATCTGAGTGATTTGGCTACAGACAAGGCAATCTGGGTCTTAGTGCATGATGCAGCCCGTCCTTGTCTGCATAGAAATGATCTTGATAGCTTGTTGCGGGTGATTGATCACAACACAGAGTCTCCTGACCTATGTGGCGGGCTTCTGGCATCTCCGGTGAGGGATACGATAAAACGCACGGTATCGCTATCAGTGGCAGGATCATCCACACTTTCTCCTCCCTTGATTGCTCATACCGTTGACCGTAACGGACTTTGGCATGCGTTGACCCCCCAGTTATTCCCTTTGCAGCTATTGCGTGATTGCTTGCTCAAGGCACTTGCAGATCAAGCCTGCATCACCGATGAATCTTCGGCGCTTGAACATTGTGGTTATCGTCCGGTACTGATCAAGGGACGAGCGGATAATATAAAAGTGACCCAACCTGAAGATTTGGCACTGGCTGAATTTTACCTATCCCGAAAAGCTAAGGAATCTATCGTATGAGAATTGGACACGGTTTTGATGTGCATAAATTTGGCGGAGAAGGGCCATTGGTCATTGGCGGTGTCCGCATTCCTTATGAACAAGGGTTAATTGCCCATTCAGATGGTGATGTCGCCTTACATGCTGCTACAGATGCCCTACTGGGCGCGGCAGCTTTGGGTGATATTGGTAAATTATTTCCCGATACCGATCCTGCCTTCAAAGGCGCAGATAGCCGTGAGCTACTGAAAGAAGCCTACCGTCGCATTCGTGCGAAGGGCTATCGGCTGGGAAACCTGGATATCACGATTATCGCACAAGCGCCGAAAATGCTGCCACATATTCCCCAGATGCGGGTTAATCTGGCAGAAGATCTTGAATGTCATATGGACGATATTAACGTCAAAGCGACAACAACAGAAAAATTGGGATTTGTTGGGCGTAAAGAAGGCATTGCCTGCGAAGCGGTTGCTTTGTTGGTTAAAGAGCAAACAGATAAAAGAAATCAGCATGACATTGAGTAAATTACATTGGCTTTATGGCCAGCCGGAAGCGACCGGTATTGTTAAAGCCACACCAGAAGATTTTATTGTTCGCGAAGATTTGGGATTTTCTCCTGATGGAGAGGGCGAACACTTAATGGTATATATCCGTAAAACAGGATGTAACACCCAATTTGTCGCGGATCAGCTTGCCTGTTTTGCCAAAATACCGGCTCGCGCTGTCAGCTATGCGGGATTGAAAGATCGCAACGCAGTGACGGAACAGTGGTTCTGCTTACACTTACCGGGGAAACAAGATCCGGATTTAGCGGCATTTCAACTTGAGGGTTGTGAAATGCTGGCAACGTCCCGCCAGAAACGCAAGCTGCGGATTGGCGCATTGAAAGGCAATGATTTCATTCTGGTATTAAGAGACATTTCTGACCGACAATCGGTGGAAAAACGCTTGCAGCAGATAGCGCAAACCGGCGTTCCAAATTACTTTGGTGAACAGCGTTTCGGGCGGGATGGACAAAATTTAGTTCAGGCCCAACGCTGGGCAGCTAATGAAATCCATGTCAAAGAACGCAACCGCCGCAGTTTTTATCTTTCTGCCTGTCGCAGCGCGATGTTTAATGCTGTTGCCAGCCGACGTATTGCCCAGGATGAACACCAAAAGGTAAAAAATGGCGATGCATTACAATTGACAGGGCGTAGTAGCTGGTTTGTCGCTGATGAATCTGAATTGTCGGTATTGCAGCACCGGGTTATGGGGGGAGAATTACAAATAACGGCTCCTTTACCGGGTGATAAGGCATTAGGAACGCAGCATCAGGCTTTGGATTTCGAACAACAATGCTTATTGGATTATGAGGATTTTTGGGGATTAGCCAAACGTGAACGTGTGGAGAGCGCCCGTCGGGCAATATTGGTGAAACCACTTAACTTGCGTTGGGAATGGCAAGATGACCAAACTGTCACTCTGTATTTCTCTTTGCCATCTGGTAGCTTTGCCACCAGTGTTGTTAGAGAACTGATCAATCCGGATCTCGGCTCTCGGCTCTTCCCTTGATGTGGCGTGATTGCACAGTACTCTACAAAACTGTCAACGTCATGCTAAGATCAAACACACACAGGGTAATTTACATTATCAACCCATTTTATTTTAGTAAAATCAATGAGATATATCAATGCTGCGGATATTGCTGAGTAACGATGATGGTGTCACTGCACCGGGTATTCAAACCTTGGCGACGACATTGCGGAAACACTATCATGTTCAGGTCGTTGCACCTGACCGTAACCGTAGTGGGGCGTCGAATGCCTTAACGCTGGATCGCCCTTTGCGCATCAATACACTGAACAATGGTGATATTTCTGTTCAGGAAGGTACACCGACGGATTGTGTCTATTTGGGCGTGAATAATCTGGTACTCCCTCGTCCTGACATTGTCGTTTCTGGCATCAACTGTGGCCCTAACCTTGGTGATGACGTGATTTACTCTGGTACGGTCGCGGCTGCAATGGAAGGACGCCACTTAGGCTTACCCGCATTGGCGGTATCACTCAATGGTGACCAACATTACGAAACGGCGGCAGAAGTGACCATGCGTTTATTAGCGTTGCTGCAAAAATCCCCATTGAGAGCAGGTAATATTCTGAATGTTAACGTACCTGATATTCCCCTTGAACAGATCAAAGGGTTTCGGGTGACGCGATGCGGTCGCCGTAGTGCTGCTGAGCAAGTCTATGCGATGGAAGATCCCAAAGGCAATATGCTCTATTGGCTAGGCCCTCCGGGAGAAAAAAGTGATTTTGGGCCTGAAACAGATTTTGCTGCGGTAGAAGAAGGATTTGTCTCCATTACCCCTTTGCAAGTGGACTTAACAGCTTATAAAGCCCAGGCGCGGATAAGTGATTGGTTGGCAAAAGTCGGGGATATTGGGGAATGTTAAACCGATCAATGAAAAATTTGCTGGCGCAGCTGCGTCAGCAAGGAATTCATCATGAGCCACTATTGGAGGTTATTGGCAAAGTCCCCCGAGAATGTTTTGTTGATGAAGCTCTCGCCCATAAGGCGTATGAAAACACCGCACTGCCTATTGGTCATGGGCAAACGATCTCTCAACCCTATATTGTTGCTCGCATGACTGAGTTGCTGAATTTAACCCCGGCCTCCAACGTATTGGAAATTGGAACAGGCTCAGGTTATCAAACAGCAATACTGGCCCACTTAGCCAAACGCGTTTTCTCCGTGGAGCGGATTAAAGGATTGCAGTGGCAGGCTAAACGCAGATTGAAGCAACTCGACCTACATAATATCTCAACCCGCCACGGTGATGGCTGGAATGGATGGCCATCAAAAGGACCCTTTGACGCTATTATTGTCACCGCCGCACCACCAGAAATTCCGCAGGCATTACTCCATCAACTTGCTGATGGAGGCGTGATGGTTTTACCTGTCGGCGAGCGTACTCAGTTACTGAAAGTCGTACATCGTTATGGGAATGATTTTCATGGCGATGTTATCGAACCTGTCCGTTTTGTACCCCTAATTCAAGGCGAACTAATATAATCAGCTAATTTATTTGGGGGGATAGTTTCAAATCAGCTGTTCTTTTTTCTGAATTTAAGCAAAATGTTTCGCTTTAAATCTTTCTTAATCCTAAATTTTCATAAATCATTATTATTTTCACTTATATTTGCCTTTATGGGGGATAAAGTATGAATCTGGAAAAACCAGTGAAAAAAATAAAGTGGATAATCGCCAGTACTGTGATGGGCGTTGTGCTGATAGGTTGCAGTAATACACCAAATCGTCCAGCCCCAATCGTGAATATCGATACAAATCGTGTTTCAGATAATCATGCGATTAAAAATCGTCAGCCAGTGAATAATGCTGCCAATAGCAGTTCATCTCAAGGGCGAATTATTTATCGCCGTAACTATGAAAATATTCCCAAAGGAAGCTACAACGGGAGAACTTATACGGTTAAACATAGCGATACTTTGTTTTATATAGCCTGGATTACAGGTAGTGATTTCCGTGATCTGGCTCTCAGAAATAATATTTCAGAGCCTTATAGCTTAAATGTTGGTCAGGTGCTGAGAATAGGTAATCTAACCTCCACAAATGGTGTATTAATAGCATCAAATAGTACTAAATCAAAAATTAGTCAGGTTGATTTTCAAAAAATTAATGCGTATCCTGCAAATATTGATAAACCAAAGTCAGGAAAAATGTTGCCAAAGGCAACCGTTTCTGATGGCGATAATTCCTATCCAAAAGTATCTATCGCAACAGATACAGGGGTAAATAATGCTATTAATGGTATTGATACTATTAATAGTTGGAGGTGGCCAGCAGAAGGAAAAATTCTTGAAAACTTCTCTGATTCTCAAGGAGGAAATAAAGGCATTGATATTGCGGGGAGCCGTGGCCAACCCGTATTTGCTACAGCCCGTGGGAAAGTGGTTTATGCCGGAAATGCATTACGTGGCTATGGAAATCTAATAATAATAAAACATAACGATGACTACCTAAGTGCTTATGCGCACAACGACACAATGCTGGTTCGTGAGCAACAGGACGTTCAAGCGGGGCAAAAAATTGCCACTATAGGTAGCACCGGAACAAGTTCAGTAAGATTGCATTTTGAAATTCGCTATAAGGGAAAATCCGTAAACCCGCTGCGCTATCTTTCGCAGCGATAAACCGGGGCAGGGATCTGAAATTCCTGCCCGCATTATCATGGGTAGGAGCAGCTGATGAGCCAAAGTACGCTTAAAGTTAATGAGTTGTATGATGATGCGAATTTAGACGAAAATAGCATGGAAGCTGATGACTTTGATGAAGCGTTGCTGAAAGATGAGGATGATATAACTGGTCTTGATGAAGATTTGGATTTGTTGCAAGGAGTAAACCAACGGGTTCTTGATGCAACACAGCTTTATCTCGGAGAGATTGGTTTCTCACCTTTGCTGACAGCAGAGGAAGAGGTTCTTTTCGCCAGACGAGCACTACGAGGGGATGTTGCTGCACGCCAACGCATGATTGAAAGTAACTTGCGCTTGGTAGTAAAAATATCCCGCCGCTATAGCAATCGTGGATTAGCACTGCTAGATCTGATTGAAGAAGGTAACCTTGGGCTTATTCGTGCAGTGGAAAAATTTGATCCTGAAAAAGGTTTTCGTTTTTCTACTTATGCAACATGGTGGATCCGTCAAACCATTGAACGTGCCATTATGAATCAAACTCGCACAATTCGCTTGCCTATTCACATTGTCAAAGAATTGAACGTCTATTTACGTACTGCAAGAGAACTGGCACACAAATTGGATCATGAACCCAGTATCGAAGAAATTGCGGAAAAACTGGATAAACCTATTGAAGATGTAAGTCGTATGATGCGGCTGAACGAACGCATTACTTCTGTCGATACACCAATGAGTGGTGATTCAGATAAGGCATTATTGGATATTTTATCTGATGAAAATGATTCAGGGCCAGAAACAACCATTCAAGATGATGATATGAAACAGAGTATCGTGAAATGGTTGTTTGAGCTGAACGCAAAACAGCGCGAAGTTTTGGCCCGTCGTTTCGGTTTGCTTGGATACGAAGCAGAAACATTGGAAGATGTTGGGAGAGAAATTGGTTTAACAAGAGAGAGAGTTCGTCAGATTCAAGTTGAGGGATTGCGCCGTCTTAGAGACATATTGCATACCCAAGGTTTGAATATAGAATCATTATTCCGTACTTAATTTTTTATTCCTGAGAACGTACACCTAAGAAATTTAAAATTGCAGCGTTAGTGGAAAATAGATGAGTTTCCAGAAACAAAGATAATTAGATCACTTGGTGATGGCAAGAGTAGCAGTAATTCTAAAAGTGATAATTGAAAAGATAAAGGAATAGAGAAGATAGGCAGTAATCTTAAGGTGGGCTTATTTAGCCCACCTTTTATTTACGCATTTATACTCGATAAACTTCAAGTTGCAATCCGCAAGATGACGCGAGGCCTTATATTTCCCCACTGCGCGGGGAAATATAACACGCATCTTGAAGCCGGATTGGTATATATTTTTATTACCATTTGGTGTGACATTTATCAAAGTGAGATAATCGGAACACCACTATGAAATTTAAAATCATGATCGTGAGTTTGAATAAGTTCTGCTTCAACCTGGCCGAAATAATTCACTCTTTCGGTAATATCTTCTTTGGATATTGACTGAGCAAGCATCAAATAATCTTGGTAATGCCGCGCTTCTGAACGCAGCAGAGAAATATAAAACTTACCCAAATCCTCATCCAGATGAGGAGCCAATTTTGCGAAACGTTCGCATGAGCGAGCTTCAATATAAGCACCAATAATTAATTTATCGACCAACGTATAAGGTTCATGATTGGTAACATGCTGAAACAGGGATTTAGCATAGCGGCTGGCACTGATACTGTCATAGTTTATCCCTCTGGCATCCATGATTTCTAATACTTGATAAAAATGATGCAACTCTTCCTTAATTAATAACACCATCTTATCGATGAGATCTTGACTATAACGTGATTTTGCCCGCGCGGTAATTTGCTTGGTGGCCTGATTTTTTCCTTTCAATGAATGGATATCCCCCATTTTTTTATAGACAAAATCCTCATAGGGCTGAAACCAAGCCAGCAGAGCATCCGCACTCTCAGGATCGACGGCATATTTACGAATTAAGAACATAGCACTTTGTGCTGCTTTCAATTCACACAGTAGATGATCGCGCAATAAAATGGGCAAATTCTCTGGCAGCCGCGCTTTTTCTACCCATTGGTCGGGAGTTTTGCACTGTAAAATTTGATAAATGGGCACTAACAGATTAGTATCAAACGTCATTGTTGTTCCCTGCATGGCTGTTTCATTCACGGCTAAACCATATCTTTCAGACGATAAATCCACTCTAATGCCTGACGTGGTGTCAAGGTATCTGGATTCAGGTTTTCCAATGCTTCAACTGCCGGAGGAGTTTCTTCTGTCAGCAGGGTTAACTGTGGTGTATCGACATGGCCTACTGCCGCATTATTGGAGAGTGATTCCAGCTCTTTCAATTTTTGGCGTGCACGTTTAATGACATCGCGTGGAACACCGGCCAGCGAAGCAACGGCCAATCCATAACTCTTGCTTGCTGCCCCTTCCTGTACACTGTGCATGAAAGCAATGGTATCGCCATGTTCGACAGCATCAAGATGAATATTGACGACCCCTTCCAGTTTCTCAGGCAGTGTTGTCAGTTCAAAATAGTGGGTTGCAAACAGGGTCATTGCTTTGATGCGATTAGCTAAATTTTCCGCACAGGCCCACGCCAGGGATAAACCATCATAAGTTGATGTCCCACGACCGATCTCATCCATCAAAACCAGACTATGTTCAGTCGCGTTATGCAAGATGTTGGCCGTTTCAGTCATTTCCACCATAAAGGTAGAACGTCCTGATGCCAGGTCATCGGATGCACCGACACGCGTAAAGATGCGATCTACAGGGCCAATAACTGCTTTTTCGGCAGGAACAAAGCTTCCAATATAAGCCATCAACGTGATCAACGCCGCCTGACGCATATAGGTACTTTTTCCCCCCATATTCGGCCCTGTAATAATCAGCAAACGGCGTTGTGACGAGAGCGTTAAGGGGTTAGAAATAAACGGTTCGCTTAATACTTGTTCGACAACCGGATGCCGACCGCCAGTGAGCTGAATACCTACTTTATCGGTTAGTATCGGACAGGTGTAATTTAGCGTTTCAGCACGTTCGGCAAGATTTGCCAGTACATCCAGCTCTGACAGTGCTTCGGCACAAGTTTGCAAATCGGCCAGATGAGGCAGTAACAGATCGAACAACGTTTCGTACAGGGCTTTTTCGATGGCAAGTGCTTTACCTTTGGACGTCAGCACTTTGTCTTCATATTCCTTTAATTCAGGAATGATATAGCGTTCTGCGTTTTTCAGCGTTTGACGACGAACGTAATGGATAGGGACTAAATGGCTTTGTCCACGACTGACCTGAATATAGTAACCATGTACCGAATTAAAGCCCACTTTCAGGGTATCAATGCCAAGTTTTTCACGTTCGCGGATCTCCAGTTTATCCAGATAATCACTGGCACCATCGGCCAGTGCCCGCCATTCATCCAATTCAGCATTATAGCCTGTGGCAATGACGCCACCATCACGCACCAGAACAGGAGGCGTTTCGACAATCGCATTCTCCAGCAGAATCTGCAATTCATCAAAATGTCCCACACGTTGCTGTAGTACTTGGATATAAGGGGCATCGGAGGATGTCAGGATCTGATGAATATCAGGCAATTGCTGAAAAGCATGGCGCATTCTGGCCAGATCACGGGGACGAGCAGAGCGGAGAGCAAGACGGGCAAGCACACGCTCTAAGTCACCGACCTGCCGCAAAAACGGCCGTAACTCATAACCGATTTCCTGTAATGCAGAAATCGCTTGATGGCGATTTTCCAGCATAACTTTATTGCGGGTTGGTGAATGCAGCCAGCGTTTCAGCATTCGGCTGCCCATCGGTGTCACACATTGATCGAGTACCGCCGCCAGCGTATTCTCAGTGCCACCGGACAAATTTTGTGTCAGCTCCAGATTACGGCGGGTGGCGGCATCCATAATAACCGTTTCCTGCTGGCGTTCCATCGTAATACTGCGAATATGAGGTAAAGTGGTGCGTTGAGTATCTTTGACATATTGCAGCAAACAGCCTGCTGCGCGCAGGGCGAGCATCGCTTTTTCCACCCCGAAGCCAATCAGGTCACGGGTGCCAAATTGCAAATTAAGTTGCTGTCTTGCTGTATCCAGCTCAAATTCCCACATCGGGCGTCGGCGCAAGCCATGACAACGTTCAATCAACGCCATATGCTCAAAGGTTTCAGGATAAAGCAATTCCGCGGGACGGGTGCGTTGCAATTCTGCGGCAATACTATCTTGATCGGACATTTCAGAAACGCGGAAACGGCCGGAAGTGATATCCAGCGTCGCGTAACCAAAGCCCTGATTATCATGCCAGATAGCGGCGAGCAGATTATCCTGACGTTCTTGTAGTAAAGCTTCATCAGTGACGGTGCCGGGAGTGACAATACGCACAACTTTGCGCTCAACAGGGCCTTTACTGGTTGCAGGATCACCAACTTGTTCGCAGATCGCCGCAGATTCACCGAGTTGTACCAGTTTTGCCAGATAGTTTTCGATTGCGTGATAAGGAACACCCGCCATCGGAATAGGCTGACCTGCCGATTGCCCGCGCTTGGTTAGGGAGATATCCAGCAACCTCGCCGCTTTTTTGGCATCGTCATAAAATAACTCGTAAAAATCCCCCATTCTATACAGCAGCATAATATCGGGGTGCTGCGCTTTCAGACGCAGATACTGCTGCATCATGGGGGTGTGGCTATCTATATCCTTTGCTGGAGATTCTTTCATATTGACTTGATTCAATTCTATTATTCCTGTTGACTCAGTTGGGCCATCGACGCTCAGTCAACCCATCTAAATGACAAAACCTAAATATAATCAGCTAAGGATGGAACACTAATAGACCTCATCCTGGGCGAAAACGCTATCTTATCACTGATAATCTGTGTGATTCATCTGTGGATGCGATGAGAAGATCTAAATGGTAGGTTAGCAGGATTACTCGCAGGAATGTATCAGATTTTTTCACAATTCAGCAGGATTGCGAAGCAGCTCGATTGTTGTTTGGTTTGAGTCATGCTGCCAAATAACAAATAATAAGAAAGCCGATGGCATACAGCACTTGAATTCTATCAGCGATATTGAGAATTGGTGGACTTAGAGGAGATTAGAAAAAGCCTGGATTTAAATAAATGTTGGCTTGAACTCTTCACTAATAGGATATTAAACTGCATAAAGATGGTTGGACTGTAACAACCAAAGATCGCCGGTTATCAGCTTAGTTTGAGCATACGATCTTGGTAACCCGTGATGGTTTTAACGTGTTAACGCTGCGGGATGAAGAACGCGAAATTTTTGCACGTTACCTGTCGATCACTCAATAAATGACAATTTATTATGTGATAGTGATTCCCAATACTGTGTTGTGCAGTGTTGGGTTTATAGAAATTTAACTACGGCTATGTGAAATTACAGGGTGATTATGTCTTGGCTTTATAAAAACAAGAATCTTTCTTGTTTTATTGTTCTCTTTTTTCTTATTTTTCTGATACATAAATGTTTAGGGTATCAATTAAAACTCATATATGTCTTTAGTGCCTTTGCACTCTTTTTATTTTTGGCTGCTATCAGTAGACGAATATATATCTTTTTGATTGCTTTTTTTTCCTTGATAGGAATGCTCTATACCCCGATTGGTCTCAATTACGGTTATCCAGACATCAATGCGGTGGGATCATTAATCTATACAAATAGGAATGAAACAGCGGAATATATTAGTGGCCTTTCTGTTTCAACCTATTTAACTGCGATAGCTATTTTTGTTCTGATGATATTTTCACTTAAGCTAAATGTCATCTTAACAGGCAAAAGTAAAAAGTGGCTGTTTACCCTGTTTTTTATTTCGGCTTTCTGGTCCCCGGCCAAAGGGTATATAAAATCGGGTTTTGAAGATAGCTCGGAACTTTTGAATACCAGTTTACCGGAAGTTCGTTTTTTCAGTGATGTCTATCAGAGCTACAAGCAAGTCATGTCAGAAAATCACCGATTTGCCAAGATAATTCAATATCGGGATGACTGGCAGCCCGTGGTGAAAGAAGAGAAATACGATACTTATATCATGGTGATTGGTGAGAGCGTCCGAAAAGATTTTATGAGTGTCTATGGGTTCCCGGATAAAAATACCCCTTGGTTGGATAATGCGAATGCCACCGTGTTAACCCACTATATTTCTGCGGCACCCTCGACACAGTTGTCGTTGACTAACTCTCTGGCCGTTCGTGAAGCAAATGAAATTCAACTGAACAACAGTCTTGTTTCACTGGCGAAAAAAGCGGGATTTGAAACTTACTGGCTGTCCAACCAGGGAATGAAGGGAGGGTTTGATTCTCCTGTCGCACTGATTGGGCAGCAGGCCACTCATTATACTTTTCTGAAAGAAGGCAATTCAGATGATCGCAGTTATATGCCGGATGAAAATTTATTGCCTTATATTCGCAAAGCATTAGGGAAGAATGAGCAAAAAAAGAAGCTGATTATTATTCACTTAATGGGTTCGCATCCACAACCTTGCACCAGAACGAATGATAAATACGGCACCTATTTTCATTCCAAAAATATTTCATGTTATCTTCAGAGTATTCATAATACGGACAGCCTGCTAGCTGACATTGAAAGTATTGCCAATAAAAATCAATTGCACTGGACAATGCTTTACTTTGCGGATCATGGTTTGTCGCTTGTGAATAAGAATACAGATAGCGAGAATCTGACCCATAACGATAGTAATAAGCAGAACTATCAAGTTCCCTTTATTATTACCGGTTATGACTATGGCATTAAAAATGCCGACAAGAACACAGCAAGCAAAAATATCATAGATGCTCACCGCAGCGGTTTGAATCTACTGTCTATGTTATCCACATGGTTGGGAATTGAAGAACCTCGCCTGGTATCCAAATGTGCCTGGTTTTCCAACCAAGTGTGTCCGAACCAACATACAGTGATTTCATTCAGTAACGAATATAAAGACTTTAATCACCTAAAGGATGACGCCATCAACTTCGATTGATGAATATACCTTCGTCTTGCAATTTATTGAGGAAGTGAGTTACCTCACAAAATCTGGCTCATGCTTTATATGTATGAACCACTGATTGGGGGATTTTGACCGCTTAATGTTGGTATTCAACCGCTGAGTAAGATCCTCTCCCTCTTATCAGGGAGAGTTTTATATCATAGTGCAGTGTGACGAGGAGTATATACCTTTTAATGGGTATCGCTTCCTGCCGGCTGTAGATGGTCGGTTTATGGAGAAGGAAGTAAAAATTAAATAATGACTTGCTGTTCGTCTTACTGTGGAAAAGGACGTTTTATGAAGAATAATAAATTGTTAAAACATATCCCCTGGATGATGTTGGGGATAATTGGCGCATTCTGTCTTGGAGTCGTTGCGCTACGTCGGGGAGAACACGTTAGTGCTTTGTGGATCATTGTCGCTTCCGTAGCCGTTTACTTGGTTGCTTATCGGTATTACAGCCTGTATATCGCCACGAAGGTGATGAAGCTGGATGCCACGCGAGCAACGCCTGCTGTTGTCAATAATGATGGTTTGAACTATGCTCCCACCAATAAAAATGTCCTGTTTGGTCACCATTTTGCCGCCATCGCGGGGGCCGGTCCATTAGTCGGGCCAGTATTGGCGGCACAGGTTGGTTATCTGCCAGGAACATTGTGGTTGTTAGCAGGGGTAGTGCTTGCCGGAGCGGTGCAGGACTTTATGGTGCTGTTTATCTCCTCCCGCCGTAATGGGGCATCACTGGGGGAGATAGTCAAGGAAGAGATGGGGCGTGTACCAGGCACAATAGCGCTGTTTGGTTGCTTCTTAATCATGATCATCATTCTGGCAGTACTGGCCTTAATCGTCGTGAAAGCATTGGCAGAAAGCCCGTGGGGCGTATTTACTGTTTGTTCGACAGTGCCAATTGCGCTTTTCATGGGGATCTATATGCGATATATCCGTCCGGGGCGTGTGGGTGAAGTCTCGGTGATCGGTATTTTCCTGCTAATTGCCGCCATTTGGTTTGGTGGTGTTGTTGCCGCAGATCCTTACTGGGGACCCGCGCTGACTTTTAAAGATACCACCATCACTTATGCGCTGATCGGATATGCATTTATCTCTGCATTATTGCCCGTTTGGCTTATTTTGGCACCGCGTGACTATCTGGCAACTTTCCTGAAAATTGGGGTTATTGTTGGTCTTGCAATTGGGATTGTCATCCTGAACCCTGAACTGAAAATGCCCGCCGTCACACAATATATTGATGGTACAGGGCCAGTCTGGAAAGGAACGTTGTTCCCATTCTTGTTCATTACTATTGCTTGTGGCGCGGTGTCTGGTTTCCATGCCCTGATCTCTTCGGGGACGACGCCTAAACTGTTGGCAAATGAAAAAGATGCCCGCTTCATTGGTTATGGTGCGATGTTAATGGAGTCGTTTGTGGCGATCATGGCATTGGTTGCTGCATCCATTATTGAACCGGGGCTGTATTTTGCGATGAATACCCCTCCGGCAGCTCTGGGCATTACCATGCCTGATTTGCATAATTTGGGTACTGCCGAAGCGCCAATGATCATGGCCTCTTTGCAAGAAGTCACGAGCCATGCGGCAACGACCGTCAGTTCCTGGGGCTTTGTGATTTCACCCGATCAAATTCTGCAAACGGCAAAAGACATTGGTGAGCCATCCGTTCTGAACCGCGCAGGGGGAGCGCCAACCTTGGCCGTGGGTATTGCCCATGTATTCCATCAGATCATGCCTGCGGCAGATATGGGCTTTTGGTATCACTTTGGTATTCTGTTTGAAGCGTTGTTTATCCTGACGGCGCTGGATGCAGGTACACGCTCTGGCCGTTTCATGTTGCAGGATCTTCTGGGTAACTTTGTTCCATTCCTGAAAAAAACGGACTCTTTGATTGCGGGTATTATTGGTACAGCCGGTTGTGTTGGCTTATGGGGTTATTTGCTGTATCAAGGTGTGGTTGATCCATTGGGTGGCGTCAAGAGCTTGTGGCCGCTATTTGGTATCTCTAACCAGATGTTGGCTGCCGTTGCGTTGGTATTGGGTACGGTTGTCTTGATCAAGATGAAACGCACCCGATATATCTGGGTAACGGTGATTCCTGCGGTTTGGTTGTTGATTTGTACCACATGGGCGTTGGGGCTGAAATTATTCAGTGATAACCCGCGGCTTGAAGGCTTCTTCTTTCTGGCGAAAGAATACAAGCAGCGAATTGCCGAAGGGGGTGCAGAATTAACAGCTCAGCAAATCAGTAACATGAATCATATTGTTATAAACAACTACACCAATGCGGGCTTAAGTATTTTATTCCTAATTGTGGTGTATAGCATCATTATTTATGGTATCAAAACTGCGGTCAAAGCAAGTAAGAACCCAGAGCGTACCGATAATGAAACGCCTTATGTTCCGCTTCCTGAAGGTGGGGTGAAAGTCTCTTCTACGCACTGATGTGATACGAAAACTGATACCAGCCAAGTCATTTCGTATCAGTAACAGCGATACCCCACATAATTGACTTTGTATTATGTGGGGTATTTTTATAGAACAAGCCTTGGAGAACAATTTATGTTTGGTCATCTTGGTCGGGCAGGCAAGTATTTGGGGCAGGCTGCCCGCATGTTGGTGGGCGTTCCCGACTATGACACCTATGTACAACATATGAAGGAAAACCACCCAGATAAGCCTTATATGTCTTATGAAGAATTTTTTCGCGAACGTCAGAATGCTCGCTATGGTGGCGATGGCAAAGGCGGGATGCGTTGCTGTTAGTGAAAAATCGGGAAACGAAAATGCAACCAATATCAGTCACGATCCTGAGCGGTTTTTTGGGTTCAGGCAAAACGACGCTGCTGCGTCATATCCTTAATGCCAATCATGGTTATAAAATCGCCGTCATTGAAAATGAATTTGGCGAAGTCCCTATTGATAATGAATTGATTGGTGATCGGGCAACTCAGATTAAGACATTAAGTAACGGATGCATCTGTTGTAGTCGTTCGAATGAGCTGGAAGATGCATTATTGGATCTGCTGGATAGCTTGGATAAAGGGCAGATAGACTTTGACCGCTTGATTATCGAATGTACAGGCATGGCTGATCCTGGCCCGATTACGCAGACTTTCTTTTCCCATGAAATTTTGTGTCAGCGTTTTTTGCTCGATGGCATTATTACGCTGGTGGATGCGGTTCACGCGGAACAACAGTTAGATCGTTTTTCCATTGCACAGGCGCAGATAGGATATGCAGACAGTATTCTTTTAACCAAAACAGATGTTGCTCCCGTTCATGATGCTTTAGTTGAACGTTTGCAGCGAATCAATGCCAGAGCACCCATTCACAAGATTATTCAAGGTGAAGCTGATTTAGACTTACTGTTCGATATCGAAGGTTTTATGTTGAATGACAAACTGACGGTTTCGGCACCTATTTTTCAATTTGTACCCAAACAACAAAATTCGGTTCAGTCGATTGTCATTAACTTGGCGTACCCAGTTGAACTGCCAGAAGTTTCTAACCTGATGGAAGCGCTATTACTGAGTTTCGCGGATAATCTCCTGCGATACAAAGGCATTCTTGCTATCAAAGAAGAACCCCGGCGGTTACTGTTTCAAGGGGTTCAGCGTCTGTATAGCGCAGATTGGGATAGAGAATGGCGCGATAATGAAGTACGTGAAAGTGTGCTGGTTTTTATTGGTATAGATCTGCCGGAACAGAAAATTCGTGAAAAATTTGCGGAATGGGTTGAAGCATAATTGATTGGGTAATCACTTTTTGTGGAATTTTAATTGATAATTTTTATTTCTTATTGAGCAGTGAAGTTATTTATATAAATTCGCTGCTCAAGTTTAAATGAAAATTTATATATTGACCGGTTGAGCTTAAGTTTTTTTAAAGAATAAACTCAGGTTATTTAACAGGTGGAAAACAATAAAAATAAAATAAATTTACAAATTGAGTTTGCCATACGTAAAAAAATAGTCCTTTATCTTAGATTTTCATGGCATTGTCTATTTTATCTGCCGGCAATCTCCACAAATTCATTAGTGGAGATTGTTACAATAACCGATCATGTTAGTGAAAACAGCAGAAAAAATAACACAACTATTTAGAGTGAGACTCCCAAATTCTGGAAAAACGTTTCACATTACTGGCGGTGTAAATTACAGTATGTGAAATATTACGGTGTCCGAGATAGTCTTGAATCAAGCGGGTATCACGCCCGAGATCAGCTAAAGCATAACCACAAGCGTGCCTTAACATATGCGGATGTGGAGAAACACTGACAGATGCCTGCTTTCCATAACGTTTTAATAAACCATAAACTTGTTGCCGTGAAACAGGACCCGATTTTTGAGAGAGAAATACCCACGGAGAATCGGCTTCACGCCATTTTTGACGAATATCTAGCCATTTATTTAACGCTTCAATTTCCTCTGGAATTAAAGGATGTGTGGTTGAAAGCCCACCTTTTAACCGTCTGATGTGAATGATCGCTGAATTCAAATCGAGATCAGATAGGCATAGATTACATAACTCACTTACCCTAAAGCCGTGAATGAAACACATTAACAGCATGCAATAATCCCGCTCTGCGTGACGTCCTTGTTTTGTTGCTGCCAAAATTGCGTCTATTTCGTATCGGGTTAAAAACTTACGTTGTTTCATGAAATTATCATTCCTATGAAATCAGAGAGATAAATTGTGAACAGCAAGGTATTTGAGTTAATCGAATACAACAAAACATTAATGTTTTTTAAACATGATTAGCTAAATACCTGATTAATTTAATTGGAATAACGCAAATAAAAAGTTGCTGCTTATTTTTGTCTTATTTTTAATGAAAATGCTAATTGAAATCGTATAAATACGTGTTATGTGATTCTGATACACAGAATGAGGCAATCATAAATAGAATTCCATATATAAAAACAGCTCTATTGAACTTTACAACTAATCATTTAGCTTGGTTTGTTTTTTAGTTTTTTATTCTTTTAAAAATCCTTTTAAGTGTATTGGGTTTGTATTTTTACTGCATTTAGTGGAAAAAGTAAATGATTTATCTAATTTGTTTAGATAACGCTTTATTATTGATTGAAAATTAACTCTTATCTGGTGTTTTTGAAATAATATTTTTATTTTTTGTTTATTATTGGATTTTTATTCTGAGTGACTGCGTTTTTGAGAGAAAAAAGGGGAAATATTGAGGGAGGTTAAGGGATAATGCTTGGAATAACATCAGGTTAAAGTAAGGGTTTTCGTTAACTTGATAACATTTGTTATAGTTTCTTTTGTTTATTATATTTTTATTTGGACTGCGCTTATTGGTTGTTTTTTGTTCATTTTGTGAAATTAAATTAAATAGATATTTTTCATGATTAATTAAATATATACCCATCCAACTTCAAGATGCGTGTTATATTTCCCCGCGCAACGGGGAAATATAAGGCCTCGCATCGTCTTGCGGATTGCAACTTGAAGTTTATCGAGTCATCCTTAAAAGGATTCTTTAATAAATAAATGAAGGCGATTTTGTAGGACGTTGATTAGTTAAATGTGCCTTATATCCCCTAACAGAGAAAGACGAGGATATAGGGCGCACGGGGTAAACCTTAATTATAAGCCCTCATATCAGGAGAAGGCCAGGAAAGGGGAAATACAGAGCAAGATCCCAGTAAAGATGATCAAGATGAGCGATATCCCTTTGTAATGGTGTAGTTCAGGGAGCTTGTAGACCAAATAAGCCGGGATAAGGCAGCCAACAATGCCAAATATTGGGCTACAAATAGAAGTAAAACTTAATACCGGGACATTCAGGAGGATTGCGCCCCATGCCAATAAGATGGCAAAAAACATGATGCCTTTTTGTACCCACTTTTTATTGATCTTTTCGGCCGGCATCAGGCGACTAAGAATATTCATGGCAATGCCTTGGCTGGCTTCGCAAAACCCAAGGTAAACACCAAAAAACGCAGTCATCACGGCAAAGACATTGAGCATGATACTGACGGCAATAACCCAACTGCCGGGAAAGAATTGGGCGGCAATGGCTAATGCTGAAATATTCTGTTCATAGGCTTTGAGCGCTTCGTCATGTCCCATTGCCAGCGTAAAAGAGATGGCATAGAAAAATACGGTACAAAACAGGATACCAAAGGCAATGTTCATAGCTCGCAGAGCCTTGTGACGGGCAACTTCACGGTTTTTCTCCCGATTGCGATAAGAAATCACCATTGGGCTAAGTGTTTGGATAAACAGGATGGATGTGAGCGTAAAAGGTAACGTGATGATGGCTTGTTTGATCAATAGCCTCAGGGAAGGTAATGCCCCGATATTGTAAAGATGCCACATACCGATCATGGAAAATCCTAATGCCGCGATAACAAATAACTTTGTTATGACCATTAGACTGGATATTTTGAACAGTAATCGTTCACCCCGGGAAGCGATAGCGACTAATACACAGATTAATACCAATCCATAAAGCGGATTTTTCGATATTAATTCATCAGTGATCCCAAAGGTTTGCAGGTAAGAAGCACTATCATTGGTTATCGCAGTGGAATAAACAAACATCCAGATCACCAGCATAATAAAGTAGAGGATTCCTAACAGCATGCCCCAATTTTTACCAAGATAACCACTGATAACACTAGGATAATCTTTGCATTCTGGTGACTCGGCAAGGGTATTGATGAAGAGCCGTTGAAAGAGATACATGGCAGGATAACCAATAATGGAAGAGAGCAGAAAAACCCACAATCCCATCAATCCAACCTGAACAGGCAAGAAAACAATTCCGGCCCCGATTGCCATACCAATACTCATAATGACCCAACCGGTATCGATATGGTCAAATTTTATTGCTTTTTTCCACTCTGCCTCCGTCATGTTGGCGCGTTTGGCCGATGGCGATAACTGTGACGTGACATCATTGTTGTTTGTTGCTGTTTTCATATCTTTTAGTAAGTGAATTATCGTTTGCTGATCGTCAATGATTTCGATTTCAGGGAAAAAATTTTCCCTAAACATGCCATCTGATATGGCGTTTGGAGAACAATGTCTTCATAAAGAAGAAATTGCTAAGGGATACTGCGTAAAAAGAGTTGCTGTTTTTATCGTATTGATAAACAACGCTATTTATTCGCTATACGAAGGTATTTGTGATATTGACCATTGGAACAATTATAAAGAAAAGTTGAGTATTTTCTATTACGCTTTTATCACGTCTGTATCTGTTCAAAACACCTTGTCAGGATTTAATCCTTTTAATTATTAACATTATGCTGTATTTCAGCATATTAATCTAGATTTTTTTACTAGTGAACGGAGGCGATACCTATCTTAATCCTGCTTATTGATTAAAAATGAAAGGAAAACATAATTTAATTAGTCAGCTTTCTTTTACTATATCAATCCAACTTCAAGATGCGTGTTATATTTCCCCGCGCAGCGGGGGAATATAAGGCCTCGCGTCGTCTTGCGGATTGCAACTTGCAGTTTATCGAGTATATGTTTTATCTGAAATTAACCCGATCTAATTAATTTGATGGAATAAAGCTGATTTATAGATAATGATGAAAAAACTAAAATGTAAAGGTCTTAACGCTATTTTTCTATTTTTAGTAACAGGAGTTAAAATTAAGTTACCAAGTGATTGCTCAATAAGTATTTTTAATGATTTAAAATAAATCAATAACTTGATTTTATCCGGCGAGTTCTTATTAATTAAATGGACTTTTACTGTAACTATATTTATTATTCCACTTTTATATTAGCGATACGATATGTTCTGTATAAAAAATAGAGCAGACTTATTTGAACCATCATTCAGGAAGATATAATAATGAAAAGAAAATTCACATTGGCTTCACTTTGTCTGGCCTCCCTCATGCTGGCCGGTTGTGCAACGGAATCTTCATCAACACTTCCAGTACAAAAAGTCACTTCTTATAAAACGACCTATGCCGGCATTCGCAGCCCGATTGCCGTGGGTAAATTCGAAAACCGTTCAAGCTACCAAAATGGCATTTTCTCTGACGGCATTGACCGTTTAGGAAACCAGTCAAAAACTATCCTTATAACGCATTTACAACAAACAGGACGTTTTAATGTATTGGAACGCACCAACCTGGCCGAATTGAAAATGGAAACGGACTTACAGGGTAAGGTTCAAAAATTAAAAGGAGCTAATTACATTATTACTGGTTCTGTGACTGAATTTGGCCGTAAAGAAGTGGGTGATCACCAGCTATGGGGCATTTTGGGGCGTGGCAAATCACAAATTGCTTATGCAAAAGTGATGCTGAATATTGTGAATGTAGAAACCTCTGAAGTTGTTTTCTCTTCTGCGGGGGCAGGGGAATATAAACTTTCCAGCCGTGAACTGATTGGATTCGGTAGTACTTCCCGCTATGACTCTACCTTAAATGGCAAGGTATTGGATCTGGCGATCCGTGAAGCAATTAATGATCTGGTCGCGGGTATTGATAATGGTGCATGGAAGCCAACTAACTAATTTTTAAATATAACACGCATCTTGAAGTTGGATGGGTATATATATTGATAAGTGAAATGTTTTTTAGGGAAAACAGCGGTATGTATTTGATAAGAAAGACGGGGATGTTGCTGGGAGTACTATTAGTAGCGGAATCATTAGTGGGATGTGTCAACGCACCTAAGACCATATATGAATGGGGAAATTACCAATCAACCCTATACCAATATTACCAGCAGGATAAAACGGGACCACAAGAGCAGATTCAGGCATTGCAAAAAGTGGCTGAACAAGCTAAGGCTAAAGATAATCCGGTTCCACCGGGTTTGCATGCACAAATGGGATTGCTTTACAGTAATATCGGCAATATTGAGGATGCATTCCAGCAGTTTGAGATAGAGAAAAATCTATTTCCTGAATCAGCACCTTACATGGATTTTCTGTTAAGCAAGAATAAGGGAGTGAAATAATGAAGCGTTTTCTGGGGGCGATTGGTTTCTTATTTCTGCTGGTACTAGCAGGGTGTGCTAACAATAAACCGTATGATTATTCAGCCTTGAGAGAAAGCAAACCTAAATCTATTTTAGTTCTGCCTGCCATAAATAAGTCTGTAGAAGTGCAGGCTTCTGGCAGTTTTCTGTCTCAGGTGACTTACCCACTGGCAGAATCCGGCTATTATGTTTATCCCGTTGCGGTGGTTGAAGAAACCTTCCGCCAAAATGGTGTCACAGAAGCGCAGGATATCCACGATATCAGCTATAAAAAACTGTATGACATATTTGGCGCAGATTCCGTTCTTTACCTGAATATTACCCAATACGGTACGCAATATCAGGTGATTAACAGTGATACCCGTGTCAGTGCGACAGCGCGTCTGGTGGATTTGCGCACGGGTAAACAACTGTGGAATGGCTCCGCGACAGCATCTTCCACCGAAAATGATAATTACTCCAGCGGCGGTTTGATCGGGATGTTGGTATCAGCAGCCATCACCCAGATCGCAAATACCGTTATGGACAGAGGTCATGATATTGCAGACATCACCAGTAATCGTTTGTTAAGTGCGGGTGGATATGGATATGGCCACCTACTGTATGGCCCACGTTCAGAATTCTATGGTAAAGAAAAATTATAGGATTTGATGGGAATAAAATGCCGCAGATAAATTTGCGGCATTTTTTACTGTTATTTTTTAACTAGACATCCAATCGCTTGGCTTGCCATCTTTTAGACTTCCAACGCCAAGAGTTCACTAACCCGCGGATCCATTCGTCGCAGAAGAATCCTATCCAGATCCCCAAGATCCCCATTCCCATAGTAATTCCTAGAAAATATCCGACTGGAATAGAGATCCCCCACATACAAATTAACGCGGTATAGAGTGGAAAACGAGCATCACCGGAAGCGCGCAGGGCATTGACCATCACAATGTTGAAAGTGCGTCCTGGTTCCAAAAATACCGAGAGCAGGAACAAAGGCAGCAGAAGTTCAACAATCTTCTGATCTTCTGTCATGAAATAGAGTAGTGGCTCCCTGAAAATCCAGAACATTAAGACGATGCCTACTGTAACAATCACACCAATTCTCAGGCTCTTCACCCCCCGAAGATAGGCGTCTTCAAAACGCTTTGCTCCAACAAGGTGACCCACCATAATCTCATTGCCAATGCTGATAGAGATACCAAACAACATAATGAACAGAGATAGTTGGAAGTACAGCGTTTGCGCGGCCAGAGACATTTCACCCATCAGGCCGATAAATGCCTGTGCAGTCATATATTGTAGGATCCACACCAAATTTTCACCCGCAGCGGGTAAACCGATGTGCAGGATTTTTCCCAATATATTCTTGGACCAGCTCACGAGCAATTTAGGTTCGAGTTTGAGCTTCAAACCACAAAACAGTAATCCGAAGAGCAGAATAACAGCCACAGTACGGCCAAATACCGTAGACCACGCTACGCCTTCAAGCCCATATTGAGGTAGTCCAAAGAATCCATACAGCACGATCATATTGCCGACAATGGTCAGCAAGTTGGCAATCAGCGTGACATACATGGCCGATTTCGACTTGCCATAAACCCGCATGCAGGCGGCCAGAATAATTGAAATCGCTTCGGGGATCAGACAGATACCAAGAACATGCAGATAAGCGAACCCCTCTTCCATCAGATTTTCAGGCAGGTTCATGAGATGCAGGATCTTATAACCGAAGAACACGGTGACCAGCGCACAACTCAAACCCAACAGAAAATTAAAGGCGATGGAAATATGAATCGCCTGACCTGCTTTATTGCGTTTCCCTGATCCCAGATATTGCGCGATGACAACACTGCAACCTACGCTAATGAAGTTAAAAATTGTAATAAAGAGATCAAAGACATGATTACCCACTCCCATTGCAGCAAGGTAAGCAGTAGAAATATGGCTGACCATATACGTATTAATTAATAACGTCGCCATATGCAGAAAGATATCAATGAAAATCGGCCAGCTTAATGAAAAAAGCGAGCGATCAACAACATCAGACTGATGCATTAGTAAAACCTATTTATTAGAAGTGAAATGGAAGGGCTTTCGCGGTGTGACATACCCAGAAAGCATAGTTGATTTTACAGGGTTTATTGATGATTTGATAGGCAGACAAGCGATTTATGTCTTCATCTCCTGCGGTAATTGCCGTAGGAGTCAGGTGTTGTGGCATTGTTTTCCAAAAGAGTCTGATAAACACGGTAAATTTGGTTATCTTACCGTTGAGTTGTTAAGCCCAGATCATGCTCCCAATGCTTAGATATTGTGAGAAACTCCCCGCTTTTTATTATGGGTGAGTATGGCTAAAGTTGATGTGGTTTGCCGCTACTGTCACAAAACAGAAGAGGTTAAAAGTGCCATGATGCAGCCTGGGGCTGTATTTTCAAAAATAATGAGATCTTGATGCTCTGTTTTATCGTGATATAGCAGGTTTTCAACTGCGAAATACTGACCGAAATTGGGATGCAACGTTTCATACCAAATTCCTTTTTGTGACATGTTCCGCTCTTCCTTCATTGTGATCTTCATCGGCATTGGCTGCACATAGTAGCCGGTAATTCACATATCCGTCACTTGGTTTTAACATGAAATTAATCTTGGAAGTATTTAAAAGGAACTTTTTATATAGGAGAGCAGGCTGAGGGAGTTCTTTGCAAGAGAACGGCATTTAACCTCATGAGGTAAGTTGATATCCTTTAAGTCATTGTAACCTAATTGATTTAATTCTTGCATTAACTGACTATCATAGTTACTGAGATCCCACTTGTTACGTTGGGCAAAATAGATAATTGTACGTTTAATTTGAAAATCTGGGATTTGGCTATAGCCGCAGTCATGTTTTAGATAGATATAGACGGCTGTCAGATCAGCGAGATCTTCAGCTTCATTCTCAGACAGCGCTGTTGCTGGTTGAGCAAAACTAAACAGAGCCAGAATGTACGCGAATAAGGCAATTTTTTGCATAATTTCTATTATACTGATTTTCTACCGTTTTACTTAAATTAACATATTAATATCTTTGTTAGCCAAACTTTATTTGCTTCAATTTAATAAAATGACCATTTTTTCTGCCAGTGAGCTTATGTTATTGAGCACGATATAAATAGTCACATTCATTTTTAGCTTTGATTTGTGATTGTTAAAAAAATCAACTGGTTATTTTCCTCTCAGCCTGACCGCGTTTGAACCAGTGTCAAGCGGTATCTGGATGCATATGCAATCATTGGCCGATTTAGCGAAATAATTTCTCTTCCAAACGAAGAAGCGGGATAGCTTGCTGTCTTAGCCGCACTTGTTGCTCAGTCGTGAGCGTGCGTCATCTGTTTTCATTCATACAGGATATCAGATATGAATTTATTCCGGTTAAAAAATGTTCTATTTCAGGGGGGGATCCCGCCCGATATGCGATATAAGTGAATTCAAGTTGCCAGGAATGGCAAAAATAATATTGATAGCCAGAATGGGAGCGTCCATGACGGCAGATCCCTCCCTCTAACTGTAAACAAGGTGGATAGGTTACAGCAATCACTATCTAATACATGACTCATGGTACTACGAGTGTGTAGCCGCATTCACCTCAAACCCCTATTTGTAGGTAGTCATAGATTCACCCTTCTTTTACTGTAGGTGATGAATTCTGATATGCTTTGCAAAATATTTTGTTCTCATGTTTTCTTGTGTGTGCGTTTTTGTGTGGTGAACGGTATATCAATCGGGGTATCACTTTGGGTAAAACGCCACATGGTTTATTTAAATTTTTAATTAAAAACATATATTTATGAGTGAATTAAAACATATTGTAGAAGTAATGATCTCCGAACAAGAGGTTAAGCAACGTATTGCTGAGTTAGGGCAGCAGATTACAGAACACTATCGTAACAGCGATCGTGAATTAGTGTTGATTGGCTTGTTAAGAGGGTCGTTTATCTTTATGGCCGATCTATGCCGTGAAATTCAGGTTCCCCACGAAGTGGATTTTATGACTGCATCCAGCTATGGCAATGAGATGAGTTCTACCCGCGATGTGAAAATCCTCAAGGATCTGGATGAAGACATTCGTGGTAAAGATGTGCTGATCGTTGAAGATATTATCGACTCAGGCAATACACTGAACAAAATCCGCGAGATTCTGGCGCTGCGTGAGCCTCATTCACTGGCGATTTGTACTTTATTGAACAAACCCTCTCGCCGCGAAGTCGATGTGCCAGTTGAGTGGATGGGTTATTCAATCGAAGATAAATTTGTCGTCGGTTACGGCATTGACTATGCACAGCGTTATCGCCATCTGCCTTATATCGGACATGTCATCTTGCTGGAAGATTAATTTTTGCAATCAGCAAAAATAATCAATTTGGTATATACCAATCCAACTGCAAGATGCGTGTTATATTTCCCCGCGCAACGGGGAAATATAAGGCCTCGCGTCGTCTTGCGGATGGCAGCTTGAAATTTATCGGGTAGAAGCAAATGGCAGCTTTGGGGCTGCCATTTGTTTTTCTAATAATAGATTGCCTTTCGGGTTACTATTTTGTCTGAGATAACTTGGAAATAGCCTGACGGTAATTAAGTTCCAATTTTTCACGGCTGTCAGCGGTAATATCCAGATCATGTAATTCACCATCCTTCAAACCATATACCCAACCGTGGATCATCACTTTCTGCCCGCGTTTCCATGCAGATTGCATAATGGTTGAGTGGCCAAGGTTGTAAACCTGTTCAATGACATTCAACTCACACAGGAGATTCAGCCTGTCGTTAGGCGGTAACTCACCCAGCATGGAACTGTGTTTGTACCACAAATCACGGATATGGAGCAGCCAGTTGTTGATTAAGCCCAATTCAGTGCCATCCACAGCCGCTTCAATGCCACCGCAACCGTAGTGACCACAGATGATGATGTGCTCAACCTGCAAAACATCAACGGCATATTGTACAACAGACAGACAGTTTAAATCGGTATGGATAACAAGGTTAGCGACGTTTCTGTGTACAAAAAGATCGCCAGGGGCTGCATCAATCAGCTTTTCGGCAGGTACTCGGCTATCAGAGCAGCCTATCCACAGAAAATGGGGTTTTTGTGCTTTTGATAATTCTTTGAAGAACAGGGGGGTTTCTTCGTTTACGGACTTTGACCACTGTTTGTTCCTGGCAAACAGCTCTTCAATTTTTCTCATCATAACTAATAGCCTAGTAACATTTTTGAGATAGAATCATATACAACATTAATTGAGAATTTAATATTTAATTGAAGTATGTTTTTTTATTGGTCCCCTATTATTGCGAAGAAATAGGGGGAAAATAATGGCATACTTTCTCTCTTGCAGCAGTCAGAATTAGCAAATAATAAAGGTATTTTTTACTTATGGCTTACGCATTGGAATTGACGCAGCTCACGAAAGTCTATGAGAGTAGAGTGAAAGCGCTGCGGGGGATTGATTTGCGTGTAGAAGAAGGTGATTTCTACGCGCTTTTAGGGCCAAATGGCGCCGGGAAATCGACCACGATAGGGATTATTAGTTCCTTGGTTAATAAAAGTGGGGGGACGGTCAGGGTTTTTGGCTACGATATTGATACGGATCTCATTAATGCCAAACGGCAGCTTGGCCTTGTTCCACAGGAATTTAATTTCAATCCATTCGAAACAGTGATTCAGATTGTCTTAAACCAGGCGGGATATTATGGCGTTCCACGCAATCTGGCGCAGGAACGGGCTGAAATCTATCTTACTCAATTGGATCTATGGGAAAAGCGCAACGAGCGTGCCATTCGTTTATCTGGCGGTATGAAACGGCGTTTAATGATTGCCCGTGCCTTAATGCATCAGCCGAAGTTGTTAATTCTTGATGAACCTACAGCGGGCGTGGATATCGAACTGCGCCGATCGATGTGGGAATTTTTGAAAGAACTGAATGCGCAGGGAACCACAATCATCTTGACGACCCACTATCTTGAAGAAGCTGAGATGTTGTGCCGAAACATCGGCATTATCCAACATGGTGAGCTGGTGGAAAACACCAGCATGAAAAACCTGCTCAGTCAACTTGAACGTGAAACATTCTTGCTGGATTTATTACCAAAAGAAGCAAAGCCTGTTATTGACGGCTACGATTACCGTCTGATTGATGCAGTCACGCTGGAAGTGGATGTAAAACGCGGGCAGGGATTAAATGATGTTTTCTCCCAGCTAAGTAAGCAGGGTATACAAATCAGCAGTATGCGTAACAAAGCGAATCGCCTGGAAGAGTTGTTTGTCGGATTGACCAATAATAGCCAAGGAGAGAGGTAATGATCCAATTATACTGGGTGGCTCTGAAAACCATTTGGATTAAAGAAGTCACCCGCTTTGGGCGTATTTGGGTACAGACATTACTGCCGCCGGTGATCACGATGTCTCTTTATTTCGTTATCTTCGGCAATCTGGTCGGTTCCCGCATTGGCGAAATGGGGGGAGTGGGTTATATGCAATTTATTGTGCCTGGGTTGATAATGATGTCAGTGATCACCAACTCTTACGCTAACGTTTCTTCGTCTTTCTTTGGCGCTAAGTTCCAGCGTAGCATTGAAGAAGTACTGGTCGCTCCGGTTCCAACCCATATCATTATTGCTGGATTTGTTGGAGGGGGCGTAGCGCGTGGGGTATGCGTTGGCATCCTGGTGACACTGGTTTCCCTATTGTTCGTACCGCTACAGATACATTCATGGGGAATGGTGGTGATCACTTTGCTGGCCACATCAATCTTATTTTCATTGGCGGGGCTATTGAATGCCATTTTTGCGAAAACGTTTGATGATATCAGTATTATTCCAACATTTGTGCTGACCCCGTTAACCTATTTGGGGGGCGTATTCTACTCCCTTACCCTGTTACCTGCTTTCTGGCAGATAGTGTCAAAACTAAATCCCATCGTCTATATGGTCAGTGGCTTCCGTTATGGTTTTCTCGGTATTATGGATGTTTCTCTGGCGATGACGTTAGGTATGCTGGGGCTTTTTATTGTTGGATTCTATCTATTGGCCTGGTATCTGATTGAATCAGGGCGAGGGCTGAGAACTTAATAGCCAAAAAATTTAATACTCCGCCGTTGATTGCGGCGGAGTGACGGTATGCACATATCCCACAATTAAAATCAGTCAGCCAAATCAACTTGCTGATTATCAATCAGCCGGGTTTGCCCTAACCATGCCGCCATTAGAATTACGGCTTTTTTACTTTGTGCCGTTAATGGCATCAGGTTTTCTGCATCACGAATAAATAACTCATCCGGCATAAAGCCTTCTTCCCGCAAATGTGCAGATGCCAGCTCAATGAGTCGTTCAGTATCGCGTTCACCATTTTTCAGCTTTTCTGCCATACATTGCATAACTTTATTCAGCAAAGGCGCAAATTTTTTCTCTTCAGCGGATAGAAGGCTATTACGTGAGCTGAGTGCCAATCCAGTTTTATCACGGACAATCGGCACGGAAACCAAGGTAATATCGTAAGCCATATCTGCAATCATCTTGCGGATAATCTGTAATTGCTGGAAATCTTTTTCGCCGAAATAAACCAGATCGGGCTGGATCAGGTTAAACAATTTGCTGACAACGGTAGTGACGCCCCGGAAATGTCCTGGTCGGCTGGCACCTTCAAGAATATGGGAGAGTTCGGGGACTTCGACAAAAGTTTGGTTGCCGTTTAAACCATGTGGGTACATCTCGTTAGCATTAGGGGCGAATATCAACTCGACATTGCGGCGGCTTAGTTTTTCGCAATCTTCCTGCAAGGTTCGAGGATAATTGACCAGATCGTCTTCTCGATCAAATTGCATCGGATTGACGAAGATACTGACGATAACAACGTCAGCCTGTGCTTTGGCAGTATCAACTAACGCCATATGACCATCATGCAGGTTTCCCATCGTAGGGACGAAAGCAATACGTTTGCCCGCCTGACGCCAGCGCCGGATTTCTCGGCGTAAAATGGGGATCGTTTCTATGATCAGCATTGCTGTACTCCTTTAATTAGTCGTCATGCTGGAGAATATTCAGTTGAACGAGTGTGCCGGGTCGGGATAGGTGCCGCTTTCTACTTGTTCAATGTACAGGCGAATGGCATCCCTCATATTGCCAGCTTCATTGAGGAAATCTTTAGCAAATTTAGGTGGTTTTGCGGTAATGCCCAAGGCATCATGCATCACCAGAATTTGACCGTCAGTCATATTGCCCGCCCCAATGCCAATAACCGGAATGTCCAGTGCTTCAGTAATACGCTGCGCCAGTGCAGTCGGAACACATTCTAGCACCAGGAGTTGCATACCTGCTTTTTCTAAGGCAATCGCATCGTCAAATAACTTTTGGGCTGAGGTATCATCGCGGCCCTGAACTTTATAGCCACCGAGGACATTGACGGATTGTGGTGTCAAACCTAAATGACCGCAAACGGGGACGGCTCGTTCGGTCAGCATTTTGACGGTATCACATAGCCAATCTCCGCCTTCAATTTTGACCATATTGGCACCAGAACGCATGAGTGCCGCCGCATTACCAAAACTTTGTTCGGGGGTTGCGTAGCTCATGAAAGGCATATCTGCGATGAGAAAAGCATGAGAGGCACCAGCACGAACACTTCGGGTGTGGTAAGCGATATCTTCAACGGTAACGGGCAGGGTAGAGTCAAATCCCTGTATAGTCATGCCGAGTGAATCACCAATGAGCATGACGTTAATACCTTGTCCGGCGAAAAGGTGGGCGAAACTGGCATCGTAAGCGGTGATGGTTGCAAATTTGCGCTTTTCTTTTTTTAACTGACTGAGATCAGCCAGGGTGGTTGATTTCATCATTCTCTCCTGAATAGTGATACCCTCTATTTTTATAACCAAAGCGTCAGGTCATTTTCTGGCACTTTTTTTAATTGCGCTGTCAGGGTTTCTCCATCGGGAAACACAAGGTCAGGTGCAATTTCTGCCAGTGGATAAAGCATGAATTCACGCTGTTTTAACCCATAGTGGGGAACTGTCAAGCGTTCGGTGTTGATGATGTGATTACCAAACAACATGATATCCAAATCGAGCGTTCTCGGTCCCCAGCGTTCGTCTTTACGAACGCGTCCTTGTTCCCGTTCGATCGCTTGGGTGTGATCAAGCAATGTTTCTGGTGATAACCGCGTTTCCAATGCGACGGCTAGGTTGAGGTAATCTGGTTGATCCTGTGGTCCCATTGGTTTGGTTCGGTAAAAAGAGGATCGAACAATGAAAGTGGTATCAGGGATCTTTTTCAGGGCAGCAAGCGCGTTATTGACTTGCTGCAAAGGTTCGGCCAGATTGCTGCCAATGGCAATATAGACGCGAGTCATATTAACCGTTATTCCTGTGATGGCGAGTGCGTCCAACACGACGGGGGCGTGTCCGGCGGCGAATGGGTTCGTTGCCCAGATCAGATATCATTTCGCGCTGTTGTGGTGATGTTGACTGTTGGAATTCAGTCCACCAATGTACCAGTTCTTTCAGGTCATGGCGTGGCTCAATGCTGGCGCGCAATTCCAGTAAGTCATACGCCGCACGGAACTTCGGATGTTCCATTAACTTATTTGCTCGTTTTCCCTGACGGCGTGGCAAACGAAGCTGGAGTAACCAGATATCGCGCATGGTGGTGGTATAACGTTTCGGGATCGCAATGGAACGACACTGTTCATCAAGAATATCATTCATTGCTAACGCAAAGGCGTCGTAATACTGTAATCCACCTTCCTGTGTCAGCTTTTCCGCATGTTCAATCAAGGGATACCATAGCATGGCCGCAAATAAGAAAGCGGGATTCACTCTCTTGTCACTTTGTAAGCGAAAATCGGTATTTTTCAGCACTTGTACTAACAGCTTTTCCATTGACGAATCACCACGTTGGGTGAAACCCGGTTGAATAAGTGGAAACAATGACTGGAACAGGTGATATTCGCGCAGCAGTTTATAAGTCCTGTAACCCTGTCCTGTCTGTAACAGTTTCAGCGATTCTTCGAACAGACGTGCCGCTGGAATATCCTTCAACAGAAATGCCAGGCGCGGGATAGGTTCAGCGGTAGCTGGCTCGACAGTCATACCCAGTTTGCTGGCAAAACGGACAGCCCGCAGCATACGCACGGGGTCTTCCCGATAGCGCGTTTCAGGATCACCAATCAGGCGAATGATACCTGCGTTCAGATCGGCCATGCCCCCGACGTAATCCCGCAGTGAGAAATCTTCAATGCCATAATAGAGGCTATTGATTGTGAAATCACGACGAACGGCATCTTCTTCTACTGAACCAAAAATATTATCCCGCAGTAACATGCCGCTTTGAGCTTTATGTGACTGGTTCCGGTCATTGCTTTCAATTTGATCATGTGGCCCGCGGAAGGTGGCAACTTCAATCACATCAGGGCCAAACATGATATGGGCAAGGCGAAAGCGACGTCCGACAAGGCGACAGTTACGGAACAGTTGACGAACTTGTTCAGGTGTAGCATTGGTGGCTATATCAAAATCTTTGGGTTTTTTGTGCAGCAGCAGATCACGAACTCCACCACCGACCAGATAAGCTTCAAAACCTGATTTATTTAGGCGATACAGAACTTTCAAGGCATTATCACTGATGTCCTTGCGTGAAATTGGGTGCTGGTCGCGTGGGATCACCGTGATCGGAGAGTCCGAACGTATTGCCTTTACGGGTTTTTTCTTCATTTTGTCGTTTTCGGCATGTGATGAAGATGAATGATTCCCTCTGCTACGTTTACGCAGAGGACTGCTCTCTGTTTGAGCAGAATGGTCAGATACGGTGACTGGCCTTTCACTGACTGCCGGTGCGTCGCGCTTTGTTCTGTGATCGCGGATTAATAAATTACGACAGAAAGTTGCTACTCGGTTAAAAATGGTACACCTCGGTAGTGACTGATCAATTAAAACAAAAACAGCCGCCAATCATAACTTACTGGACATTTTTTGAGAATGCTTACAGTACCAATAGAAAGACTTTATTTAACTTAGTCTATTCACTAGGTTTTTTTGGCGGAACCGCGTTTATATTCCAACCGACGATAGCTTGCTGTAGCAGTTGATCTGTGGTGAGATCCTGCCAGCCTGCAATAGTGGGCTGATTCAGAAATGATAACGCATCAATAAGCAATGGTCTTGGGTCGCTCAATGGGATCGGCTGGGCATGATTTTGCTTAGAAAGTTTATTTCCCTCTTTATTTAGCACGAGAGGTAAATGCACATAATCTGGTGTTGCAAAATTCAAATGCTGATACAGAGATAGCTGGCGAACCGTGGGATCAATTAAATCAGCTCCTCTGACAATTTCAGTGACACCTTGAGAGTTATCATCAATAACAACGACAAGATTATAGGCAAATAAACCGTCTTTGCGATAAATAATAAAATCTTCCTCAGCCATTTTCGTAGGCACGGTGATATGGCCTTGCCATTTATCGTAAAAACCATAAACCGGATGGCGTTGTTTTAGACGAATGGCAGCGTTGTGAGCGGGCAGAGACAAATGTCGGCAGTGGCCATGATAAAAGCCGCCCAGTTGTTGAATGTGTTGGCGGGTGCAGGTGCAGTAATAGCTATCACCTTGCTGTTTTAATTGATCGAGGATGGCACGGTAAGCGTCATGACGCTGGGATTGATAGAGTACTTCACCATCCCAGTAAAGACCATAATGCTCAAGAGCTTGCAATATCCGCGTGGCGGCTCCGGGAATTTCCCGTGGGGGATCAATATCATCAATACGCATCAGCCATTTCCCGTGACAGGCACGGGCTTGCAGATAACTGCCCAATGCAGTCACCAAAGAACCAAAATGGAGATCGCCGGAAGGAGATGGCGCAAAACGGCCAATATATAACGAGGGATGTCTGGATTGAGTCATCGTCGATTCAACATAGGGGCATACGGCGCATTTAGCGCCGTACTTAACCCTATTGGTTAGCCAGCCATTTGTTTTTCACGAATTTCGGCCAACGTCTTGCAGTCAATACATAAATCGGCTGTTGGCCGAGCCTCTAAACGGCGGATGCCGATTTCAATCCCACAGGCTTCACAATAGCCAAAGTCTTCTTCTTCGACCTTTTTCAGCGTTTTTTCGATCTTTTTGATCAACTTACGCTCACGATCCCGATTACGTAATTCAAGACTGAACTCTTCTTCTTGCGCCGCACGGTCAACTGGATCAGGGAAGTTTGCTGCCTCATCTTGCATATGAGATACAGTACGGTCTACTTCATCCCTGAGTTGATTGCGCCATGCTTCCAGAATCAGCCTGAAATGCTTTAACTGGGCATCGTTCATGTATTCTTCGCCTGGCTTTTCCTGGTAAGGTTCTACCCCAGCGATGGCGAGAATGCTCAAGGACGAGGTTTTACGTTTTTGCCCTTCTTGCATAATGCTTCTCCTTACACACGCACTATCAAACGACCCCCCGATAAGAGGGGGAAAAAAAATAGGCCGCTATAAATAGCAGATGACTGCGAGGTTGGCAATTGTTCCTGCCATTAGTTTTGCAATGGTGTGAAGGCAGGCATGTTTACTGCCTAAATATGTTGCAAAACCCCTCTTGTCCGTATGATTTGTTTACAAATTATCCCATTGATACGAAAGGTAATTTGTCACTTATAACCATCCCGTTTTCTGTCATGCTGGCCTTATAACAGATTACTTCGACCCCTGATTGGCATGCTTGTTCCAAAAGAAAAGCATAATCATGGTCAATATGTTTTGCTGCTGCAACCTGGCTGATCCCAGAATGTAAAACAGCAAATAACAAAACAGCCCGCTGGCCTTGTTGTGCTATCAATGATAGCTCACGTAAATGTTTTTGCCCTCGAATTGTGACCGCATCAGGAAAATATCCATAATTTTCTTGTAACAATGTGACTGACTTGACTTCAATATAGCAGCTAACTTTTTGTTTTGATTGTAACAATACATCTATGCGACTTTTCTCTTTGCCATAGCCAACTTCACGACGCATGTGCTCATATCCAGATAATTCCGAGATAATATTTTTTTCAATAGCTTGATAGGCCAGGGCATTGGCTCTGAGGGTATTGACACAAATCCAGTGACCATCCTGGGTTTGCGTGAGTTCCCAGCTATTGGGGTACTTGCGTTTGGGATTATCGGATGTGGAATACCACACGGTATCCCCTGGCGTGGCACATCCTGTCATGGCACCCGTATTGGCACAATGTATAGTGAGTATTTCTCCTTCTGGCGTGAGGACATCCGCAAGAAAGCGTTTATAACGGCGGATTAAGGTAGCCGGTTTCAGGGGAGGTGAAAATTCCATAAACTTTCCTTCATAACCCGTGGGCGAATGAAATCAAAGGCGCTAATGCTACAATGGCATCCACTGAAAGTTAATTCATTATGGTGATCCTTTGTTATTGCCCATGTGTAACCTATTACCCATTTATGACGTGGTTGGCTCCGTTATTGCTGCATTGCAAACGTCGAAGCAAGTGTTATTACATGCGCCAACGGGCGCTGGAAAATCGACCGGATTGCCATTGGCAATTTTACAGCAGGCGCAGTTGCCGGGGCGCATTATTATGCTGGAACCGCGGCGCATTGCTGCACGGAGTGTGGCTGAACGCCTTGCCGAACAACTCAATGAACCTGTTGGTATGACCATCGGCTACCGGATGCGTTCGGAAACTAAAGTCAGTGTTGCAACACGGATTGAGGTTGTGACCGAAGGGATTTTGACGCGTATGCTGCAACAAGATCCTGAATTGAACGGCATCTCTTTGGTCATTCTTGATGAATTTCATGAACGCAGTTTACAGGCCGATCTTGCATTAGCACTGCTGCTGGATGTACAGGAAGGGTTGCGCGATGACCTGCGTATCTTGGTGATGTCGGCAACATTGGATAACCAGCGCCTTTCTTCTTTATTACCCGATGCGCCTGTGATTGTGTCAGAAGGGCGTAGTTATCCGGTAATCAGGTCATATCATCCACTTCCTTCTCATCAACCTTTTGAACAATCCGTTGCATCGGCGGTACTGCGTTTATTGCAACAGGAAACGGGATCGTTATTGCTGTTTCTGCCCGGTGTCGGTGAAATTCAGCGGGTATTGTCGCAATTGGCCGGTAAGATCAATGACGATACGCTGTTGTGTCCATTGTATGGGGCATTGTCGTTGACAGAACAACGCAAGGCAATCACACCGGCGCCAGTGGGGATGCGTAAAGTTGTACTTGCTACCAATATTGCAGAAACCAGTTTGACAATTGAAGGTATCCGGTTAGTGGTAGACAGTGGACTGGAACGCGCCGGCCGATTTGAACCGAAGAGTGGCCTGACACGCTTAATGACCCAACGCATCAGCCAGGCATCTATGGTTCAGCGGGCAGGGCGGGCTGGACGACGAGAGGCAGGTGTCTGTTGGCACTTATTTAGTCAGGATCAGGCAGAAAGAGCCAGAGAGCACAGCGAGCCGGAGATCTTGCATGCAGATCTAAGCGGTCTACAGCTCTCTTTACTACAGTGGGGGTGTCGTGACAGTAACCAGCTTCATTGGTTGGATAATCCACCACAACCCGCATTAGCGGTTGCAGGTTCCCTGTTGCTGCGCCTTAGGGCGTTAGACGACAACCAGCAACTGACTTCCCGTGGTTGGCAAATGGCGGCATTCGGCAGTGAACCCCGTTTGGCGGCGATATTGTGTTCAGCTCAGGAGAGCGAAGATAAAAAAGGCGAAGGCTGGGCAGCATTGATAACAGCAGCGAAATTGGTCGCCATTCTGGAAGACCCCCCGCGTCGTGGACAGCCTGACCTACTCTATTGGATGACAGAGAATCAGCGTCATTGGCAGCAACGAGCCAATCAGCTGGTCAGGAATTTTACAAATCAACGGGCGGATAAAACAAGCCATACTGAAAACCTGAGATTAGATCTTGTGCCTGAACTCCTGGTGCAGGGTTTTCCAGACCGGATCGCTAAAAACCGCGATAATCTTGGCCGTTTTCAGTTAGCCAATGGCTTGGGGGTGGCACTGGAACGTGAAGAGCCGCTGTCGGGAGAGGCTTGGTTAATGACTCCCTCATTACAGCAAGGAAACAGCCATCCTGATGCACAGGTTTTGCTTGCCTGCCCGTTGGCGATTGAACAGACTATAAAGCAATACCCTCATCTGTTTACTGAGCATACAACCGTAGAATGGGATGATAATAAAGGCTCATTACGGGCGTGGAAGCGTTTGCAATGTGGGCGATTAATTGTTAAAGCCCAGCCACTGGCAAAACCTTCGGCAGCGGAATTACAAGAAGCCTTGCTGAATTGGGTCAGGCAGGAAGGATTATCGGCGTTGAATTGGTCACCGGAAGCGTTGCAGTTGCGCATCCGCCTGCAAAGAGCGACAGAATGGCTACCGGAGGTGGAATGGCCTGCGGTTGATGACGAAGCATTGTTGAACTCCCTTGAACAGTGGTTGCTGCCCGCCCTGGGTGATGTTGATGACTTAAAAGGCTTGCGCCAGATTGAGTTGTCCTCCTGTCTGAGGGGATTGCTTGATTGGCAACAGCGGCAAATACTGGATAATGAATTGCCTGCTAATTACACTGTGCCAACGGGCAGCAGGATCACTATCCGGTATTTCCATGATAAGCCTCCTGTACTGTCAGTGAGAATGCAGGAAATGTACGGAGAGCAGCAAAATCCAGCATTGGCGAAAGGACGGGTTTCAGTTGTCATTGAATTGTTATCTCCCGCCCATCGTCCATTACAGATCACGCAAGACCTTGCCGCGTTTTGGCAGGGAACGTATCGTGAAGTGCAAAAAGAGATGAAAGGGCGTTACCCCAAACATTTGTGGCCGGATGATCCTGCCAACACCGCACCGACCAGATACGTGAAAAAACGGCTGTAATTGTTTGTATTTATCTACCTGTATTTAATAAATAGTTGGAGAATTCGTTATGTCTGATGATGATCGTCAGCCAATCGGACGTAAGGGTAAAAAATCAGAACTTCGTCGTGGGCGAACATCTGATAAACGCAATCGGCGGGATGACTATGATGATGAAAATGATGATGTTGACGACAACGATGAGGATGAAGTCATGACGAAAAAAAGGAAGAGCGCCCGCAGTCCTAAATCCCGCCCGCCTAAAAAAAGAGGGCACTGGTTTTTGTGGTTGCTGCTGAAAATCTTTATTGTACTGGCGGTACTCATTGTCATTTATGGCTTCTATCTGGATAACAAAATCCGCAAGCGTATTGACGGAAAAGTCTGGGATTTACCGGCCGCAGTGTACGGACGGATGGTCAATCTTGAACCCGGCATGAATTATAGCAAGGATGAAATGATCCACTTGCTGGAAGGCATGCAGTACCGAAGTGTGACAAAGATCACCCGTGCAGGGGAATTTGTCGTCAGGGGGAATAGCATAGAGATGCTGCGCCGCCCATTTGATTTCCCTGATGGTAAAGAAGAGCAAATTCAGGCTCGACTGACTTTTGATAATAACCATCTTGCCAGCATTGAAAACATGGAAAACCAGCGGCAGTTTGGTTTTTTCCGTCTTGATCCCAAATTGATCACCATGATGCAATCACCGAATGGTGAACAGCGCCTGTTTGTCCCGCGTTCCGGCTTTCCTGATTTACTGGTTCAGACGTTGCTGGAAACAGAGGATCGTTACTTTTATGAACATGATGGCGTCAGGCCGCTTTCCATTGCCCGTGCGTTTTTGGCTAACCTGACGGCAGGACGTGCGGTTCAGGGGGGGAGTACCCTGACGCAGCAATTAGTGAAAAACCTGTTCCTCTCCAATGCACGTACCTTTAGCCGTAAAGCGAATGAAGCATATATGGCGTTACTGATGGATGCGCGTTATAGCAAGGATCGCATTCTGGAATTGTACTTGAACGAAGTTTTTTTAGGACAAAGTGGTGATGAGCAGATCCATGGTTTTCCATTGGCAAGTCTGTACTATTTTGGTCGCCCGATTGATGAATTGAGTTTGGATCAGCAGGCGTTGCTGGTGGGCATGGTCAAGGGGGCCTCGTGGTATAACCCATGGCGTCATCCTAAAACGGCGCTGGAGCGGCGCAATGTGGTTTTGAAAATTCTCCAGAACCGGAACATCATCAATCAGGAACTGTATGATTTACTGAGTGCCCGTCCATTAGGGGTAAAACCGAAAAGCGGGGTGATTACACCACAACCCGCCTTTATGCAATTGGTTCGTCAGGAATTGCAGGGAAAGCTGGGCGATAAAGTCAATGATTTGTCAGGGGTAAAGATCTTTACTACCCTCGATCCTGTTTCTCAGGATGCGGCGGAAAAATCCGTTGAAGAGGGCGTTGCTGCCCTGCGAAAAGTACGCAAGATGGATGATCTGGAAGGGGCGATGGTCGTTGTTGACCGTTTCAGCGGTGAGGTTCGCGCTATGGTTGGCGGCTCCCAGCCGCAATATGCTGGATTTAACCGGGCATTGAATGCCCGTCGTTTGATTGGCTCGCTTGCTAAACCTGCTACGTATCTGACGGCACTGAGCCAGCCGGATAAATATCGCCTGAATACCTGGCTGGCGGATGAACCTCTCTCTGTCCCTCAGGCGGGGGGAAAGCCCTGGGAACCGAAGAACTTTAGCCGTACTTTCAGCGGGCGTGTCATGCTGATCGACGCGTTAGCGCGTTCGATGAATGTGCCGACCGTGAATTTGGGACTGGATGTCGGGTTAGACCGCATTTCCAGCACCTTGATTGCATTGGGTATTCCTGCGAAAGAGATCCAACAGATCCCGGCTATGTTATTGGGCGCGATTAACCTGACGCCAATGGAAATGGCACAAGAATTCCAGACGATTGCCAGTGGGGGTAATCGGGCGAAACTTTCTGCGTTACGCTCCATCATTGCTGAAGATGGTACGGTGATTTACCAGAGTTATCCACAGGCAGAGCGTGTTGTACCGCCACAGGCCGCCTATCTGACGCTATACGGTATGCAGCAGGTCGTGGAGAGGGGTACAGGGCGTTCACTGACAGGGAAATATGGCAAATATCACCTGGCAGGTAAGACCGGAACAACGAATGATCTGCGTGACAGCTGGTTTACAGGCATTGATGGCAAAGAAGTCACGATTGTCTGGGCTGGGCGTGATAACAATGGGCCGACCAATTTGACCGGAGCGACAGGTGCATTGACGATTTACCGTCGTTATCTGGAAAATGAAACGCCACTGGAACTGAATAACCGTCCACCGGAAGGTATTGTGGATATGTCCGTCAATGAAGATGGCAGTTTCAACTGTGAAGGAAGCGGTATCAGAGTATTACCGGTTTGGACTGATGATCCTCAGAAGTTATGCCAGCAATCGGCACAACAGCCTATCGAGGAGAATGAAGAAGAAGCGCCTGGCTGGCTACGTGAGATGTTTGGTCAGTGATAAGTTATTGGTAAATCATACACTAAGCAGTACCGTATACTTTAGATAGAAAAAGGGCTTCATTGATGATCTGAACATCGTCGCTAAATTAATATCAAAACCACGGATGTCCAAAATGCCCCAAGATGACGACTAAACTTGTAGCGATTCAAAATGATTAGAACGTCTTTACTCGTTATAATACCGGCCTGATTATGGGCCGAAGGCCATTCAAAAACGGATTAAAAGTGGAGTTTCACAATGACAAGTACCCAACAACGAGCCGAACTACAGCGTCAAATTTGGCAAATTGCCAACGATGTGAGAGGTTCAGTTGATGGCTGGGATTTCAAACAGTATGTACTCGGTACGCTGTTTTATCGTTTTATAAGTGAAAACTTTGCAAACTACATGGAAGGCGGTGATGAGAGTATCAACTACGCTGAGCTTTCAGATGATATTATCACTGACGATATTAAAGATGATGCCATTAAAACCAAAGGCTATTTTATTTACCCAAGTCAGCTGTTTGCTAATATTGCCGCAAATGCTAATAAAAATGATAATTTAAACAAAGACTTAAATTCCATTTTTGTAGCTATTGAAAGCTCTGCCAGCGGCTACCCATCTGAAGACGAGATCAAAGGGCTTTTTGCTGATGTCGATACCACCAGTAACCGTTTAGGTAATACTGTTAAAGACAAAAATATCCGCTTGGCCGCTGTCTTAAACGGTGTGGCAGGGCTTAAATTTACGCGATGCTCGACTTTTATGATGAGTTGAAATGACATAGCCGCTCCTTTATAACTTTAAGTC
>NZ_LDNM01000038.1 GCF_001028135.1 Xenorhabdus griffiniae
ATGATGACATTCCGTTTTGATTATCGATTTTCAACACCGGGTCTTCGTGCTCGGCAATCCAGACAGAAGTATCTAATTAACCCCAACCCTATCACTACGCTGCTTTGCGGCGGGAGGATTATTGTAACCAAATTCGGGAGGACATATGCAGTTCACCCCATGGAACCCCAATCCCAGAGCGATTGCAAGAGTCAATGACCCCTATCCCATTCCGACACACTGCCGTTATTGTGGCAGACACGTGATGATTGAGCATCACCTGAATGTTTTTAAACGCATCCATGATAACCGCTGGCCGTGGCTATACCACTGCTGGGCATGTGGTGCGCGTGTCAGTATTCATCCGGGAACGGATATTCCGATGGGGTCACTGGCAGATAAAACGACACGCAGAGCCAGAGCATCGGCTCATCGGTATTTCGATGATGTAGTCAGGAGTTGTAATTTGGAGCGCACGGATGCGTACAGATGGTTAGCAAATCAATTAAATATCAGTTTCAACGAATGCCATTTCGGTTGGTTTGACACTGAAATGTGCGAACGGGCAGCGAATGTATGCAGGAATTTAAAATGACGGCCTATTACAACGAGATAGACCCCTATGCCGCACAGTGGCTGAGAAATTTAATTGCAGCCGGTCATATCGCACCAGGCGATGTTGATGAAAGGAGTATTGAGGATGTCAGACCTGATGATTTACGAGGATATAAGCAGTGCCACTTTTTCGCAGGGATCGGAGTCTGGAGTTACGCCCTCCGTAATGCCGGTTGGCCGGATGATAAATCCGTCTGGACAGGCTCCTGCCCGTGCCAGCCTTTCAGCGCGGCAGGCAAAAGATCTGGGTTTACTGACGAGCGGCACTTATGGCCCTACTTCCACTACCTCATCGGACAATGCAGGCCTGGCATTATCTTTGGCGAACAGGTTGCAAGCAAAGACGGCCTTGCCTGGTTCGACCTTGTACAGGCTGACCTGGCGGGAACGGGTTACACCTCAGCAGCGGTTGATTTATGCGCTGCGGGCGTCGGTGCACCGCACATCAGACAACGGCTCTATTGGGTGGGCCACACCAACGACACGATGCCACAAGGATTGCGGCGATATAAGCGGCTCCTTTGTGAGAAAGGACGGCAAGATTCGGAACGACTCTCTGTATCGCCAAATGTGGTTACACACGTTTGGAATGGCTGGAAAGCCAGCCAGGGAGCAGATGAAAAAATTAGAATCATTCCATCCGGTTATGGCGAGACTGCTAATAGGACTGCCGGAAGAGTGGGACGATTGTGCGCCTACGGAAACGCCATCGTCGCGCCGGTTGCGGAAGAATTCATAAAAGCATATATGCAGGGGGTTTAGGTGATAGTAATGAATAATCAAAATGAACAACTACCCACCGTTATAAATAGTGGAACTATTAACATCGACAATATTCAGATAACAGTTCATACATTGGATAACGGTCAGCGTGTAATAGATGAAAATAGTATGCAGATATTTTTAAATTGGCTGGGAGGTGATAATAATGAACAATAATGTAATTGAGTTGGCGCGAGAAATAAAAAAGCGTAGTGAGGCGGTATTATCCGCAGAAAAGGAATATCTATCTTCCAAAGAAAATGAAAGCCGCGATAAGTTTTACAGTAGAATTGGTTATCTCGATTTGGTGATATCACCTCAAAATATAATCAAACTCTGTGAGGCTGTAGAAAAACTCGCTGAATATGAAAATATGAAGCCTGTGGCTATATATAATTTAGCTGATGGCGAGGTTTATAAAAGCATTCATGATATAGGTGATGGAAAAAGCGTATTCGCAGTAAACCTATATCCTCACCGCAACAAATAGAGAACCATCATGGATATTATCGATGCAGCGAATGAATTAAATGAGCTGAGGTTATCTCATGCACTCCAGAACCGGCCACCAGCATTAACCAGTATCAACGGCATGTGCCGATGGTGTGAGACGGAGCCAGCAGCACACGGCGCATTCTGTAGCAAAGAGTGCGGGGAGGATTATGAGCGGGATAGGAGGAAAACGAGGGATGAGTGACTACGGAGGCAGTAATACCCCAAAAGAACTGCGCGACCTCTGGCAAACTCCACTCCCGTTATTTCTGGCACTCGATTTAGAATTCGGATTTTATTTAGATGCCGCCGCCGATGCTCAAAATACCCTGTGCACAAATTATCTCACGGAACGAGATAATGCACTGGTGTGTAATTGGGAGAGTTACGGTGCAATATTCTGTAATCCACCCTATAGCAATATTCCAAAATGGATAGAGAAAGCCGCTATCGAATGTCAGAAACAGTTACAACCTGTCGTGATGTTAGTTCCCTCTGATACATCTGTAGGCTGGTTTAAATTAGCAATGGAAACTGTCGATGAGGTCAGATTAATAACGGGTGGACGGATTTCATTTGTTAACGCAGAAACACAAAAACCAGTGAATGGAAATAACAAAGGTAGTTTATTGCTAATTTGGCGACCATTCACTAACCCACGCAGAATAATAACAACCGTCGATCGAAATTATTTGATTAATGTCGGCAATGAACAATTGAGGAAAATAGCATGAAAGCAAAAATTGATATGACTAAAACGGAAGTGCACGAATATGTTAACAGTGATTATCCCGTCCCTGATTCTGAATATTCAGAGTTAATCCGTGGTGACATCAAAACTATATTAGAGCGAGGGGGATTTCAGGGAATAAAGTTAGAAGACATTACTATCAATACCCATGACTAGCGAATTCGAGAACGCAAGGAGGATGGTGGCAAGGGAATGCCGTAGAGAATTGAAGCAACATCTGAAACGTACCAACCAGCAGACCGCAGAAATACTCAGTAAACACCTACCCGAATTTAAATGTGTCATGTCGCCACATCAAAAGAGCGTATTTCAACCTGTGATGTGGCTGCGATACTACGTAGATATGATTGATAAGGAGATGAAAGATGGATAAAAAATTAATATCAAAAGACGAAGTGATGAAAAAGCTAGGCATTACTTCCCGACAAACACTATGGGATTACGAGAAGCGCAGGAAGTTCCCAAGGCCAGTAAAACTCCGCCCTAAGGCCTACCTACGCAAGGATTTTTATAAGTGGATAGAAGATGGCGGTGTCAGTCAGTTATCTTCCTAAGATGCCACATCAATTTGTCAAAATAAATACCATACGCCTCACGCTGATCATCAATCCAATCGTGCTTGTTATAAATAGCCATTACCCCTCCAATCTCATGCCCCAGCATTTTTTCTATTACATGTGGGGCAACACCTTCCTCAGATAGGCGAGTCGCAAGCGACCTCCTGAAGTCATGTGCTCGCCATTTATCCATATCCAGACCATCCCTAATTCGTATTACATACCTGTTTGCTGCCGCTATAGAAATTGGTTCACGAATATCCTGCCCTGGGAAAAGAATATCTTTGTAAGTGATAAGACTCTTATCAAGAAGCGGGCGAATGCCATCAAATATTGGCCTTCGTATTATTTTTTTAGTCTTACTGTGCTCGGAAGGAACTGTCCATATTTCATTTTCTAAGTCGAATTCTTGAATAGTGGCTAATCTAAGTTCTGACAACCGACATCCCCATAACATCACCATTTGGTGTAATAATTTATTAGATGTTGATGCTCGGCTTCTCTCTATGGCTAGCCAAATTTTAGCAAGCTCCTGATATGATAAAACCCGGTCGCCTATACTAGATCTTTCGCCAATATCTCTTGGGTTGATTTTCATTATTTGGCATGAGTCTATTAGTTGCCGCCTAATGCACCAGTTAATAGCTGATTTTAATTGAATAAATAATTTATGCGCTTTTTTAGGATTCTCTTTCTCGAACCCTGCAAATAAGTCAATCCACTCTCTGGACGTTATTTTCTCAATGTCTGTGTTAGGAAATTTTCCAGATGTGTTTTTTATCACCATAGCATCATAGAGTGCCTGGGTTTTTGGTCTCAATTGTACATATACATATGTATCTGCCCAGTATTTAATGCAATCATCCAACGTTGTTATCTTTCTCTCTGTAGAATCATTTAGTGTTCGAGGATCTACCCCTTGTTCAACGAGAATTTTTATTTCTACAGCTTTTGCCCTAGCGTCCCGCAATGAAATAGCCGGATATCGGCCTATACCAATTCTGTGTTGTTTGCCGCTAAATCTGTAACGGCACTGAAACGTGATCATCCCTTTGGGAGACACTCGGACGCTAAGTCCGTCGATATCTGTTATTTCAGGATTCCCCTGATATGGTTTACCATGTATAAAGCGTAATTTTGTGTCACTAATAGCCATATCGTTTTGTACTCATAGCAATATTAATTTGTACTCATTCTGTACTTAATATTGCATGGACGAAACTAGACAGTAAAGGACACAATCAAACATTTAAAGCAAAATACAGTTAAATTTAGTTTATAAAATCATTAAAATCATAAAGATAAACACCAATAACTTACGGAAAAAAACTTTGTCTACCGATAACAAACAACCATCATTCTACTTTCATGATTATGAAACTTTTGGTAAACATCCGGCCTTAGATCGCCCCGCACAATTTGCAGGAGTTCGCACTGACAGTGATTTCAATATCATTGAAGAACCTTTGGTGGTGTATTGTGCTCCCGCTGATGATTATCTTCCCGATCCTGAAGCTGTCATGATCACAGGAATTACTCCCCAGCTGGCATTGAAAAAAGGCGTCAACGAGGCCGAATTCACCCGACAAATCCATGAAGCATTCAGCAAACCCAATACGTGTATTCTTGGATATAACAACATTCGTTTTGATGACGAAGTCAGCCGAAATATCTTTTATCGTAACTTTTACGATCCTTACGCCTATAGCTGGCAAAAAGGCAACTCGCGCTGGGATTTGCTCGATTTATTACGCGCCTGCTATGCCTTGCGTCCAGAGGGTATTGTCTGGCCAGACAATGAAGATGGATTACCTAGCTTCAAATTGGAACATCTGACAAAAGCCAATGGGATTGAGCATACTCACGCCCATGATGCCATGTCCGATGTTTATGCCACTATCGCTATGGCAAAGCTGGTGAAAAAAGCGCAACCTAAACTGTTTGATTATTTTTTCCAGTTAAGAAATAAACAGAAAATCAGCAATCAAATCGATATCCCGCAAATGAAACCGCTGGTTCATGTATCGGGCATGTTTGGGGTTTTGCGCAGCAATATTAGCCTTATCGCTCCTCTGGCGTGGCATCCGACTAACCGTAATGCGGTTATCATGTACGATTTGGCCGGTGATATCGCTCCGCTTCTGGAACTCAGCGCAGATGAATTACGCGAACGCTTGTATACTCGACGGGATGCGTTACAGCCAGATCAACGCCCTGTCCCCATTAAACTTGTGCACATTAATAAATGCCCAATCATAGCACCAGAAAATACCTTACGGCCAAAAGACGCAGAGCGAGTAGGATTAAACCGCAATCAATGTGAGCAAAATCTGGCTATCTTGCGCAATAATCCGCAAATCAGGGAGAAAGTCGTTGAACTGTTCTCCCATCCCGAAGTATTTCCAGAATCTGATAATGTCGATACCAAACTATATAGTGGTTTTTTCAGTGATGCCGATAAAACTGCCATGGAAATTATCAGAGAAACTGCTCCCCAGAACTTGCCCGCACTGGATTTAACGTTTCAGGATGTGCGCATTAAGCCGCTGCTATTCCGCTATCGTGCGAGAAACTATCCAGCAACATTGGACGATGACGAGCAACAACGTTGGCTGCGTCATCGTCAGAATACATTAACCCAGGAATACATCAGCCGATATCTTGCAACTATTGAAGAGCTTTTTATTGAATATCAGTCTGATGAAGAAAAATGCCGCCAGTTAAAAGCATTAGTTGATTATACAATCCAAATAGCCGAATAAGGCTTTGATGTAAATTCTATACCAAGCCAACTTCAAGATGCGTGTTATATTCCCCCGCTGCGCGGGGAAATATAAAGCTTCGCGTCGCCTTGCGGATTACAACTTGACGTTTATCGAGTATACAATCCAATAGGAAAGAAAAAGACAAACACCGATGTTTTGTCTTTTTCTATTTTCATTCCGTCATAACCGTAAACTAATCATGTTGATGTCGGACAACTGAGCAACCACACTCTCCGCCCCAATTTTTCAGCTTGGAGGTTTTCCCAATTCCCGGATTTAGGGTATTCGTTGGATCAATCGCTTGATAAAAATGCTTAAGCTGTGGTTTAGCTTTATACAAGTGACCAACGTTATGTTCGGCCGGGTATTCAGCGCCGCGCTGATGCAAAATTTCCAGCATTTTTGTTTTCAATGCATGGATATCTGCGCCCTTTCTAACAATATAGTCCTGGTGGAATACATAGCACATAAAGTGCCCGTAATATAGCCGATGGACTAATGCCTTACTGATTTCGGCTGGCAAAATTTCAAACCATTCACGATCATTGCGCCGTAAGGCTATATCCAATGCTAAAATATCTTCCACTTCATCGCTGTGAACAGCCTGGTAACGAATAGCGGCTCCTGCGGCTGCAAAACGGTGTAAGAATGCCTTCGCCCCTTCTTCTGGAGTACAAGCAAAATACGCCCCATCAGCCTGCTTAAAGTAATTTTCCAGCCATTCATTCGCCTCTTTTATACCTTCACCTGACATTTTCAGCATTAAGTGGTGTTCAAAACGATTTCGGTATTCTTTCAGACGAGTGGGTAAATGGGCAGGTAATAAACGACTCAATCCCTGCATAACACGATCAGTTAAATGTGCGGGTAAAAATGGCACTTTACCTGAAAGTGCGTCCATTCGTCCTTTCAAATCAAAAAACATTGGCATTTTATCTGTGCCTAGTTTATCAATCATAACAAAGGTGTCTTTCCCATATATTTCTGCGATATCAAATACATCCCGATGCATGTACTCACCAGCAACGGGTAAATGCTGAAAATTAGATAGAATATGACGCCGCAATTCTGTCAGTACTTCGGGTTGATTAGTGCCGATATAAAAAACCTGTGAAGATGGCTCTGCCGGAAAAGTATCAAGTCGAACAGCAAAAACAACCAATTTACCCGCACAACCAGAGGCTTCAAACAGCCTGCGCTCATCAGCATTAAACCGTGATGGTGTATCTGCATCAACATCCCGAACACGCTGTGAGTATTCATGATCAGAAGCGACCCTGTCGCTATGCTGAATATCTTCGGTTCGATAACGTTGCTCTTCCAGGCAAGTCAAGATATCTTCAGGTTGATCACCCAACGATATTCCCAAATGGTTAATCAGTTCAGCTTCTCCCTTCTCATTAACGCGGCCATATAGAGCCATTTCAGTATAAGCCGGCCCACGCCGAACCAGAGATCCCCCTGAGTTATTGCAAATTCCCCCAATAACGGATGCACCAATACAGGACGAACCAATAACTGAGTGTGGCTCGCGTCCCAATGGTTTCAATACTTTTTCTAAATGCCACAATGTACTACCAGGGAATGCAATAACTTGATTTGTTGATTGAAGAATCTGAATTTTATCCATTCGTAAGGTACTAATAATGACGATATCGCGGTCATAATCATTACCGCTTGGTGTCGAGCCTTCCGTTAATCCGGTATTGGCTGCCTGCATCAAAATAATTTTGTCAGCTTCAATACAGGCTTTGAATACTCTCCATTGCTCCAATAATGACCCCGGAAATACAACTGCAAGGGCATCCCCTTGTCCAGAACGAAAGCCTCTACGATAACGTTCCGTTTTTCGAGGTTCAGTGAGAATATGAGAAGATCCAACAATATTCGTGAGAGTGGCCATTAATTGCTGATTTGGGGGATTTTTGGCATCATTCATAATAGTTCTCTTACCTTACTTGAGCCAGACAGACAGGCTTTTAATGAAAACAGGCATGGAAATTTTCTTATTATATGATGCTTTTTGGTAATATTTGTCTGTTTTACGCTCTCTTTTGTCATTTCAATAAAAAAACAGCACCTGACGATGCTGTTTTTTAGAACAAAATACTGCAATGTTTTCTGATTATGATTCAGTAAACTGCGGCATTGGCTGACGGAAGCGACGAGTCAGGAAAAACATATAAATAAGACCAATGCCTCCCCATATCAAGCCTAACTCCATCGAATTTGATTCTAAATTCATCCATAAAACACCCACAGTCGCAGCACCAAGAAGTGGCAATATCAAGAAATTCAAGGTTTCTTTCAAGGTATTATTACGACGTTCACGAATATAGAATTGAGAAATTACCGATAAATTAACAAACGTAAAGGCAACCAGCGCACCAAAATTGATCAGTGCCGTCGCCGTCACCAAATCCAACCAACATGCTGATAAGGCGATAATACCAACCAATATCACGTTAATAGCTGGAGTACGCCATTTAGGGTGAACATAAGCAAAGACTTTTTCAGGCAATACGCCGTCACGTCCCATAACATAGAGCAAACGAGATACACCCGCATGTGCAGCCATACCCGAAGCCATTACCGTGACAGTGGAGAATATAAGAATCACATACTGGAATAACGCACCAGCAACATAAAGCATAATTTCTGGTTGGGAGGCGTTCGGGTTTTTAAACCGAGAAATATCCGGGAAATAGAGCTGTAAGAAATACGAGACCGTGATAAAGATCATGCCACCAATTAACGCAGTCAGGAAAATCGCTTTGGGGACAACCTTACCTGCATTTGGTGTTTCTTCAGACAAAGAGCTAATACCATCAAACCCAAGAAATGAGAAGCAAAGTATCGTTGCACCAGTGATCATCGGAATTAATTGCGCTTCTTCTGATGTAAATGGCTGAATACTCAGTAACGTTCCTGCACCTTCTCCATTATAAACACCACGAACCATTAGCCCAACAAGTATTACCATAACAACAATCTGGACAATCACGACGATGCTATTAATATTAGCAACGACATTGATGCCACTCAGATTGATAATTGTCATAATTGCAGTCAACACGACCACAAAGATCCACGGTTCAATACCGGGGAACAGCGTTTGCAGATAAATCTTTGCCAATAACACGTTGATCATCGGCATCAACATATAATCCAGCAAAGAAGACCAACCGACCATAAATCCGAGGTGAGGGTTCATTGATTTTTGTACGTAAGTATAAGCAGAACCCGCCGATGGAAAACGCTTGATTAATTTTCCATAACTTAACGCTGTAAATAAAATCGCGATCAATGCAATAGCATAAGATGTTGCAACATGCCCGCTGGTCAGGCCAGAAACAATACCAAATGTATCAAAAATAGTCATTGGCTGCATATAAGCAAGCCCCATCATGACTACTTGAAACAGAGTCAATGTTCTTCTCAGTTGAACACGGTTATCAGCACTGGCTTGGTTAATACCAAGTGCAGTTGGAGTGGTGGTATTATGCGACATGAGCGAAATCCCCCATAACTTCGATCTGAGTACTGATACAACTACTTAATCGATAGTTACTGGGTTGACTTCGCATCTGTCTATAAACAGAAAAGAAAGAAGAATTGGAGGACGGTGAATTGACAGAGGAACATGCCCCGTAGTCATCGTTGCAGCAACGAGCGCCAATTGGCACAAGTGCAAAAGAGAATAGTTGCTCCATATTTGCATTCCTCAGTACAGCAACCTCTGTTTAATTTTGGTTGCTTATGGTCAATATCGATCCGGAACTGTATCCGGCCGCTTGGTGTTGTAAAAAATAACTCAAAGCAAAAAAAATAACTGGTGCATATTTACACACCAGTTATTTTTAGTGCACGCATTTTGCACTTCAAGTCCAGAAATAGCAAGGGCGATAACACTAAAAATTTATTATTTTTTACGACACTACGGAGCCTTATGGCGCTGGCTCCTACTGAGTTCGTGCTGAAACCTGATACCATCATATCCGTTGATTTGACTTTGGTTAGTTTTTAGCACAGAGAGAAGCGGTTTACCATTTAATGGTGATTTTTTGCCAGTAAAAAAATCATCCCACCATGATAAAATTGATGGCAGGATGATTCTATAGGATGTGCAGATGTTAAGTATAATGATTAATATTAATAAGGAAGCGAAATATTAATTAAAAATCATAATTAATGCCGATGTTGTAGCGGCGGCCATCCAGGACGGCATCATGGGTTTCAGAAGTCACGCGCTTATCAAAGATATTATAGATACCGCCTAATACACGTAGGTCTTTCGTTATATTATAAGTCATACCTAGATCTACGAAAGTGTAAGATGGGTTCCCATTATCCATTTTCAGATGGATATCCTCACCCTTTATCTGAGTCCGACGAGACAAGTAATCCGATGATTTACTGCGGAAATTAACACGAGCCCAAGTTTGCATCTCAGGTGATGCCTGCCAATTCAAGGTTGCATTTACCATATGTTTAGGCATTTTATTCAATGGCTTACCCTTATGCTCTCCACTTTTTTGTTCTGTATCGGTATAAGTGTAATTCATTGCTAGTGACCAGTCCTTTACAATATCCCAGTTTATTGTCGCCTCTACACCAAACATTGCTGCTTTAGAAACATTAGTACGACCCCGAACCATCTCGAAATTGCCAGTACCAAGAGGACATTTTGGAGAGTCTTTTAGACAGATGATATTTTCTGATATTTTATCTTTAAAGTCAGTGTGGTATAGAGTAATTCCCGTATTAAAGTTATCTTGATTATTCCAGATAATACCTATTTCTTTAGTGATACTCTTTTCGGGTTTCAGGTCTGGATTGCTCATAATAATCTGGTTCCCTCCAGACCCACCTGTTGCTTGCCACCAATTAGGTGCTATCTGCCGCAGGTTAGGTGAACGATATCCTGTAGAAACACCGCTTTTAATTGTCCACTGCTCATCAACATGCCATACTCCATACAGACGAGGTGTCCAATGAGTACCAAAAATCTCATCCTTATCTAAACGAACTCCGCCTGTTAAGGCTAAGTCATTTGTCATTTGCCACTCATCTTCGGCAAATAATGCCCAACCCCAGCGAGTAAGTTTATTCACGCCTTTTTGAGACATCATTTTATTTTCATTGTCATTGTCGCGCAGGTTTTCATAACGATATTGTCCACCAACGCTCAATGTATGATCGCCTAACGTGAATGTTGTCTGATTATTAAAAAGCGTATCCGCAAATTTCATCTCACGTTCTGGATTATTCGATTCATCCCGTTGAATATAAGAAGTCATGGAACCAAAATCATAAACACCTGTGTGAGTGATTGAATAGTTATTACGCTTATAACGGCTTATATCATTTTTTTTACTACTTTTACCAGCCGTTGTATCACGATCTTGTTCATAACGTCCAATATCAAAATCAAAGCTATTTTGTTCATCAGGTGTCAGAGAGAAAGTGGCTGAACCATTACGTATTTCCTGCTCTCTAAATCCGCCAACAAATTTATCTTCATTACGATGGGATAACAAGCCACTGACCTTCAGTCCCAATAATCCCTCAATTAGTGGCCCTGCAGCATAAGCGCTGGTCTGATAGCTATTACCTGAGTTTTTATTTTCTGTTAACGTAGTATCACCACGCAGGCTAACATGCCATTCTTTTTGTACCTTACGGGTAATGATATTGATTACACCCCCCATAGCGTCTGAACCATAAAGGGAGGACATTGGCCCACGAACAATTTCCACACGTTCAATTGATGCCAATGGAGGTAACCAGCCCTGCTCAATACCAGAGCCATCACTATTTGGCCGAGTGTTGCGTGTATCCACGCGCTTACCGTCAACTAAGATCACCGTATATTGTGACGACATACCACGGATACTAATATCACTGCTACTACCACCGCCAGTAACAACCACTCCCGGCACATCTTTCAATGCATCTGTCACATCACGGTAGGCTTTTGTTTCCAATTGTTCGCGACTAACAACCGAAATAGACGCAGGTGCATCTTCAATTTTTTGTTGGAAACCTGACGCAGTAGTTACGACAATTTTATCTTCTCCATTATTAGTAGCATTAGCAGCAAAAACAGCGCTGGATGAGATAGCAGCAATAATACCTAATACAACTTTTTTCTTTGCAAAGACTGTCATTCCCAATTCTCCAAAAGGTAGAATAGAACTATTTGAATCGATACAGGTAACCGACACATGCCCGCAATACAGGAATAATTTAATTATTCCTGTCAGTGTTATATTTATTAAATTACGCTTTAGCTTTACTAAAGCGACTTATGGTTTTTATTATTCTAACTGGCTAACTCTGTCACTAAACCATCAATTAATACTTGCGGTATTCCCTGAGAACAACGTTCAATCCGGCCTTTAATACCGTAAACCTCCGCCAGACTACTTGGTGTAATAACCTGCTCAGGCATACCTTCGGAAACTAATTTACCTTTTTTTAGCATTAATACATGATGACCATGACGCAATGCAATATTAATATCGTGAACAACAACAATCGTAATAATATTACGACGGTGTGTTTCACGTGCGACTAAATCCATTACATGGTATTGGTAATTTAAATCCAGCGCACTTAATGGTTCATCTAATAATAATAATGTCGGACGGCGGATCAATGATTGCGCCAATCCAACTAACTGTTTTTGACCACCAGATAGTTGATCCAAATAGTTGAGCGCCAAATGCTCAATACCAAGCTGGCGCAACAGTTCCATGACTTCCTGCTCACATTGGTGACTACTCACGCCACCTGATGCTCGTTGGGCAACAATTACCGATTCCAATACATGAAGATGCACACCTGCCGGTAATGACTGGGGCAAATAAACGACATTTTTGGCACGTTGGGCAAAATTCATCTTCATCAGATCCTGCCCATCCAACAGCAGTTCACCACTGGCTTTATTCAATCCCGCCAACGAACGCAAGAGGGTGGATTTACCACAACCATTCGGTCCCAACAATACCGTGATTTGACCACGCGGTAATGCATTGATATCCAGATTTTCAATCACGGAATGCTTCGGATATCCTGCCGTCAGATAATTGATTTTTAACCCCTGACTCATACATTCCCCTTGTGGCGTAAAACTATGCTCAGGAAGAAAGGCACACCAACCAACGATGTCACGATCCCAACCGGAATGATCACGCCCGGAATCAGGTTTTTAGAAGCAATGGACGCCATGGATAAAACTAATGCACCAATCAACGCACTCGCAGGCAAGAAGAAACGGTGATCTTCACCAAATACTATTCTGGCGATATGAGGAGCCACCAATCCAATAAAGGCGATAGGGCCGACAAAGGCAACCGCTAATGCGGTCAGGATACTGATACGCAACAATGTTCCCAAACGCAGGCGGCCAATATTGATGCCAAAACTGATCGCGCGGTCTTCTCCCAGACGCAATGCGGTCAATTTCCAGGAATTACTCAATGAGATAGAGGTAATGACAGAGAAAACTAACATCATAATGCCCAATTTTTCCCATGTCGCCCTGCCAAGGCTGCCCATTGTCCAGAAAACCAGCCCCTGTAAGGTATCTTCCGTAGCGATAAATTGCATCATCGAAACTAACGCCTCGAAGGTAAATACCATCGCAATCCCGAACAATACAACACCTGTGGTTGCAACTCTCGTCCAACGGGTAATGCCATCAAGCATTAAAGCAGCCAATAATGCAAAGAGAAAAGCATTTGCAGAAATAAACCATTGCTCCGGTATTCCCGGAATACCAATGTCAAGCACAATGGCTAATGCCGCACCAAAAGAAGCCGCTTCGGAAACCCCTAACGTAGAGGGGCTGGCGAGTGGGTTATTCAAGACTGTCTGCATTTCAGCACCGGCCAACCCAAGTGATAGGCCGATCACTACCGCCATCAAGGCATAGGGCAATCGAATATCCCAAACAATCACCCGTGTTGCTACGTTAACACTGTCCGGTGAAAACAGGGTTTGCCAGAGGGTTTGCAGCGATAACCCTGATGGTCCTATTGTAAAATCCAGTACAACAGAAATGCCAATCGCCAAGATGATGAATAATATCCATGCAATACGTCGGCGCAGGATATGACGATAATGTGCTTTTATATCGCACTCACTCAATTGTTTTTTCACCATTGGCATAGGCTCGGTAGTGATGCTCATTTTTATTACCTGTTACTGCTTATTTCTCGCTGACCCAATATGTGCCTACCGGCTCAATAGCCAAGAATTTATTGTGAAGTTCTTTCAATGTTTGTTGCGGATCTAAATCAGCGAATTTCTCAGGATAGAACCATTTAGCAAAAACTTGGGCAACAACAACATTATAAGGAGAGTTATAGTAGTGATGCCAAATAGCATAGCTACGCCCTTCCTTAACGGCAGTTAAGTTATTGATACCTTTACGTTCGGTGATTTCTTTTAAGCCAGCACGGGCAGTATCGGCAGAAGTTTGAGCGCCCATTTTGATCCCGCTACCTTTGTCACCCGGATCTTGTGCGCCGCTTGCGATGTAAATAGAAGGATCTTCGGCAATGACTTTTTCCAGATTCACGGTGCCCAATGGAGCAGGCAGTATTTCTTTGGCGATGTTTTTGCCACCTGCCAAATCAATGAAGTTCCCCATATTGCCGTTACCTGCCGTACCACAGCAATCTTCGCTAGAACCTGCTCTTAGTTCAATAAATACGGAAGGCTTCTCAGCATCGGGTATACGATCTGTAATATCAGTAACCAATTTTAGATTTTTTTCATAAAAATCAGCGTAAGCATTAGCCTGATCTTCACGATGCAAGACTTTGCCCAGCATACGGATGCTAGGTAATGTATTTTTCAGGGGATCATTGCGGAAATCGACAAAAACAACAGGGACGCCTGCTTTCTCCAACTGCTTCACTAATTCACTGTTTTTTCCCGGCCCATGTCCAGACAGACCAAAAATGGCAACGTCGGGGTTAAGCGTCAGCACTTTCTCGGCGCTAACACTGTCAGCACTCGTGTTACCAATCAGGGGGATATTATCGATTTCAGGAAATTTAGCTTTATAAATAGCGTAAGTTTGTGGGTCCAGTTTACGGAAATCACCTTGCCAACCAGCGATACGAGCCAGAGGTTTATCCCCTTCCAAGATGGCAATAGAATGGAATAGACGGCCTTCACCCAACAAGATACGATTGACTTTCCCGGGCACCTCAACAGTACGTCCAGCAACATCAGTGACTGTTTCAGCCCAAGATGCAAAACTTGCCATCATGGCAGAACCCGCCATTAGACTGATACTCATACTTTTCACGACTGCTCGAAATACAAACTTCACTTTAGTTAGCCTCTTCATGCAACAATTGTGCTGCTAACAATAAAGCAAATAAGAATACTTATCAATGCGATCGGGATGGTATATCCGAAATTTATCGTTGATATTTATTCCCTAACTCTATGAAAAATAAAAACTGCCAATTCCATCACAGAACCGGCAGTTTTTCGTAAAAAAATCAATAACACTTTAACCAATAAGAATCAGCTTATTAATAACCTATTAACAAATCACTCTTTGTCGGTATACTTGAAGGCGGGAAATGCCATCTCACTGTATTTCACAAAACGCGTTTTCTTTTTCAGCTTGTAACCCAACCAAATAAGCAGGAATAACGGGATGCCAATGTAAGTCGCCGTCACGCCATACCAGTCAACCTTATCTTGCAAAAACGCCTGATAATTTTGGCCCAAAGTGATAACCAAACATAAAATAAAGGCAAAAATCGGCCCAATAGGGAAAAAACCTGAGCGATATGGCAGAGCATTGAGATCCAAACCTTGGGCGACATAACCTTTACGAAAGCGGTAATGGCTGATTGCAATTCCAAGCCATGCGATAAATCCAGTCATACCTGATGTATTCAATAACCACAAATAGACGGTTTGGTTACCAAACATGGAGCTAAAAAAACACAGCCCTGCAACCACGGTTGTCGCATAAAGCGCATTACGCGGAACACCACCTTTAGACAGATGACTAAAAATTTTCGGTGCCTTACCCTCTTTTGCTAGAGTGAATAGCATACGGGTAGATGCATACATCCCTGAGTTTCCCGCTGACAGAACAGCAGTTAATATCACCGTATTCATTATTGCAGCCGCTGATAATAAGCCAGCATTTTCAAATACCAGCGTAAATGGACTAACACTGATATCTTTCACGCCATTGCGTAACAAATTCGGATCAGTATAAGGAATGATCAGGCTGATGATTAAAATCGCAAACACATAGAACAATAAGATACGCCAGAATACTTTGCGCACCGCACGAGGGATATTTTTCGCTGGATCTTTCGACTCCCCCGCAGTAATGCCTATCAGCTCTGTCCCCTGAAAGGAAAAACCAACAATCATTGCCACCCCTATCATGGCTGCAAAACCACCTGCAAAAGGAGCGTCACCCACGGCCCAATTATGCCAACCTGCACTTTCAGCGCCTTGCATGATGCCGGCAATCATTAAAATGCCAACGGCAATGAACACAATAACTGTGGAAACTTTGATCAAGGAGAACCAATATTCTGCCTCACCAAATCCTTTGACGGAAATGACGTTCAACAGGAAAATCAAGCTAAGGAACAACGCACTCCATACCCAACCAGGAACATCATTAAACCAATATCCCATTACCAGTTGCGCAGCGACAAGGTCAACGGCAATCGTCACCGCCCAGTTGTACCAGTAGTTCCATCCCAATGCGAAGCCAAAGCCCTCATCAACATATTTGGAACCATAAGTTGAAAACGATCCTGAAACTGGCATATACGCTGCCAATTCGCCTAAGCTGGCCATCAAGAAATAGACCATCAGGCCAATTAATGCATAGGAAAGTAAAGCTCCACCAGGGCCAGCCTGAGAAATTGTTGTGCCAGAAGCAACAAATAACCCCGTGCCAATTGATCCACCGATGGCAATCATTGCCATATGGCGTGCTTTTAATTCACGGCGCAGGGTTGTCGGAGCCTGATCCCGTGGCATACTTTCTTCGCGAGACATTCTATTCCTATATCATTTAAAATAAATTTAATGCGGAATTGTAACAAATCCTCGTCGCCAGAATAGCAACGATTCGTGGTTATAAGATACCTTCATAATCCACCGCCAATTATTAGCTATACGATTATATTCTCAATATTAGTGACAATAACTCAGTAACTTCCGTAACGCATTGGAGATATGCTTTTGACGATGGTAAATCAGGTACAAGGTGCGATTGAGGCTAAGTCCAGGAATAACAAGTTCAGATAATGTGCCATTTTTTAATTGTTCGTGGACAACTCGTCGTGAAAGGCAACTGATCCCCATTCCATATTGAACAGCATGTTTGATGGCTTCCGAATTACCCAACTCCATCGCAATATTGAATCTCGGCATTTGTGAGAACAAAAGATGATCCAAGATTTCTCTTGTTCCTGAGCCTTTTTCTCTCAATATCCAGGGCGCTTTGATCAAATCTTCCACGTTCAGCTCACATTGCAACAGCGGGCTTTCCGGAGAGGAAAAAACGATCAACTCATCTTTCATCCAGGGTTGTGTGATCAACTCAGGATCGTGACACAATCCTTCAATCAATCCCAAATCAACACGAAATCCAGCAACTGCCTTGATGACATCTCCAGTATTACTGATATTCAATTCCAGTGGTGTCTCAGGGTAATCCTGACGGTATCTGGCCAGCATTTCAGGCAACATATAATTGCCAATCGTGCTGCTGGCCGCTAACCGCAATGCGCCCAGTTCAAGTTTGAAAAGCTGTTCCACTTCACCAGCCTGTTCAAGTAATGCCAATGCCTTAGGATAGAGCAAACGCCCATGTTCATTGGTGACCAGACGTTTTCCGACTCTATCAAACAGTTGTACTCCCAACTGTCCTTCAAGATCTGTCAGTGAAGCACTTACCGCAGATTGTGATAACGCTAATTGCTGAGAAGCCTGTGTCGTTGAACCACTTTTCAGAACTTCTGCAAAAATTTCCAGTTGTCTCAGAGTGATACGCATATGGCCTCGCGGGGAGCAAATAAAAGGGAAAGATAATCTTGATTCTAGACAGTATTACGCAACTTAACAAAAGCCACCCATAATTAACCTATTTTAATGATAATATTTACAAATATTATCAATTTTATTGATTTTAAAATCTTCTATATGCTTATTCCTGCAATACATAAGCTAATAGAGTCTCCATTATGTCTGAAAATCAACCAGGAAAACTGACCAAAGCCTACCCCAATACCACATTAAAATTAATTCCCGGTCTTATATTGGTCGCAGTCCTGACAGCACTCGCTATCTATATCGGAACTATTCCCTGGTTTATAAATATGGGATTAGGTGTTCTGACGCTTGCCATCTTATTGGGGATGGTTATCGGCAATACACTGTACCCTCCCTTAAAATCCACCTGTGATAGCGGTATCCATTTCTCCAAACACTATCTACTACGCGCTGGCATCATCCTTTATGGATTCCGTCTGACTTTCCAGCAAATCACAGATGTTGGTGCAACCGGGATATTAATTGATACCATCATGCTGGCAATGGCGATGATTGCGTTAGGGTTAACCACCCATATCAGTGCTATTCGCCAGGCTGGGGTTAAACCCATTCTGCTGGCACTTATTTTGTTTGTCTGGCTAGTCGCGGGAGGATTAATCGTCAATCAAGGCATCCATCATTTATTGCGCTAATTCAGCATGAAGGAATATTAAATTGACTTTTGCTGCCAAAATTTTATCAATCAAGTGAACAATGCCATAATGACGAAAACACAGGAGAAAATAAGATGAAATTTATTGGAGCCCATGTGAGTGCTGCGGGCGGTGTTGATCAGGCCGTGATCCGTGCCCATGAATTAAATGCAACGGCATTTGCCTTGTTCACGAAAAACCAGCGCCAATGGTATGCCCCGCCGTTATCGACAGAAGTTATTGATCAATTCAAAGCGAACTGTGAACGTTACGGTTATGATAGCCGACAAATTCTCCCTCATGACAGCTACCTAATTAATCTTGGACATCCTGAAACAGACGGTCTGGAAAAATCCCGGGCAGCGTTCCTTGATGAAATGCAGCGCTGTGAACAGTTAGGCATCGACCTGCTGAATTTCCATCCGGGCAGCCATCTCAATAAAATTGACACCGATAAGTGCCTCGCCCGTATTGCGGAATCCATTAATATGACTTTGGATAAAACACAAGGTGTCACTGCCGTTATCGAAAATACCGCCGGACAGGGCACCAACCTTGGTTTTAAATTCGAACAGCTGGCGGCAATTATCGATGGTGTCGAAGACAAAACCCGAGTTGGAGTCTGTATTGACACCTGCCACGCTTTTGCAGCTGGTTACGATTTGCGCACTGAAAAAGATTGCGAGGCGACTTTCAAAGCATTCGATGAAATCGTTGGATTCAAATATCTTAAGGCCATGCATCTAAACGATGCCAAAAGTGAATTTTCCAGCCGTGTTGACCGACATCACAGCCTTGGTGAAGGCAATATCGGTAAAACACCTTTTAGCTATATCATGAAAGATGACCGTTTCAATGGTATTCCTCTGGTTCTTGAAACGATCAATCCGGGCATCTGGGTTGAAGAAATTGCCTGGCTAAAATCCCAGCAAAGTTAATTACCTGACTTAATTACCTGACTGAAATTAACTCGATCTTCGCCATCATTGATGCAAGTTCAGTACGGCTTTTAATCCCGACATTCGGCTGGCTAACCGTAAGCGCAGAAACTGCGGTCGCCAGGCGCAATGTGTGTTCGCTGGATTCTCTCATCAGCAAACCATAGACCAATCCTCCAACCATAGAATCCCCGGCCCCAACTGTGCTGACTACTGCACAATGTGGTGGTTTTGCCAACCATGAACCAGAGGCATTGACCCATAATGCTCCCTGCTCTCCCAGTGAAATAACAACGTGGGCGATCCCCCTATTGCGTAATTCATGAGCTGCATCAATAACGCTATCCAATTCCGGCAATGGCCTACCCGCCCAAATCTCCAATTCATGGTGATTGGGTTTTATCAGCCAAGGTAATGCCTTAAGGCCAGCAACAAACGCTTCACGGCTACTGTCGAAAATAACGCAGGGACAAGACTGTCGTAATTGCATCATCCAATCCGCAAATGATTCTGCTGTAATTCCTTCGGGCAAACTACCGCTGACAACAACCATATCGAACTGCCCCAGCCATGTCAGAGAATCACTGACAAACCGACTCCATTCTTCTTCTGTCACATGAAAACCAGAAAAATTGAAATCTGTCACTTCACCCTGTTTTTCAGTCAACTTGACATTAATCCGCGTTCGCCCAGAAACGAGATGAAAACGATTTACCATCCTGTTTTCGCTAAAAAACTGCTGAAACCCTCCCTGATTCTCTCGTCCCAGAAAACCACTGACAGTCACATCAATACCTAAATCACGCAGTACCTTTGCAACATTGTTTCCTTTACCAGCCGCGTGAAGCCCTGCCGTCTGTACACGGTTAACATGTCCCTTAACAATATCTGGGCATAAGCCAACTAAATCATAAGCTGGATTTAAGGTAATTGTGGCAACTCGACGGCTCATCTTGCCCGGTATCTCCTGAATAAACAGTCATAAGTAATATTAAGTTTTATCTGTTATTTATAACATCAAAATTGAATCGTTTCAGTTAAAATTACTGCCCAATTGATCATTGTGTTAATGCCATCTAAAAGTAAGATATGCAACGGCATAATTTCTTGCGATTCGTGAAATCTATTGCGCAAATTAATACCGGACTCCCTTCTGGCAGGTTTTCTCAGATACCTGTCCTACCTTTGTATATATTTTCTTAATTATTTGTTTACACATATAATTTATTTATGTATCGTTGCGCTAGTACAAGGTAACATCATTCATCAGGGAGTCTATATGTCCATTGAGGTAACGCAAAATTTGAAACGCCCCTCTATATTTGGTGGCGCTATGATCATTGCCGGTACTGCTGTCGGCGCAGGTATGTTTTCCATTCCGATTGTCACATCAGGTGTCTGGTTTACAGGATCAATCATTTTGCTGTTATATACCTGTGCATGTATGTATTTCTCTGGTCTGATGATTCTGGAAGCCAATATGAATTACCCTGCTGGCTCCAGTTTCCATACGGTCACTAAGGATTTGTTAGGCAGAGGCTGGAGTACCCTTAATGATTTATCCATCACCTTCGTTCTGTATATCTTAACTTATGCTTATATTTCAGCAGGTGGTTCAATATTCTCTCACAATATCGAGAACATTATTCCGCTACCTCAATCAATATCTGGATTATGCTTTGCCTTTATCGTTGCCTTTATTGTTTGGGTATCGACTAAAGCAGTCGATCGCTTAAGCACTATCTTGATAGGCGGCATGGTCATTACCTTTATTATGTCTGTCGGTGGTATGTTTACCGAAGTTAAGCCAACCATCTTATTTGATCAAGCTAATACCCATTCAGACTATTTACCCTATGCTTTAATCTCGTTACCTTATTTATTAGCCTCATTTGGTTTTCACGGCAACGTTCCAGGGCTGGTTAAGTATTATAATAAAGACAGTAAAGCCGTCACACACAGCTTGCTATATGGGGCATTGATAACATTAGCGATTTACATTTTATGGCAGTATGTTATTCAGGGGAATATTCCGCGTGAAGCCTTCAAACAAATCATTGCTGATGGCGGTAATATCGGTAACTTATTGCAACAGATAGATAAAACCTCTGATAATACAACAATGGGCCAACTCTTAAATGCCTTTTCATATATGGCTTTGGCGAGTTCTTTCTTAGGTGTATCATTAGGATTATTTGACTATCTGGCAGACTATTTTAAATTTGATGACACTGGCAAAGGTCGTTTTAAAACAGCACTGATTACATTCGTTCCCCCGACTGCATTGTCACTGATTTTTCCAAACGGTTTCCTCTATGCCATCGGTTTTGCTGGCCTGGCAGCAACCATCTGGGCAGTTATTGTTCCGGCTTTAATGGCCCGAGCAAGCCGTAAATGCTTTCCGACATCCAGCTATCAGGCTCCGGGCGGTAATTTTTTGATTGTCTTTGTTATCCTATTCGGTTTGATAAATGCGCTAGCACACATTCTCTCTTTGTTTGATTTGTTGCCAGTTTATCGTTAATGTTTTCCTGCCACCCCAGTATTTTTACTGGGGCATTCATTCACCTCTTGCCTAATAGACCAACTGCGAGTAATTTTGTCGCCACTTCAATATTCATTCCACTATTTCCTTGTTTCTACGGAAGGTATCTATGGCTAAAGCCAATGAAATTAAGCGCGGCGCTGCAATCAGCTACAATGGAAAGCTATTATTAGTTAAAGACATCGATATTCAATCGCCCAGCGCACGTGGTGCCAGCACGCTATATAAGATGCGGTTTACTGATATTCGTACTGGTCAGAAAGTGGAAGAACGTTTCAAAGGTGATGACATTCTTGAAACCATCACATTGACCCGCCGTAGCGTAAGTTTTTCCTATATTGATGGTGATGAATATATCTTTATGGATGACGAAGATTTCACCCCTTATCACTTCAAAAAAGATCAAATCGAAGAAGAACTGCTATTTATTCCCGAAGAAGGTTTACCAGGCATGCAGGTCCTGACAATGGATGAGCAATTGTTAGCGCTTGAATTGCCGCAGACTGTTGATATGGTCATTGAAGAAACATCACCAGGTATTAGGGGGGCATCAGCGAGTGCTCGCACTAAACCGGCGAAAATGAGTACAGGATTGACTATTCAAGTTCCCGAATACTTGAGTTCGGGTGAAAAAATCCGCATTCATATTGCAGAGCGTCGCTATATGGGACGTTGTGACTAATTCTTTATCCTTAAATATGAGTTGCTCTTTTGACGAGAATAACACTTGATGCAAAGAGCAACTCATCGTCTTTGAAGTTAGAAGTAATCCACATTAACAATTGCCACACGTTTCTGATTATCAGTCCACTTCACGCTGGAAACCCCTATGTTGCCAGGAAGCATGACACCGCCTTTCGTTTTGTGAGTTGAAATGATTTGTTTAACAGTGAGATTTTTACCTAATCGATAGCAAGAGATATTGGCTTGAGTGTTTGATATCACAACTTGACATCCTGGATCAACAATCGCACCTGAAAACCGAATGACTCCTCCTTTAGATTCGGCATATCCATAAGAAAGCCATGAAACCAATAAACAACTCATTAACAGCTTAAGATAATTTTTCATGGTTACCTCACTTTCGTTTTTCCATTAACTAAAACTCAGCTACCTTTTATTCCTTCATCCCCATAATAACTATTTCACGTAAGAAAAATACGACATTGAGAACTTTTATTGATAAATATCAAAAGTCATTTTTTAATTAAAAATAAGCACACTGTTTTGTTGATTAATGAATAAAACTGTTATTAACAATAAGTATTTGAACTAAATCACAAATAAATTTATTGGTTTTATTTTATAATATTTAGCTAAAATAAATAACTATTATACTTTTATGTAACATCTAATGATAAGTTATAGTCACAATACCCAATTCCTTATTTTTTCCAACCCATTTTATTTCTTCTGTTCCAATATGTTTTACCATAGATACTGGTGACTTACTATCCTTTTGATATTCTATGTTTTTTTCTTTAATTAACTGTTTGCCATTATACCAGCAGACCATTTCAGTATGCTCTTTATCCCAACTAAATTGGCATGGAGACTCAACGATAGTTCCATGAAAGTAAATAGTTCCAGAACTGGAGGAGGATGAAGAATTCACCATTACAGGATAATAAGATAAAGACATGAACAAAAAAGTTGTCATTTTTCGTAACATTCGCAACATAAGCATTCAACCTCCACAACAAGTATTATTATCTTTTTTCAACTTTAGCCCGCGCCAATTTGAAAACCAGATAATGGTGTAACGCTTTGCTATATAACGATATAACGTCAAATGAAACTTTTTCTTTATACCTTTTATTAATTTTAACCACAATTCGATATAATATTCTAATAAATTAGAATATTATAAAATCAATTGATAGTTATTTAATAATAGTCAGGTGCTGACATTGCATCAAATATATATTATCGGTACTGCCGTGGGGATTTAGCTATTTTTTCGATATCATAAAACTATTTACACATTTGACAACAATAAAGTTTAGCGATGAACTATACAAATATACTGATATAACCACACCTTAACCACAGTATCTGATGGTGATTACGCTTTCTCATAAATTTTGTTATAGTCCTTTCCTCGGTTAATTTGTCTACCAAACTCCACTTTACGTGTTAAATAGGTATCTCATGACTCGCAGTCACCCGTTCGCTATATTTATTCTCAATATCCTTGGTATTGCCCTGTTCCTCTCATGGTACTTGCCTGAGAATCACGGCTTTTGGTTCCATATTGATTCCGCTATCTTTTATTTTTTTAATGAAAAATTATTACCCGATTCGAAATTTTCCCTATTTGTCGCTATCGTGAATATTAGGGCATTCGATGTCATATCACTTTTATGCATGGGCTTACTTTATTACAGTGCATTTCACAAACAGGATCACGCTGGCAAGCGCAGACTTTTCATGATTGGTTTAGTGATGCTTATCTCTGCCGTTATCATTAATCAAATAGGTCATCAAATCCCCGTCAGCCGCCCAAGTCCAACGCTGACATTTGAAAATGTTAATCGCATAAACGAAGTAACCCGTTGGCATACAAAAGATTCCTCCAAAGACAGTTTCCCTGGTGATCACGGTTTAATGCTCTTAATTTTCAGCAGCTTCATTCTGCGTTATATCTCCCGCAGTGCATTCTGCATTGCTCTACTGATTATGGTCGCTTTTGCTCTTCCCCGTATTATGGCAGGTGCTCACTGGTTTACAGATATCGCAGTAGGCTCTTTATCTTTAACATTGATAGGCATGAGCTGGATATTGCTAACCCCATTGAGTGATATTATAGCAACATGGTTAGACAAGAAATTACCGCATATTAGACGCGATAATTAAAATCATAATATTGAGGAGATAGCTGTTATCTCCTCAATATCATCTCATATTTATTAAAACAGTATAAAATAGCAACAAATCATTCTAACCTATTAGTTCCTAATCTGATTTTTTGTAAAGAACTCTTTTTGTCTCTCGCTTTTTACTCATGATTTCAGTAATCTTTCCTGCGTCCTGTTTATTAAAATAACATGTTTTGTAAAGATAATAATAAAATGTGTTGCTTCGCACACTTTATGGACAGAAAATTTGTTAATTCACCCTATTCTGACTAGGCTTTAGAACATTTAGTGTTTTCATGGTGGTGATAAGTCACGTTAAGGACTGCAAGGAAAAATCAATAAATGGTTAAATCTAAACCAACACTGAGATACATCTTGCGGCTGATACCCGCAATTATAGCGGCAGTAACACTGACCGCATGTAGTTCACCAGATTCTAACCTACGCAATAAACACACTGAGACGCATGCAGTAAACACTGGAAAACATTATTTACTGCAAGCATCTCAGGATGAATTTGAAACGCTAGTCAACAAATTAGATATCAAGTCTAAGATACTCAATCAATACGCTGACTGGAAAGGTGTAGCCTATCGGCTTGGTGGAAATACCAAACGGGGTATCGATTGTTCTGCTTTTGTGCAACGTACTTTTCATGATCAATTTGGTATGGAGTTACCACGTTCCACCTCAGAACAACAAAATATAGGACAAACCGTCAGTCGCTCTAAATTGCGGGCGGGTGATCTGGTATTGTTTAAGACAGGGGTTCGCAGGCGTCATGTCGGTATCTACATTGGCAATAATCAATTTGTTCATGCTTCAACCAGTAATGGGGTTATCGTTTCCAAATTGACCGATACTTACTGGAGTAAACGCTACTATGGTGCAAGGCGAGTGTTATCAGATAACATAAAAACCTCGGTTTGACCGACACCTAACGTGTTTTATTACTGAATTTTCCCTTGCAGACATTAAAAAACGCTTCCGTTTAAGAAGCGTTTTTTGTCAATGGGTAAAATCATAGTGGATACAGCGCAGTTATATTTTCTGCAATTGCAGCGCCTAACGTCTTTAAACGACATATCACTGCACTCTCATCTTCCTTAGCAAAAAACAAACAGGGTTCTCCTTCCCATCTAATCACAGCACTCGGTATCTGCATATCAGCAATAGACTGATTTATAACATGCAAAATTTCCCGTGCTGCTTCGCCTTCGTGGCTTAATAATTTCAGCCCCATCAGGCTATTTCCTGAATCTGTTTCTTCTGCTGGTAAAATCTCAACTTTTGTACCAACGAAGCCAGTTGACCACCGATAACTTTGCGGCAGTCTGTGTACTACCGAAAGTTGGATATTATTCACGTATCATTCCTATCAGAAACAACATTAATACATCTAACCACCAGCTGTAGATTATCGATTCGTCAAAACCGAATAACCATTCAACAAAAAAGTAAATAAAAGGTTAAAATAAAAATTGGGTTATCGCACTTACTTCACTTCCTACTTCACGAAAAGTGCGACTCAGCTCGCATTTTATATATATTTATACTGTTTAGGTAAAAAATTCAACTTATTTTTATGCAAAACAGCAACCTTTAATTCAATATTTATTTACATATTTGTTTCTTTCAAACGTTATCGAGTGCCAATAAAACCACAATCGTTTTATTTACAATAGGTTAAATAATGACAATCCTATAACCTTTCATAGTCATAAAGTTATCATGGAAAATTAACAAAAAATCAACACCCCGGCACTAACTGGCTATGATAATATTAAAAATTTCCTATATTTTTTGATGATTACTCGATAATTCCTGTTTATCAGGTTAATCAATAACCCTCTAAAGGTTCAGCGTTCTCTAGGCAAAACAAAAGGCCATCCCATATCGGCAGATGGCCCCTAAAAGTATTTTATGTCTGAGCGTGATTGCTTTCAAAATATGACTATTTATAATGCTGATTATTTATATGACTTACTGCGTGCATAGATAATAAGCATCATTGCTAATGTCACACATAATGCCATTGAGCCTACCAGCGGCCAGGCATTTTTCTCAGGCAATAAAGACAAAATAGCGCCCACCAATGCAGCAATACTAAAACGGATGGTTCCTGCCAGTGAAGAAACGGTTCCAGCCATGTGGGGGTAATCGTCCAACACAACCGCCATAGTATTAGACGTAATCATAGAAATTCCGCTGATATAAATGGCAACCCCCATAACCAGAGAAATAAACCCCAGATCAAACAAGGTACTAAACAGTAACCATAATCCCACGACAAATTGAACACACAGTCCAATATGCAACATTTTTAATGGGCCATATTTGCGTACACACTGGCTATTGATAGTTGCCGTGATGAACAGAAAAATAACATTCAGCCCAAAATAGTAACCAAAATGCTGTGCAGGTACACCGTTCAGTTTGATATACACAAATGCACCAACACTGAGAAAAGAGAACATTCCAGCAAAGGAGAAACCACTCGCTATGATGTAGCATAGTACCTGGCGTTGACGAAACAGCATGATGAACTGTCTTACAGTCGTTTTTAAGTTAAATTTCTGCCTTTTCTCTTTAGGTAATGTCTCTTCTATGAAGAGAGTCACCAGGCCGACAGCTATGACTGCAACCAGAGCAATCGACCAAAAAATAGCATGCCAGTTAAACCATACCATCAACATCCCACCCAACATGGGAGCCAATAAAGGGGCGATGATCATCACCAATGTCACAAAAGACATACTGCGGGAAAATTCCTCTTTTGTGAACCTATCACGCATCAGAGCATTGATAACCACACCAGCAGCCGCCGCAGAAAATCCATGTAAGAAGCGCATGGAAATAAAGGTATCAATATCTTGTGCTAAAGCACAGGCAACAGAAGAGATAGCAAAAACAATGACACCGCCCAAAATGACTGGCTTACGTCCTAAGCTATCTGACATTGGCCCATAAATCATTTGCCCAATAGCAAAGCCCAAAATATAGCTACTCAGCGTCATTTGTACCAGGCCATCACTGACACCAAAACTCTCAGCGATCGTTGGCATACTCGGCAAATACATATCAATGGCCAATGGCATTAACATAGAAAGCAAACCAAGGATCAACACTAATCCCAAATAAGACGAACGCTGTTGTTGCACGCAGTTACTCCTGAATCAATTGAAGGATAAAAATTAGGGGGTTAGAATTTGTATGCTGTTGATCTCATTATCCGCCAGCGCCCGATATTCTCCTGGCTCCAATGCAGGATCGAGATAAATTTCGCCGATTCGCGCCCGATGAAGCGCAACAACATGATTTCCTACTGCGGCAAACATCCGTTTTACTTGGTGATAACGTCCTTCGCTAATAGTCAAACGAACAAGTTCAGGCTCAATAATTTCCAGTTGTGCGGGTTTTGTCAGTGTTTTTTCCCCATTTAACTGCACCCCTGCCAGAAATTTTTGTTCGGTATCCTCAGCGACAGGGTGTTCCAATCTCACAAGATACGTTTTTTCGCAGTGATGTTTGGGAGATGTAATACGGTGTGACCATTGACCATCATCCGTCAATAAAACCAACCCTGTCGTGTCGATATCCAAACGCCCTGCTGAATGTAATTGATGAGAAACAGGCTCATCGATGAAATACAAAATTGTCGGGTTTGACGGATCATCCGTCGAACATACATATCCCTGGGGTTTATTCAACATGAAATAACGTGGACCATTGAGTTGTTGCAATATCGTGCCATCATAGGCAACTTGTTGATCAGACTTTAATTTATAGGCTCTTGTTTTGATGATCTCATCATCGACAGTGACTCGCCCTGCCCGCAACTCGCGCCCCACATCGTTGCGGCTAATACCTAATTGTTGTGATAAAAATTTATCCAATCGCATGAATAGATGTACCTGACAAAAATAAACAAATATGAACATGTCCTTGATATTACGAACAACTTCAAGGCCACTATTGGGATACAAGATTAAACAGATAATTCATAAAAAAATTATCACGGCAGTAACTATAGCAACAATAAGCTACACGTTATAGCCCACCTGATCCTAGAAAAATAATAACGAATTATTTCTCGACGGCAGGCTTCAATGAAAAATGTTATTCTCTACAGCAATTATCTTCTACCTGATATTTGTGACAGTAACATAAAAATGGCTTTTACTTTACGTCCTTATCAACAAGAAGCGGTAGACGCCACTATTCGCTATTTTCGCCAGCACAGAGATCCCGCCGTTATTGTTTTGCCAACAGGGGCGGGCAAAAGCCTTGTCATCGCTGAATTGGCAAAGCTGGCTCATGGCCGTGTTTTGGTACTAGCACATGTCAAAGAACTTGTTGCGCAGAACCACAGCAAATATTGTGCTTATGGATTGGATGCAGACATTTTTTCCGCAGGGCTAAATCAAAAACAAAGTGCAGGAAAAGTCGTTTTTGGCAGCATTCAGTCCATTGCCCGCAACCTGGATTGCTTTGACCACCATTTTTCACTGCTAATCATCGATGAATGCCACCGCATCAGCGATGACGAAAACAGCCAATACCAACAGATCATCCAGCAACTTCGAAAAAACAATCCCCAAATCCGCATATTGGGTTTAACTGCAACACCTTATCGCCTCAACGCTGGCTGGATATATCAATATCATTATCATGGCATGATCCGGGGTGACGAACGCTGTTTTTTTCACGAGTGTATTTATGAACTGCCATTGCGTTATATGATTAAGCATCATTTTCTGGTTTTTCCAGAAAGATTGGACATGCCTGTCATGCAATATGATTTCAGCCAGGTACGAACCAGCCAACAAGGGATATTCAATGAAGCGGAATTAAATCGGGAGCTTAAACGCCAAAAGCGTATCACTCCTCATATCATTAGACAGATCGTTGAATATGCACAAAATCGAAAAGGTGTGATGATTTTTGCCGCAACAGTCGAACATGCCAAAGAGATCTTCCAATTGCTGCCTACAGGACAAGCCGCGCTAGTCAGCGCAGATACTCCACCATCTGAACGGGATCACTTAATTACGGCATTCAAGGAACAGCAACTCCGCTATATGGTCAATGTTGCTGTACTCACAACAGGATTCGATGCTCCTCATGTTGATTTAATCGCCATATTGCGTCCCACAGAATCTGTCAGCCTTTATCAGCAAATCGTCGGGCGCGGTTTACGTTTATTTCCTGACAAAAAAGATTGCCTGATTTTGGACTATGCCGGCAATCCCCACGATCTTTACACGCCTGAAATCGGTAACAGTAAACCCAACTCACAAAGCCAGCCCGTTCAGGTATTTTGCCCTATCTGCCAATTTGCCAATACTTTCTGGGGGATATGCACGACAGATGGAGAGATCGTTGAGCATTTTGGGCGACGCTGCCAAGGTTGGGCAGAAGACGAAAATGGGAAACGTCAACAATGTGATTTTCGTTTCCGTTTTAAATCATGCCCCCATTGTGGGGCAGAAAACGATATCGCGGCACGACGCTGCCATCGTTGTGAAGAAGTCCTCGTCGACCCCGATGATATGCTGAAAGCAGCCTTAAAACTAAAAGACGCACTGGTGCTACGTTGTGGTGGTATGCAACTAACACCAGGTCACGACAATAAAGGAGAATGGCTCAAAATCACCTATTACGACGAAGATGGTGCGGATGTCTCTGAGTTGTTCCGTTTATCGACCCCAGCCCAAAAGAGAGTATTTGAACTGCAATTTCTTCGCCAGCATCAGCGTGCACCAGGAACCGTTTTTCGCTGGAAAACAGCAACAGACGTTGCTAATCAATTGCCTTTATTGCGTCATCCTGATTTTGTTGTCGCGCGTAAAAAAGGGCACTTTTGGCAAATTAGAGAAAAGGTTTTCGACTATCAAGGGCGATTTAGACGGGCTGATGATTTGTCCTAAATATACCAAACAGGCTATCCACTAACCAACCGGAAAGCATATTTATATTTGCTGTCATATCGGTTTTTCGCTAGAATGCCGCCCGCTTAACGTGATAACTCATGTTAAGCCAAGTATCGAACCTGCTGCTGGGTCGCCTGTAGCAGGATTTATTTTCTTCTTTTACAGAGAAAAAATAATGTTAACTATTAATGCAGAAGTACGTAAAGAGCAGGGCAAAGGTGCGAGCCGCCGCCTGCGTAGAGCTAACAAGTTTCCAGCAATCATCTATGGTGGTAACCAAGAACCAGTTTCTATCGAACTGGATCACGATGCAGTTATCAACCAAGAAAGTAAGCCAGAATTTTACGACGTTCTGACCCTGGTTGTTGATGGTAAAGAAACTAAAGTTAAAGTGCAGGCAGTACAGCGTCATCCGTTTAAACCTAAACTGACGCACATCGATTTCCTGCGTGCTTAATTAGAGCCACAGTCGAGCTTTTATCGGGACGCCGAGTAAATAACGCCGCAATTGCGGCGTTATTTATTTTTACAACCTGGTGTATTAGCGATTACCACCACCATGACGTTGCAATTGATCGCGCAAATTCGGTGGCGTTCCCTTAATCGTCAACGTATCTGTTACGGGATCCCAAAAAATTCTTTCTCCCATCAACATGGCATCAAAGTTAATGGTTAATCCTCCACCACTACCTGCAAATTTTGTTAATTGGCGTAACGTTCCGCGATCGGCTGGGAAGCTCTCTTCCAGTTCATAGCCTTTTTCCTGCGAAAATTGCTGAAAATTTTGCTCACCCAACGAAGGTAACTCCCGGGATAGCGCTTGTAACTTAATTTCCTCGCCCGCCTGTAACTGTTCATTACAATAACCATAAACTTGCTGGCGATAAGCCTGGCGTTCATTTTTGTCCAACTGTGCCGACTCACAATAATCATCCAAAGCCTGCAAAAAACCTTTATTTTGGACTTTGGCATTCATGCCTTCACTGGCAGCCAGGAAATCCATAAAAAAGTCTGAAACCTTGCGCCCTACCCGCCCTTTTAAGAACGTCAGGTAACGACTGGATTCAGGATTGGTTTCCCACTCAGTCAGATCGATTCTTGCGATAATATCAGCATGGGGAATATCAAGATATTGCGTCGTATTGACATCGAGTTCATCGTTGACGGACGTGCTGTTACAACTATTAAGAACTGCAATCAGTAAATATTCCACAGCAAGATAACGATATTGACAAAACAGCACCGTTCCCCCTTCTGCGAACGGGTACTTTGACAACTCATCTTTCAAGCGAACAGTTGCAGCCCGGCTAAATCCGAGAAAATCGTCATCTCCTTTACGTAGATGACGAAGTGATCCCGCCAGCTCACTTTCTTCACTGAACAAACCATAAGCTTTACTTTTCGCGCTATATACACGATGCAGCTCTGCCATCATCTCTTCAACCACTTGGTTGGTATCCAGCAAAGCATCACGCAAAATTACTTCCAGCGTCTGTTCATCACGTTTAATCAACCGGTGTAGCGCAATCTGGGTAATTTCCAGACTCATTATTTATACTCCTTTTGCAACTTTGGCCCATCTAGGGCCGTGCGGTTAGCGGCGTATTCAAACATCGTTATCTTTCTGCTGCAACCAAAAACCCAATGGACAAAAATACTCACCATTTAATGGTCAACAGCCTACATATCAAAGAGTAAAATGAGGCAGTATATTCAATATTGCAACCACTCCGGCAGCAGAGAGTTAATTTGTCATAAAAAAAGCAGAAAATCCCCCCTCTATACGGTAAGATATGGGGCTTTGTACATCCAGGATATTTGATTTATGCCACAGTCATCTCGCTATAGCGATGAAAAAGTTGAACATTTATTAACTGAATTAGTAAATGTTTTCGAGAAAGATCATACTCCAACTGACCTGACCTTGATGGTTTTGGGTAATATGGTAACAAATTTGATTAATACGAGTATTGCTCCTGCACAACGCAGACAGATCGCAGACTCGTTTGCACACGCGTTGCAATCTTCAATCAACGAAGATAAAGCGCATTAATCTTTATTAACACGTTGACGTAAAGAAAATATGGTGACTCGCTGTCAGCATTACCGCGAAAAAGTTTCTCAAATGATCAGTTGGGGACACTGGTTCGCACTGTTCAACATAATGTTCAGTCTTGTGCTGGGCAGTCGCTATCTATTTGCATCTGACTGGCCGGGTTCACTGTTTGGTCGCATCTACGCGCTGGTCAGTTGGCTTGGTCATTTCAGTTTCATTGTCTTTGCCATCTATTTACTCATTTTATTTCCGCTAACATTCATTGTTATGTCTCAGCGGCTAATGAGGTTTCTTTCAGCCACGTTGGCAACGGCAGGTTTAACACTACTGATATTCGATTCCTCCATCTATGTTCGCTTTCACCTGCATTTAACGCCATTGGTTTGGGATTTAGTCACCAACCCAGAACAAGGTGAATTAGCAAGAGAATGGCAACTGATGTTCATCTGTATTCCTTTGATTTTTCTAATACAGATGCTTTTTGGCACATGGAGTTGGCAAAAGTTACGTAGCCTGAGCCGTCAACGATTTGGTAAGCCACTGGCAGCAGTATTCATTACTGCTTTTGTCGCTTCACATCTCATGTATATCTGGGCAGATGCCAATTTCTACCGTCCGATTACCATGCAGCGCTCAAACTTACCCATTTCTTATCCAATGACCGCCCGCAAGTTCCTTGAAAAACACGGCCTATTAGATCAGCAAGAATTTCAACGCCGCATTAACCAACAAGGCAATCCCACAGCCTTAGGTGTCAATTATCCGCTGAATAATTTATCTTATCAGGATACTGGACGCGGTTATAACTTACTTCTGCTAGTCGTGGACGGGCTGGATCAACAAGACATCACCCATGATATGCCAACTCTGGAACATTTCGCGAAGAACAATATCCAGTTCACTCAACATTTCAGTACAGGCATTCAAGATGACACTGCATTGTTTGGTTTATTCTATGGCATATCATCAGGCTATCTGGACGGTATTCTTAACGCCAGAAAATCCTCAGCACTTATTGATGCCCTGACACATCAAGGGTATCAATTTGGCCTCTTTTCTTCAGATGGATTCCAGACACCACTTTATCGCCAGGCCATACTGACCGACTATTCATTGCCAGAAGCTAAAAGACAAAACGATAACTTAACCGTGACGCAATGGAGCCAATGGTTAGATCTACGAAATGGTTCCACGCCATGGTTCTCACTTCTGGATATTAATGGTTTTGTACCTTCCTCCGGTAAATTTGATAAGAAAGCGCTGGATACTGAAATCAGCCATGTTTTAGAAGCCCTGAAGACTAAAGGTGCCTTAGATAAAACAATCATTGTGATTACAGCTAAACAGAGTAAAGAAACAGCAGATAACAGAGCAAAATGGTTTACGGGTGACAAATTCAATCGTGAACAGCTCCATGTTCCTCTGATAATTCAGTGGCCTGGCACCCCAGCACAAACTATCGATAAGTTGACCAGCCATCAAGATATCATGACAACCTTGATGCGCCGTTTATTGCACGTGACTAATTCTCCTGATGATTATTCCCAGGGTGAGGATCTCTTTCATGCCCAAAGGGAAAACCCATGGCTTATTACGGGTGATAATGGTTCATTAATTGTTACGATGGCCCAAAATACTGTCTATCTTTCCAAGGATGGACAGTATCATCAGTATGATTTAGAGGGTAATGAAATTCAGGATGCCAAACCAAACCTTGCCCAATTATTACAGATATTAACGGAAGTGAAACGATTTTTAGCAAATTAATCGTTTAAAAATCAAACGGTCACTAAATTAGGGGCTTGCTTTACAAATAAAAAACGGTAATATAGGAGAAGTCATCGGCATGTAGCGCAGCTTGGTAGCGCACCGTCATGGGGTGTCGGGGGTCGTAGGTTCAAATCCTATCATGCCGACCAAATTTCCCTAGAAAAACCAACCACTTGTGGTTGGTTTTTTTATGGGTGAAATTTGTTCTTGGTAAAATGAGGGTAAAATGGGGCCGCCGGAAATTTAAAATTTATTAAAATAATTGTTTATTTATTCCCTCCTTTATTTCTCCATCCAATGTACTGCATAATCCAATATCTCTTTAGCAGGTACAAGCAATGTATTAGCAATGTATTAGCAGATCCGATGGTGCCTTCAATAATAACCTCTGAATGCTCATGACAAAAATGTTCAACAATATCTTTAAAATAACCTTGATGAAACCTTTCACAAACAAGATCTACAGTATCAAATTCCTTTAATATCACCCATTATACTTGGTTATTTTTCAATAGTGGGACCTCCATTTTTCTAATACGCTTATTGGGAATATTTGCCAAATGTTCAGCATTATTTCCAATAGCGACGACAGAAGCACCAGGGTTTTGGCTTCTAATAGCTCCTTTAGTTGTCCTGACACACTCAGCGAATACACCATGATCTTTGCTTGCTCGGGAAAATGATCGATCATATGGCATGATTTCAGATTTTAATTCTGATGGGACATAACCGTTTACATCCAAACTATCTTCATAATTTTGTTCCCAGTTCGTATAACACAATAATACGCCTTCAATTCCCAAAACCGTTAAAATAGCGTGGATAAGAGCATCTGCACCATTCAAACAATTGCCTACAGATCGCATAGCAACATGAGCCATCACAACATCACCTTGTTTTATGCCTATCCTTTGTAGCTGCTGAACAAGCATCGATTGTGTCCAATAATTATCTTCACCCACTTTGACCATATATCTACCCTCACTCTTTGTTTAAGTTTGGTTTATTGCATATTCTTCCATTTGGGGCTACCTTATCTATGTGTACTCAAAATCCTACTTAATTTAGTACACCCTCATTTGCTTCTTATTTCGCTCTTCCCCTCCTTGGATTCAGGGAGGGATTTTTGTCGTGGAAAATTTTATAAAATGAATGTTTCTTACTGTCCGTAATCGCGTCAGAGTAAACGACAATTATATCTTTCTGGCATACCTCTATCATAAATTAAGTATTTATAATTATATAATTTTGTTATAAATATTTCTGTACATTTCCATTATAAGAAATTTAAATTTCATTAATGACTAATATAATAATAAGAAAATAAATTCACTTATTTTACAGTTAAGTAAGGAAAAAATAGGAACTTCATCATGAATATTAAAAAGTCTCTACTTTTAGTAGGATTAACGGCCTTTGGTGCTATCCCATTCTCTAGTATTGCTGAACCAGATTCAAATCATGGATATGTCGATACACCGCCAAGCAGGGCACTTTTATGCCAAAAAGGTATCAATAAAAACTGCGGACCTGTCATGTATGAACCACAATCGGTTGAAGGTCCCAAAGGCTTCCCACAAGGGGGACCACCAGATGGACAAATCGCCAGTGGTGGTGTTGCTCAATTCAAACAACTCAATGAACAAAGTACAGACCGCTGGCATCATGTCACTATCAATAAAGGAATCAACCAATTTAAATGGACAATAACAGCCCGGCATAGCACCACTTCATGGCAATTCTATATTGCCAAACCTGGCTGGGATCCAAATAAACCTTTAACACGTGCACAATTTGATCTAAAACCCTTCTGTGAGTACCTTGATAATGGAAAAAGGCCAGGCCAAACTGTCTCACTGGACTGTGATATTCCCGATCGCTCAGGCTATCATGTTATTCTCGGCGTGTGGACAATTGCTGATACCCCCAATGCTTTCTATCAAGTTATTGATGTTGATATTAAATAATATTTTTAATTACACTGACATTTTATTTATAAATATACCAACCCAACTTCAAGATGCGTGTTATATTTCCCCGCTCAGCAGGGAAATATAAGGCCTCACGGCGTCTTGCGGGTTGCAACTTGACGTTTATCGAGTATATTATATGAGCACAAAAAGTGCTGGTAAATGACCAGCACTTTTTCTAAAAAAATAAAAATGCTTTTCAGATATGATCTATTCACCCAAAACAACTCTACACATAGAAAAATATGAAAAAATCAACAATTCTTAGGATTGCCCGACCAACAGATAATCTTACTAAAATTGCAGAAATGTATTGTCACGGCTTAGATTTTATCATACTAGGAGAATTCAAAGATCACGATGGTTTTGATGGTATTATGCTAGGGCATCCCAACCATTCCTGGCATCTTGAATTTACTCATCACCACAATACACATGTTGGTAAAGCCCCAACTAAAGATAATTTATTAGTATTTTATATAGAAGATGAACTTGAATGGCAAGAGCATGTAAAATCAATGCAAAATGCCGGGTTTATTCTCATTCATTCTTATAATCCTTATTGGGATAAAAGCGGAAAAACTTTCGAAGATAGCGATGGTTATCGTGTTGTATTACAACATGGTACATCAGAGATTTAGTTATTTATTTTACGATTAATTGTTTATTCACAGGATTACGTCCTTACCATATTGGTCATTCATTTATTAGGCTATTAGCAATAATCTGATTAGACTTCTATTTTTTATTTCTGATAGCCTAAAAAACCACCATGATACTTATTTGATCATGTTATGATAAGAATGTTTTTTGCTCAGATTCCCTTCGCATACGCAAAGCTGCTAACGCTCTCCCATCGGCACGATCCCATTTCACAAACTCTTTTGCTGCACCTTGGTAATCACCGGTATTCAATTTTTTCAATAATGTTGAATGAGCAAAATTACCGATCCCTAAATTGAAAATAAATGAGCATAAAGCATCAAATTGCCCTTGTGTTAGAGATACCTTAACTAACTGCTGAATGGCGGCATAAACAGGGATAAGATCTTGATGTAAATATCCCTCAGCCTGTTGCGTAGTTATCACTTGTCCAGGCTCTACTCCTTTTGTATGACCATATCCAATTGTCCACGGTGCTGCTCCAGTGGCAGGATCTGGGTATGCTTTCAATTTCAAGCCTTCATAGCTTTTAAGTTTATTAATACCATTTTCACTGATCTTCATTCATTTTCCCCGCTACCAGATTGAGCACCAAGATTATTTTGGTCTAAAAAACAACCCAGAAATCAAGTTTAGATGAAAAAACAACCAGCAATGCTACAATTATACTCGGTGATAAAATCTCCACCAAAAAACAAATAAAAAAATTAGTTAAATATCAATAAATTATTATTTTATACAAAAATTTTTTAATTTTTAAAAATTACTTTAATGAATATCTTGACTCTTTTGCTTTTGAGCATAAAATCTTTCTCAGAATTTAGATTTTCGTGAAGTAAATCACAATTTATAACCGTCAAAGGAAATCATCATGAAATCTGTAAAATCTTTCCTCTCAAATGTACACTGCGTTGTTATCCGGTTATCAGCAACTCGTTTTATGTAAGAGCTGCTACAATATAAAAATAAGCCAGTCAAAAACTGACTTATTTGTCGTCGTTACAGCCTTAAGGCAAGTGCTTTCTTGTCTATTTCATTATTGACACGCTATTCATTGAAGAACTTCTGTTCCGAAAGATTAGTCTTATAAGACTCATAAATTTCAAGGTGTAATACTGCGGCAAGGCAACATCCCCCAGTAACTTTGATAATAGCTAAGTCACTGAGGATGTTATCAGGTGAGAGAACAGCCAACAAAGCAGCAACCTGTAAAATCAAAATGAAGGTATAGAGTTCATGGAATTTCTATGCTGACTGGCTTGCAATGTTCAACTTCAAGATGCGTGTTATATTTCCCCGCGCCGCAGGGAAATATAAGGCCTCGCGTCGCCTTGCGGATTGCAACCTGAAGTTTATTGAGTATATTTCATCAGAAATCAGAATTTATTATCACAGTATTTTTCAACCAAGGCATATAAAATGGCGATGGTTTCTATATCTGGTACACCATCATAATGTGACGAACGGAAGTGCATTTGAAATGCTTTCAATAAAGATTGAAAATTTTCTTTTTTTTCTGCCCCTGTGATGTCATAACCATAACGCTTAAACTTTTCTAAAATCTTGGTGACATCAGGCAGGCAATGCCCGAATTGTTCAATATATTTTTGCTTAGTTTCTTCGTCATACCATGCTCCAACTCCCGCATCATAGAGTTCTTTCCACGGAAAAGAGGGGCCTGGATCGGTTTTTCTTTGCCATGCAATATCTGAATGCCCTACAACATGAGTCGGTTTAATATCCGGGTAACGTTGTAATATATTGATGGCTAACTCTTTGATTGCTGCAATTTGCTCAGGGTGATAAGGAGGGAAAGTGAAAACGCCACCATCATCACTGGCCTCATTCACAATCTCAATACCTATGGATGTATCATTCAACCCTTCTCGCCCATCCCAATAACTTATTCCTGCATGCCAGGCCCTTTCAAGTTCATCAACCAAATTGAATATGTGAATTTTATCAAATCCAGCCGCTTGGTAAGTTGGATCATCTGGGTTTGGAACCAGGTAGTGAGCACTGACAAGTTCCCCGGTCAGCGCCTGAATAGATTTCTCAAAGTTCAAAGCAGTGTAGTGCATAACTAAGAAGCGGGAACGTCTGTTAAAACTTTTGGTTGAACGATATGAATTATAATCAATTTTATACATTATTGTGCCCCTTTATTTGGTTTTGCTATGTAACACTGTAAGTATTAAATCACCTCCAATCCGTTGTTGCCAACAGCATAAAAGGAACAAACATAGCAATAAAGGTATTTGTTTAGTTATTTTTGGAACATCGTGAAGAGGCAGATGGAAAAATGGTGAGGATATGGACATACCGTCGTGATAATCGATATGCCCACGATCAGGAATATTAAAGGAAATTATGGCTCAATTTCAATATCTGTCAGTGGATAACAGCTACAGGGTAAAATTTCCCCTTCATTAACAAATGCCAGTGGCTTACAAGGATATCCAACCTTGCCCTTCACCAGGCGAACACGACAAGAACCGCAATACCCTTGCCGACATTGGTATTCAAGCTGAACTTTGCCATGTTCCAGTGCTTCCAACAAATTGTCGTGCAAACCTGAAGAGTAATGGATATATAACCCCTGCCGTGACGGCAGGGTGACTTTGTAATCAGCCATATCAGAGTTCGAAACCGCTGAGATCCTCAGTATTGACTTCCGAATCAATCTGACCAACCAGGTAAGAGCTGACTTCGACTTCCTGTGGAGCCACTTGGACATTATCAGAAACCAGCCATGAATTGATCCAGGGGATCGGATTAGAGCGGGTTTCAAACGGTAATTTCAAGCCCACTGCCTGCATACGAATATTGGTGATATATTCAACATACTGGCACAGAATATCTTTGTTCAGGCCGATCATAGATCCATCTTTAAACAAATAATCAGCCCACTCTTTTTCCTGCTCTGCTGCCAGCACAAACAGATCGTAGCACTGTTGTTCACACTCTTTGGCAATTTCCGCCATTTCAGGATCATCCTGACCGGAGCGTAACAGGTTCAACATGTGCTGTGTTCCCGTTAAATGCAATGCTTCATCACGAGCAATCAGTTTGATAATTTTGGCGTTACCTTCCATTAATTCACGTTCAGCAAAAGCAAATGAGCACGCAAAACTGACATAGAAGCGGATGGCCTCCAGAGCATTAACACTCATCAAGCATAAGTAAAGTTGCTTTTTCAATTCACGTAGATTAATGGTAATAGTTTTGCCCGCAACATCATGCGTTCCTTCACCGAACAGATGATAATAGTGAGTCATCTCGATCAGATCATCGTAATACGCGGAAATGTCTTTGGCGCGTTTTAAAATCTCTTCGTTCTCCACAATATCATCAAATACGATGGAAGGATCGTTCACGATATTACGGATAATATGTGTGTAAGAACGCGAGTGGATCGTTTCTGAAAACGACCACGTTTCAACCCAGGTTTCCAATTCAGGAATGGAAATCAATGGCAGAAAAGCCACATTCGGGCTACGGCCCTGAATGGAATCCAATAACGTCTGATATTTTAGGTTGCTAATGAAAATATGTTTTTCATGATCCGGCAATGCGTTATAGTCAATGCGATCACGGGCAACATCCACTTCTTCTGGACGCCAGAAGAAGGAGAGTTGTTTTTCAATCAACTTCTCAAAAATAGGATATTTTTGCTGATCAAAACGCGCCACATTAACAGACTGACCGAAAAACATCGGTTCTTGTAGCTGATCATTTTTTACTTGTGAAAAAGTGGTATAGGACATAGTTTCCTCAAATTAAATCTTACACGCGCCGCCTTCACAATCGGAATCTGCTGACTCAACGACTTCTTCCAGATCACCTTGAACGTCTTCTGCCCCATCACGGGTGTTGTGGTAATACAATGTTTTCACACCATATTTGTAAGCGAGCAGCAAATCTTTCAGCAATTGGTTCATCGGAACCTTGCCATTAGGGAAACGCGCCGGATCATAGTTCGTATTGGCAGAAATCGACTGATCGATAAATTTCTGCATGATCCCTACTAACTGTAGGTAACCATCGTTGCTCGGCATTTGCCACAGCAGCTCGTAAGCACCTTTCAGAAGCTCGTAATCTGGTACAACCTGACGCAAGATACCGTCTTTGGATGCTTTTACACTGATATAACCACGCGGTGGTTCAATGCCATTGGTCGCATTAGAAATCTGCGAAGAAGTCTCTGATGGCATCAATGCAGACAAAGTTGAGTTACGCAAGCCATATTGTTGAATGTCACGGCGCAGAGCTTCCCAATCCATGTGCAAAGGTTCGCTGGTCAGGGTATCCAGTGTCTTTTTATAAGTATCAATCGGCAAAATACCTTGTGCATAAGTGGTTTCACCAAACCACGGACAAGTACCTTTCTCTTTCGCCAATTCGTTTGACGCTTTTAACAGATAATACTGCATCGCTTCAAATGTTTTGTGAGTCAGGTTGTTAGCGCTGCTATCAGAATAACGTACACCGTGTTTCGCCAGATAATAAGCGAAGTTAATTACGCCAATCCCCAGCGTTCGACGCCCCATTGAGCCTTGTTTTGCAGCGACAATCGGATAATCCTGATAATCCAGCAAGGAATCCAGCGCACGAACGGCCAACTCCGATAACGCTTCCAATTCACTCAGATTTTCGATGGCTCCCAAGTTGAAAGCAGACAACGTGCACAGCGCAATTTCACCATTTTCATCGTTAATATTGTCCAGCGGTTTAGTTGGCAGTGCAATTTCCAGGCACAGGTTCGATTGACGCACAGGTGCAATAGCCGGATTAAACGGGCTGTGAGTATTGCAGTGGTCTACGTTTTGGATGTAAATACGGCCTGTTGAGGCGCGCTCCTGCATCATCAAAGAGAACAATTCAACTGCTTTAATGCTCTCTTTACGGATACTGCTGTCATTTTCATACTGCGTGTACAGGCGCTCAAATTCTTCCTGATCTTCAAAGAATGCATCGTACAATCCCGGAACATCAGACGGGCTGAACAGAGAAATGTCTCCGCCTTTAATCAGGCGCTCATACATCAGTTTGTTAACTTGTACACCGTAGTCCATGTGACGAACACGGTTACCCTCAACACCACGGTTGTTCTTCAGTACCAGCAAGCTTTCAACTTCCAGATGCCAAAGCGGATAGAACAGGGTTGCTGCACCGCCACGCACACCACCCTGAGAACACGATTTCACCGCCGTCTGGAAATGTTTGTAGAATGGGATGCAACCTGTGTGGAACGCTTCACCATCACGGATTGGGCTACCCAATGCACGGATGCGCCCCGCATTTATGCCTATGCCGGCACGCTGGGAAACATATTTAACAATCGCGCTGGATGTCGCATTGATAGAATCCAGGCTGTCACCACACTCAATCAGGACACAAGAGCTAAATTGGCGAGTGGGAGTGCGAACTCCCGCCATGATTGGCGTTGGCAGCGAAATTTTAAAGGTAGACACCGCATCATAGAAACGACGGATATAGTCCAACCGCGTTTCTTTTGGATAAGAGGAAAACAGGCATGCAGCAACCAGCATGTAGAGGAACTGGGCACTTTCGTAAATCTCACCAGTTACACGATTTTGTACTAAATACTTCCCTTCCAGCTGCTTGACCGCTGCATAAGAGAAATTCATATCACGCAAATGATCAATAAAACTATCCATTTGCTCAAATTCTTCTTTGGAATAGTCTTCCAGCAAATGTTTGTCGTATTTACCCAGGTTAACCATTTTTACGATATGGTCATACAGCGCAGGTGGCTCAAACTGACCATAAGCTTTTTTACGCAGGTGGAAAATAGCCAAGCGTGCCGCCAGATACTGATAATCAGGAGCATCACCGGAGATCAGGTCAGCCGCAGCTTTAATCATGGTTTCATGGATATCCGATGTCTTGATGCCATCGTAAAATTGAATCTGGGAACGCAGTTCTACTTGTGACACTGAGACATTTTTCAGACCTTCAGCAGCCCAGGCAACAACCCGGTGAATTTTATCAAGATCAATTTGTTCTTTATGTCCATCACGTTTGGTAACTAGCAGACTCTGGTTCATGGGGAAATACACCTTCTCTCTTTTCGTATCCCGCCTATATTGTTCCTTGACCTCTTGACAGCACGATGCCCCCAAGATGGCTGATCGCCAGTTGGGGCTTAACTGCAATTCACTATTGTTTTGCGACTGCTTATTGCGACTTACTACTACATACTGACTACATCACAAGTTGCTACTACAAGATGACAAGAAACACAATATATAGGGGGTAATTAAAACGGTAATAACAAGATAATGTTATTTTCGAGTTTTATCAAGTGTACAAGATCGAGAAGTTTTGTGGATAACTTGAGGATTAATTTTGGCAAAAAGCCGATAACCTGCGTAGTTACTTGATGTTACTTTCATAAGGCTATCGGCGAAACAGGGAAAATAAAATCTTAAAAATAATATTTAGTTGCTGTTTTATTAATCCCTTAACAGTCTTTGTCAGACAGATCGAGTGTGCAGCATATAATTCACGTCTACATTATATCCAAGTCGAAATTTGTCTGTTAACGGATTGTAATGTAATCCAATAATATGTTGCTCTTTCAGAACAGTCTTATCTATCCAACTGATCAGTTCAGAAGGGCGAATAAACTTTTTCGCATCATGTGTTCCTTTTGGCACCATGTTCAATATATATTCAGCGCCAACAACGGCCATCAACCAGGCTTTTCGATTGCGGTTAATCGTTGAAAAGAAAACATGACCACCAGGTTTGACTAATTTAGCACAGGCATGCACTACAGACTCTGGATCGGGTACATGTTCAAGCATTTCCAGGCAAGTCACAACATCATAAGCATGTTGGTGTTGTTCTGCGTGACTTTCTACCGTTTCCTGAACATAAGAAACGGAAACGCCGGATTCCAATGCATGTAAACGGGCAACTTGTAGGGGTTCAAAACCCATATCCAACCCTGTCACTTCCGCACCTTCACGCGCCATGCTTTCCGACAAGATACCGCCGCCACATCCAACATCCAGCACTTTTTTGCCAAACAGGCCATCAGCATGCTGCAAAATGTAGTTCAGACGCAGTGGATTGATACGGTGCAATGGCTTGAATTCACCTTCAAGATCCCACCAACGAGAAGCAACGGCTTCAAATTTTTCGATTTCCTGCTGATCCACATTGGCATGGGATTGAATGTGTGAATCGGGAGTTTTGACGTTCATCAGCAATATCGCTCCTAGAAACTGCTTCACAGCAAACTGGTTCACAGCAAACTGGTTCACAGAAAATGTAACAGTATTATGGGGATGTGTGATAGGAAACTATTATACATGCCTTAATCTTGAAATACCCGTGTCAGATTTTTATAAAACTGTCATTTTGTGGTATAATTCTAAGCCTTTGAATTCGGAGTATGAGGGACAGTGGCTCCATGAGCGACATTGCCAGAGAAATCACACCGGTCAATATCGAAGAAGAGCTGAAAAGCTCGTATCTGGATTATGCGATGTCCGTTATTGTTGGACGCGCACTGCCAGATGTTCGTGACGGACTGAAGCCAGTACACCGCCGCGTACTTTTCGCTATGAATGTATTGGGAAATGATTGGAATAAACCTTATAAAAAATCTGCCCGCGTAGTTGGGGATGTTATCGGTAAATACCACCCACATGGTGACAGCGCTGTTTATGACACGATTGTTCGTCTGGCACAACCATTCTCCATGCGCTATATGCTGGTTGACGGTCAGGGGAACTTTGGATCAGTAGATGGCGATTCTGCGGCAGCGATGCGTTATACCGAAGTGCGCATGGCAAAAATTGCCCATGAATTGCTGGCAGACCTGGAAAAAGAAACTGTCGACTTTGTGCCCAACTATGATGGCACAGAACAAATTCCCGAGGTAATGCCAACTCGTATCCCCAATTTACTGGTGAACGGTTCATCAGGGATTGCTGTCGGTATGGCAACCAACATTCCACCTCATAACTTATCTGAGGTGATCGATGGCTGCCTGGCCTACATTGATGATGAAAACATCAGCATCGAAGGCTTGATGGAGTATATCCCGGGTCCTGACTTTCCGACGGCTGCTATTATCAACGGACGCCGTGGCATTCAAGAAGCCTACCGTACAGGCCGTGGTAAAATTTATATCCGCGCCCGTGCAGAAATTGAAACTAATGAGAAAAATGGCCGCGAAACCATTATCGTCAATGAAATCCCTTATCAGGTCAACAAAGCCCGCCTGATCGAAAAGATAGCCGAACTGGTCAAAGATAAGCGCATTGAGGGGATCAGTGCACTGCGTGATGAATCCGATAAAGATGGAATGCGCATCGTTATCGAAGTAAAACGGGATGCTGTTGGTGAAGTTGTCCTGAATAACCTGTATTCACTGACTCAATTACAGGTTTCATTTGGTATCAATATGGTTGCCCTGCATCAGGGACAGCCTAAGTTACTTAACCTGAAAGATATTCTTTCTGCTTTTGTTTGCCACCGCCGTGAAGTCGTGACACGCCGGACGATTTTTGAACTGCGCAAAGCTCGCGAACGCGCCCATATCCTTGAGGCATTGGCTGTTGCCCTGGTGAATATCGATCCTGTTATCGAATTGATCCGCAGAGCCTCCACGCCTGCTGAAGCGAAAGCCAGCCTGATTTCCCAGGCGTGGGAATTGGGTAATGTTGCCTCTATGCTGGAACAAGCAGGTGACGATGTTGCCCGCCCTGAATGGCTGGAACCCGAATACGGTATCCGTGGCGGTAAATATTACCTGACCGAACAGCAAGCACAGGCCATTTTGGATCTGCGTCTGCAAAAACTGACAGGTCTTGAGCATGAAAAACTGCTTGATGAGTATCGTGATCTACTGAAAGCTATCGCAGAACTGCTGTTTATTTTGGAAAACCCAGAACGCTTGATGGAAGTCATTCGTGAAGAATTGCTGGTTATCAAAGGGCAATATAACGATGCCCGCCGGACTGAGCTGACTGAGAATTCAGCCGATATTAACATCGAAGACCTGATTACTCAGGAAGATGTTGTCGTGACACTGTCTCATCAAGGATATGTCAAATATCAGCCACTGTCCGATTACGAAGCCCAGCGTCGCGGTGGCAAAGGCAAATCAGCCGCACGTACCAAAGAAGAAGATTTCATTGAGCGTTTGCTGGTAGCCAATACCCACGATACCATCCTTTGCTTCTCAAATAAGGGCAAGCTGTATTGGATGAAAGTCTATCAATTGCCGGAAGCGAGCCGTGGAGCACGCGGTCGTCCAATTGTCAACCTGCTGCCATTGGATCAGAATGAGCGTATTACCGCTATTTTACCCGTTCGTGAATATGAAGATGGGCTGAATATCTTCATGGCAACAGCCAGTGGTATTGTTAAAAAAACCAGACTCAGCGAATTCAGCCGTCCACGCAGTGCCGGCATCATTGCCGTAAATCTGAATGAAGGGGATGAGCTAATCGGCGTTGACCTGACAGACGGCAGCAATGAGGTTATGCTGTTCTCTGCACAGGGCAAAGTTGTCCGTTTCCTTGAAGAAGAGGAAGAAACGCTGGAAGACGGTACGGTTCGCGTAAAAGGTGTACGTGCAATGGGGCGCACCGCAACTGGGGTTCGTGGTATCAAACTCAGTAAAGGTGATAAAGTTGTTTCCCTGATCATTCCTCGTGGGCAAGGAGAAATCCTGACCGTCACTGAAAATGGTTATGGCAAGCGTACTGCCGAAAGCGAATACCCGACGAAATCGAGGGCGACCCAAGGGGTCATTTCCATCAAAGTCAGCGAACGTAATGGCAATGTGATCGGCGCAATTCAGGTAGAACCGACTGATCAGATCATGATGATTACTAATGGAGGAACATTAGTACGAACCCGTGTTTCTGAGGTCAGTGTTGTTGGCCGCAATACGCAAGGGGTCACTCTGATCCGCACAGCCGAAAACGAACAAGTCGTTGGCTTGCAACGCGTAGCTGAACCAGATGACGATGATGAAAATGACAATGTCGCGGAGCCTTCTGATGAAGGGAATAGCGAATAAAAAGACCGAGAGTTAGGCTCTGAGTTAAAAGAGAAGCAGGCATTTAAGTGCCTGCTTTTTTTTGTTCAATTTTTTGACGAAGAATCAGCAAGATTCAAATGCTGCTTTGTATTCCCTGCTACACTAGTATATGCTGTGAACAGTTATTATTAATCATATATTTCATCAGGCGATCTCTTGAGATATCTATCTTCTTTTCGGACGTCATTAAAGATATCACGTTATCTTTTTCGGGTGCTTGGATTTATGCTATGGGCGCTCGGAGCCTTATTAACCAGCTTTTATTTGACAAATCTTTTTAATGCACTCAAATCAGATATTCGTCAAGAATATAATGCCAACTATGATATAGCCTTTTCCCACATACGACATATCGCCAATATTTTGCGAGATATTCAATTTATGGCGGAAAATCGCTTATCACAGAATAATGATAAAAATCAAACAATCGTATCGCATAATAACGATATTCTCTCGTACATTCCTTTGAATGAGAATTCCGATTGTGAACTATTACGTAAAACCACACATAATAATTTATATTCATTAGATCAGTTGATTGCATTTTGGCGAGATAATGTTGCCGCTATACGCAGTGTAAATCAGACTTTTTTCATTGGAGTAAAAAGCAAATGCATGGTGAACTTTTTTCCTCATAACAATATCACAGAGCCTGATGCACTAAAAAAAATGATCGCCGAGAATACCCGCAGGTTGATCAACATGAGAGAACAAAACAACGAAAGAACTCTCTTTTGGATCCAACCTAATCCCAAAGGGGATGGCGGTAATCTTTATGTTTTTACGCCTATTTATATTAATGGCCACATGACAGGGATCATAGGTATCGAAAAATCTATCAGATTAGAAACTTTTTTGCAAAAAAGGGAGCGGCCTGTTACAGTCATGATGCTAAATGAATCAAATCAGCCCGAATTGCAATTTTCGATAAAGACAAATAATAAACCCCTCGTTATAAATTCCAACTCACAGCCGATGTATTTTGGTTACGATGAAAATTTTACCAGCTTAGTATTAATGCGGAATCTATCGCCCTCTTCATTACGCATTATTTACTCATTGCCGCTAAAACATATTTACGATGAACTGAAAGACAGTGCAATTAATGGTATCATCCTGAATATTATTTCCGCAATTGCGATTATCTTTTTCATTTGGCTGTTTGAACGTAAAATGTTTTCTCCAGCTGAGGAAAATGCTATTCGCCTTGAAGAACATGAGCAGTTTAACCATAAAATTGTCGCCTCTGCCCCTGTGGGGATAAGTATTTTAAGGATCAGTGATGGCGTTAACATCTTGAGTAATGAGTTAGCACATAATTACACTCGAATGTTGACGTATGAAGATCAAAAACGCATTGTTGATATCATTTGCGATAGAACCAGTAGCTATATTGATGTCGTCACCAGTAACAATAATCACTTGCAAATTAGTTTTGTACACTCACGTTATCGTAATGAAGAAGTCGCAATCTGTGTACTGATAGATGTCAGCACCCGTGTAAAAATGGAAAAATCTTTGCAGGAAATGGCCTCAGCAGCAGAACAAGCTAACCAGGCAAAATCGATGTTCCTTGCCACAGTCAGCCATGAATTAAGAACACCACTATATGGCATTATTGGTAACCTGGAGTTGATGCAATCTCATACATTACCACCAGAATCTACCCGATTGCTGGCAACAATGAATAATTCATCATCATTATTGTTGAAAATCATCAGTGATATTCTCGACTTCTCGAAGATAGAATCCAAGCAATTGAAAATTGCCCCCAAGGATTTCAGTTGCAAAGAGATCCTGTCACATGTGATTTCAAACTACCTTCCCTTGGTTGTCAAAAAAGGCTTAGGCTTGTACTGCTATATTGAACCAGATATCCCTGATATCATCCATAATGACCCGGTAAGATTACAACAAATTATCTCCAATTTGCTGAACAATGCGATCAAATTCACGGCATCTGGCTACGTTGTTATTGAAATCAGCTCAAGGCATGGCTACCTATATATCAGCATTAAAGATACCGGGCTTGGGATCGAGGATAAATTACAATTCCAGTTATTTGAGCCATTCTTCCAAATCAGTGCCAATAAAGAAAGTTATTCACAAGGTACAGGATTGGGGCTGGCTATTTGCGAAAAACTCATTAATTTGATGGATGGGGATATTGAATTCGTCTCACAAAAATATGTTGGCAGTATCTTTTCTATCCGTCTCCCTTTATATGGTGTGAAATACCATGCCAAACAATTATCCAACCAGCGGACTCAAAAACGGATTTTGTTAAATATTCGCAATGATTTTCTAGAAAAATATTTGCAAAATTTTCTTACACAAAATCATTTCCAGGTTTCCCTCTATGACGAAAGCCAAGTAGATGGCACCGAAATACTAATTAGCGATCGAGCTAATAAACCAAAAATTTCTGTATGTTACTTTATAGAAATATCAGAGAAACATATTGGTTCGCCAGAACAAATTAGAGAAAATCATTGGTTATATAACACTTATGAACTGAATGAACTGCCTAATATGTTGGATAATCTCCTGGCAGACCAGGCTTTCTTGCCAGGTATTTCTGTATCAACAATCCCTGTTACAGATAAAACCGTCCAAACTGATATTTGTTTAAATACAGTTAAGGTATTGGTCGTTGATGACCATCCTATTAATCAGAACTTACTGGCCGACCAATTAAACTCAATAGGATTTAGTGCATCAATGGTTAACGATGGCATTGAAGCCATTGAATATCTTAAAAACAACTCACCAGATATTATTCTAACGGATGTTAACATGCCAAATATGGATGGATATGAACTTGCCCAATACTTAAGGGACAAAGGTTATACCAAACCCATTATCGGCATCACTGCCAATGCACTGGCAGAAGAAAAACAGCGTTGTGCTAATGTGGGCATGAATGACTGCCTGTCAAAACCTGTAACACTGGCTATATTAAAAGAAACATTAATTAAATACAGTGATATTTAAACTCATACATATTGAGCTATGAATGATGGAAAATCGGTAACTATTGCTACCGATTTTCCATTAGAAAAGATAACACATTGGTTAGTTACCAATATCTTTATCGATAGTGACGGAAGATAAATAGTTAAGCAATGCGATATCGTTATCTACCCCCAGCTTTATCATGGCGGATTTCTTCTGGCTACTAATTGTCTTAATACTACGATTAAGTTTTTTTGCAATATCAGTAACAAGAAAACCGTCAGCAAATAAACGCAGGACTTCGCTCTCTTTAGGAGATAAACGCTTATCCCCATATCCATTAGCATTAACCTTTTCAAGTAACTTAGAAACACTTTCAGGCGTAAACTGCTTCCCCGTTTGCAAAGCAGAAAGTGCTTTAGGTAAATCTGTTGGTGCTCCTTGCTTTAACACGATTCCCTCAATATCAAGCTCAAGTATAGCACTTAAAATAGCCGGATTATTGTTCATGGTAAGAACAATAATTGCCAATGTTGGGTAATGACGTTTAATATATTTTATCAGGGTGATACCATCACCATATTTATCCCCAGGCATTGACAAGTCTGTTATGAGAACATTTGCTTCTATATGTGGCAAGCTATTAATGAGCGTCGTTGAATTTTCAAATTCACCGACTACATTAATCCACTCAATTTGTTCAAGTGACTTGCGGATGCCAAACAAAACGATGGGATGGTCATCGGCAATAATGACATTAAGGTTATTCATATTATTGGTTACCTTGCTGCAACAGCTTTGTGACAAAGGAATCAATGAGGCTGATGCTACTTTTGATTTCTACTTCATTATTGTCTGCTATGTGTTTTTCCAACGCCTCACATGATGACCTAAGAAATTTTAAATCCAACACAGCAAACGCACCCTTAAGGCGGTGTACCGTTCGCGAAAGTGATATCAAATCATGTCGTTCCATATCAGTATACAGTCTGGTGATATCCATAGGTACTGTCTCTATAAACAATTTCCTGTAGTCACTATCTGCCAACTGCGTTTGATAAATTTTGAGGATATTGCAAATACTGCTATCAACATTTTCAAATAAATCAACACTTTTAGCTAAATCACCTGCTGATTTAGAAATTTCAGAAATTTCCCTGATTTCATCTAAACTGAAATTTTCTTCGAAAAGAAACGATATTGCATTGATAATATCATCAGCAAGATTGTAATTGCACTGAACCATTCCCGGCTTCAACTGCTTAAATCCTGCTAAACTTCCCACTAATAATATAGTTGGTTTTTCATATTTGTACCGCTTTTCTTCTTTGTACAGTCTATCCGTAAGGATAATATCGTATTCTTCCGTAGTGCCTTCTTTTCTTTTATCAAAGTACGCAGCACCATAATTATTGAGATAAGTATGGACGATTTTGCTGATCTCAGGGTTATTGATATCAATTAAAATCGTGACCCCTTCCAAAAGTGGAGGCGTTTCGCTATTTTCATCTTCATGCTGCGATAGGGGCAGATTGATAACATAATGTGTTCCCAACCCCAACTTACTTTTAATATCAAAGCTTCCTCCCATTCTTTTGCTCAACTGATTACATAAATAAAAAGTCATGCCAGAATTTGTAGAGTACTTATCTTCCACGGATTGGTTCAAAAAAGGATAAGTTAAGCTGGTTAGATCTCTTTCACTTAAACCAACGCCACTATCTATCAACTCAATCTGAATATGGTTGTCATATTTACCTGAACCATTGACAACCAATGATATTTTACCATAGCTGGTCATCGTTATTGCATAATTAAATAACAATGTAACAATTTTACTTAATGCTACCCTATCCCCTATGAATAAAGACTCACGAGAAATATTAAAATGATAATAAACCCTCAAACCTTTAGCATTTAATATCGGTAAAGAGATTTTCAAAATACCTTCCAATTGTGAAGATAGGGAAAATGTTTCATTTTCCGGCTGCCAATCTCCCAGCTCCAACTCATTGAGTAATGAAATATTTTCAACCCATTCGGTGATATACTTTGATTTATCTAATAACCTATCCAATAACTTTTGTCCATTTTCATCTTGTGATAGCTGCTTCAATTGCTTGGTAATAGCATTAATACTGCTAACAGGGTATTTTATTTCATTATTAATATTTGACAGCATAGAACGCCTGATCTGAATGCTTTTATCATATTCACGATGAGCAAATTGCAATCGTTTATTTGCCATGACTTCCTGATCTTTGTCTTGCAGTAAAAACAGATAAGTTTCTGGTAAGAAGCTATTGTTATACATTTTTACTTCATAAACTGCTTCATCAATGGATGTCTGAATTATACCATGATGTTGCTGTGCCATCGCTCTAACTTTATTCAAATTCAGGTGGGGTATTAACTGCTCCGCAATTTTATTAATTATCATTATCTGATTTGATTCAAAATCATAAACCACGACGCCAACAGGAATATTGGAGATAATATCACTATTTAGGGCATTTTTAATTTTCAGTTCATGATCCATAGAAGCATTTGGTGCAATATATCGCCGGCGGATATAAAATAACCCGCTTAAAGAAAACAAAAAGAAAAACAATATTGAAAGTAACAGCCAGACATTTCTGAACAACAAATCTACAATCAGTGCCTTCAGTGGGACTTGATAAATCAATTTATACGGCATGATGTCAAGAGGCTGAGAAAATTCTAGCCAAAAACCGTTTAATGAAACCTCAGCTGTCTCGGAAGCTTCAGGTTCATGTAAGTTGATCGCATTCAAACGGAAGTTTGCTGGTGACATATCAACCGGCAAAAGGTTATTAATGGGTAAATCAAAAGCAATAATGGTGGTTAATTGCCCTGTTGCATTAAATGCAGCTTTATAGGTGTAGAAATAAATATTTTCACCACGTAATACATTAATGGAGGAAATGCTCTCTTTCTCCTCCAAAGCAGAAGACTGCTCCAACATCTCGGTGCGTTTGGTTTCAGAATTCAGAGTCAGATAGCTCTCTTTGAACCTGATTTCTGGTTTTAGAATCGGATAGGTTGTTATCAATAACAAATTATTATCCTGCCCATTAAGGTAGTACATGGACAAGTATTCATTATTAGCTCCCCAGAGAATATCCAAATAGCCAGACAGATATTCAGCCAGCTGGACACTCGAGTCGTTATGTTGCCCAAAAATAATGGCATCAACAGATTGATAACGATTTTCTAGCCAATAGACATCGGGACGCAATTTAAACAATGGCACATTCTCCTGAGAGGAGATTAGCAGAGTATTAGACTGCTCAAAAATATGACTTGCATGGTAACGATAATCTTTAATCTGCAATCTCATCTTAGCGGTTACACTACTGATAGCATATTTTTTATCCATCAGCCAAATATCAAAATAGTTATACCCGAATAAAAATAGAGACGTAAAAAGCAAAGTAACAAATAACGCGTAAAAACGAGGAATAGAAGATGGCTTGATAGGTGGTTGTTTATACATTCTTTGAATGGTTGCCTTTAATATGAATATATTTTGGTCAATGCGACATCAACCCGTCGATAAATAAGCCAGTGTACTAAGCTTAATATTAGCAGCTTCACAAATGAAAAGGCTATTACAGATCGAAGATTGAGCAAACAGTAAAAAAAACACAATTTTTTTCCTTTGAGGGCTAGACACATCAAAACGATATAGGCATAATCTCGCGCCATGGAAGGATGGCCGAGCGGTCGAAGGCAGCGGTCTTGAAAACCGCCGATGGGAAACCATCCTAGAGTTCGAATCTCTATCCTTCCGCCAAATTTCGCCGGCTTAGCTCAGTTGGTAGAGCAACTGACTTGTAATCAGTAGGTCACCAGTTCGACTCCGGTAGCCGGCACCATACAAGAACCCGCTATTTCCCGTAATCAATCGGTGAAATAGCGGGTTTTTACTTTATATTCTCAACAAAATTTCCTGCATATGCTCCCTTCTCATTTGGCTTTTTGCCACCTTATCGGCCTGGTTAGCCAAATTTCCCCCTGGCAAAGCGATAAAGTTACTTAACATACCAATAAATTATGTTACTCAACCAAGAAGTTTCTGGTTATTTTTTAACTTAATATGCTTCTGCTTTCTTAGTGATTTTTTCCGAATCACATAGCTTGATAACGAATTATCCAATGCCACCACAAGTGTAATTATTTATTTACACCTTGTGTGCTATAGATTTGACAGCCATAAATCAATCATTTAACCTGCGGATCTTATAATTATTTCTCAACATATTCAGAAATGAGGATCGCGTGAAAAATCGCACTATTGGCAGTATTTTTATCGTTGCTGGAACGACGATTGGCGCAGGGATGTTAGCAATGCCATTAGCAACGGCGGGTGTGGGATTTGGAACTACATTTGCTATGTTAGTCGCCCTGTGGGCGTTAATGAGCTATACAGCACTCTTGCTCGTGGAGGTGTATCAACATAATGAGTTTAATACTGGATTAGGAACTATCGCAAAACGCTACCTTGGGTTAGGTGGGCAGGTGTTGACTGGCTTCAGTATGCTTTTCCTTATGTATGCCCTGACAACAGCTTATATTAGTGGTGCGGGTGAGTTACTGGCGATCTCCCTCTCTTCTTGGTTGGATAAACCGGTTTCTGTCTCTGCCGGGATCAGCATTTTTACTATTATTGGTGGTGGGGTAGTCTGTATTGGCACTCAATCTGTCGATTTTATTAACCGCCTGCTGTTTACTGCTAAAATTGTTTTTCTGGTGATCGTACTCGGCGTAATGATGCCTCATGTTGATAAAATCAACCTGATCTCCATGCCCATTGAGCAAGGATTAGCACTCTCTGCCATCCCGGTCATTTTTACTTCATTCGGATTTCACGGTAGTGTGCCAAGTGTCGTTGCCTATATGGGAGGAGAGACCAACAAGCTACGGAAAATCTTTGTTATCGGTAGTGCCATTCCCCTGTTAGCCTATATTCTGTGGCAATTAGTAACGCTCGGGGCTATTTCTTCAAATACATTTGTTGGCATTCTTGCGCAAGAATCTGGCCTGAATGGGTTATTGAAAGCCGTCAGAGAAATTGTCGCTGTACCTAAGGTGGAGTTTGCCGTTCATCTGTTTGCCGATCTTGCACTCGCCACCTCATTCCTCGGTGTTGCCCTGGGGTTATTTGATTACCTGGCTGACCTGTTTAAACGCCGCAATAATGTCAAAGGACGTTTACAAACAGGGTTAATGACTTTTGTTCCGCCACTATTATGTGCTCTGTATTACCCTAATTTTGTTATGGCACTGACATTTGCGGCGGTTGCGCTCTCCATTCTCGCGCTATTATTGCCGTCCCTGTTGGTTTGGCGTAGTCGTGAAGAAAATCAGGCAGGTTATCGTGTCAAAGGTGGTAAACCTGCATTAGTCTTTGTTTTCCTGTGTGGACTCGCCGTTATTGCCATTCAACTTGGCATTGTCACAGGTCTACTGCCAAACGTGGGGTAACGTTATCCTGTCTGAGGTTATTCGCATCAATATTAATGCGGATAACCTTGCAGCATTTTCGTTTAATTAAAAACTTAAACCGGTGCCAACATAAAAACCATCGGAAACCTTGTTATTACGATTACCATGACTACCCCGTATGTCAATGACACGGTAGCCCACCTCAACACTCAGAGGCCTGAAAAACGTATAACGCGCTCCCGCTGTCGCCTCAGTGTAAGAATCCATCCCTGACGTTAAGCCCGATGGCGAACCGTAAGCCTCACCATACAGGGATAAAGAAGAAGTCACAGCCCAACTAAGGCCCGCACCGACAGCCAATGCTGCGCCATCTTTCCCATCTTTGGGGGACAAATAAAGCCCTTTCGCGCCGACGTTTGCAGCGAATGGACCCAATGGCAGCCCGAAGCCTAAACCTAAACTACCCAGCTGGCCATTGTGATCACTGCGGGTCCAGTTACCCGTCAGAGACAGGCCGGCATATTTATCACCCATTCCCACGGAGGTGCTTGTGCTGTGTTTTCCCACCTGAGCATCTATAGAGAGAGCATTTGCTGAATCCGCTATAAAAAGCAAACTCGCGGCGCCGATAGCAATAAAGCCTTTCATCATCTTGTCCTTTAATTAGTCACTGCCCATATAGGCTAAGATATTGTACTTAAACCAACGTGGTGACATAGATCACAAAAGCAAGGAAATGTTTATATTTATAAAGATATGTAAATGACGTTACTATTCATTATACTTACTATTTATCTCTGTTGCCCACTGCTTCACGTGTTGGCGCGAAACCTTTATTCCTCCGTTTTTCAGTTGTGCAGGTAACACATAGCAGGCAACAGGCCGCTGAAAAGCCGCAGTTTTATCCGCAAGCCAATCAATAATTGTCTCTGTTAGCACAGGATATTGAGTTTCAATGACCGCGACTGGCCGATGACCGAATTCAATATCAGGAATGGGAATAACAAAGCTCTGTTCAATTTGAGGATGTTGATTAATGATCCGCTCAATATCTTCTGGCTGGATACCCTCTCCTCCACTGAAAAACTGGTTGTCGAGACGCCCTAAGATCCGTAATTCCCCCTGTTCAAATACGCCTCGGTCCCGTGTCGAAAACCATCCTTCATTATCTGTCAATGGCTGTAATTCCCCGTTAAACCAATAGCCATTCGCAATACTATCAGCGCGGATCTGAATTTCTTCATCGACTAAGCGAATGGATTTTCCCGGAAGTGGATTGCCTACCCCAGGCAACCCATCGGCGCGTTTTGCACAAACAGTTGATGCCATTTCTGTCAGCCCATAGCCACACCAACAACGAATACCCAGTTCTTCAGCTCGTTGAGTCAGCGACGTTGGTATCATAGCGCCTCCCAATAACACGTCTTTTAATGTCAATGGATAGTTATGGGGTTGTTCCAGCAAACGCCACAGTTGAGTAGGCACAAGTGATGCATGGGTACAACCAGACAGCGCACGATCCAGCGGATGTAAATCCCGCAGCACTAATGTTGCGCCTGTTTGTAACCAACGCCAAAGGATCCCCTGACCTGAAACATGAAACAGGGGCAATGACAGTAACCAACTATCATCTGGCTGAAAATCCATGCAGGAAAGAATACCTTGTGCGCTGGCAAGATGAGCACCAATGGAGTGTACCGCAGCCTTGGGTAACCCAGAAGAGCCAGAAGTCAGGATCATGCTGGCAGGACGTTGACTTTCCCACACCACCAATAGGTTGTTTTTTGCCCGCCGATCATGTTTCGCCGGAAACTTTTGTTGCCAGTCAAGTAGCTTAACGGGCATAACAGGCGAAGGTGAGTCCGTGAAATCCACCCCATAATCCATATTGAGATGAGCCAATAACTCCGCCAGCAACCGATCAGGTAATTGAGGATTAAGAAGTAACGCTCTGGCACCACATCGCAGGACAGCCAGGTAACACAACAGAAGTTCCGCACTGTTCTTGCCTCTCAAGATCACGCTACTACCTTCCACAACGCCCTGTTGGTGGAAATGGACAGCAATAGCATTGATGCTTTGCGTTAATTGATGCCAGGTTAATTGCTCATCATCTAACTGGATGGCCTGTTTTTCAGGTAAGGCCGCAGCCCAATGCTGCCACGGCCATTGAGTCCACTCTGTTACTGACATTCATAACTCCACACCATAGCCAGCTTATCCAGCATGACACATGGCATATGACTATCAGGCCAACAACGGATAAGTTGTGACTGGATAAGATCCAAAGTATCCAGACCTGGCAGTGAATCAGGCGTAAGCCATTGAGCAAGACGAGCCAATTGTGTCAAACCAAAGCTACTTTCAATGCTGGAGCTAATCACTGCTTCTAACCCTAACTGATGAGCTTCGGTAATTAATTGACGACAACGGTCAATGCTGCCTGTCAATGTTGGTTTGATGATAATGGCAGAGACACCCTCTTGGGCTTCTACGATAAAACCGGCTTCACGGACACTTTCATCCCATGCAATGGCGATACCCGTTTCACGAGCAAACGCCAGAGATTCATCCCGGGTTTTGCAGGGTTCTTCGATAAAAGCAATTCGGTGCCGATAATCTGGATTGACATATTTAGCAAATCCCTCTGCTTTTGTACGTGTCCAACTGCGGTTAGCATCTAATCGCAATCGGAGATCAGGCACCGCTTCAAGCATCACATTGACGACCATGCCATCCCGTACGGCTTCATATAGCCCAACTTTCACTTTGGCAATTTTCTGCCCTGCCATACTTCCCAAACGCAGGATCACCGCATCGGGATCGCCCGTACATAACACTGCCTTGCAATAATCGGCGGTTTCAGGCAACGTCCCCTGTAATTCAGCCAGTGCACAGCTTATGCCAAACGCAACGGAAGGCAGATCGCTCTCTTCTGGCTGTGTGCCCAGGCACCATTGTTGCAGCCATTCCACCGCCGATATTTCAGCTTGCTCAGGCGTTTCATGGCTGAATTCAGGCAATGGGGAAATTTCTCCCCAACCATCTCGTCCATTTTCCTGTAAGTGCACCAGAAAACCGTCACGGGTTTTCAGGCGCTGATAACGCAGAATAATACCTGCCTCCATGGGCAGGCTGAATAGGTATAAAGTGGCTTTACGCATGATGGATGACAACTTACGGATTACGCGTGAATTTACGGAAATCAGGATGGCGTTTTTCGTTGAACGCATTGCGCCCTTCCTGCCCTTCTTCGGTCATGTAGAACAGCATGGTGGCATTGCCCGCCAACTCCTGTAAACCAGCCTGACCATCACAATCTGCGTTCAATGCCGCTTTCAGGCAACGCAACGCCATTGGGCTGTTTTCCAGCATCTCACGACACCAGCGCACAGTTTCTTTTTCCAATTCGGCATAAGGCACAACGGTGTTCACCAGTCCCATATCCAGGGCTTCTTTAGCATGGTATTGGCGACACAGGAACCAGATCTCACGTGCCTTTTTCTGTCCTACGATCCGGGCCATATACGATGCCCCCCAGCCGCCATCAAAGGAACCGACTTTAGGGCCTGTTTGACCAAAAATGGCATTATCTGCCGCAATGGTCAAATCACACATCAAATGCAGGACGTGGCCACCACCAATGGCATACCCCGCAACCATAGCAACGACCGGTTTTGGACAGGTACGGATCTGACGCTGAAAATCCAATACATTCAGATGGTGTACTCCGCCATCATCTTTATAGCCGCCATAATCGCCACGGATCTTTTGGTCGCCTCCAGCACAAAACGCGTTTTCTCCCATTCCTGTCAGAATAATCGTGCCAATGGCTTCGTCATAACGGGCATCTGCCAACGCCTGAATCATCTCTTTGACTGTCAAAGGACGGAACGCATTACGTACCTGTGGGCGATTAATCGTAATCCTGGCAATGCCATCTGCGGATTTATGGTAGAGAATATCTTCAAACCCCTGGGAACAATCTTGCCACTCAATAGGGGCATACAATTTTTCTTCGCTTGGGTAACGCATTATTGAGTTTCCTTTAACCAAAAAGTGATAAAAAATAGCTCACTGCGCTGGCAAAAGCCGCAGGATTGCCATAATGAGCATTATGTCCAGCTTGAGGAATGGTTGTTAATGGCAACGTATATTGCTGCGCTATATTCCGGAATTTACGATCATTTTCCCCACATAAGTAAGAGAAAGGAATAGATATGTGCTGTAAAGCAGAAACCAGCCAGGGTTGGCGGCCTAAAGAAGTATTTTCCAGCATATCCGCGATACGCTCTCCCCTGTTTTGACTGCGCAGATGAATAAGTTGCTCACGTTGAGCCGTCGTTAAATCAGCAAATATCGGTTGTTGATACCAATCAGGTAAGACTGACACCATTGGCTCCTGACGAAAACGCTGTGCCCAATGCTGATCATTGCGTAATCGCATATCACGCTCCTGCTGGGAAAACAGCCCCGGATTTCCTCCTTCCACCAGCAATCCGCGCAAGCCATTTTGTTTACCATAGAGCGCATGGTGCATGGCAATTCGTCCTCCCAGTGAATAGCCAATCAAGCAGTACTCATTGATTGGATACTCCGCTAAGGCTGCTCCCAGCAATTCACTCATCTCAGCAAAACCGCCTGTTAAGGCTATATCGGCGGAATTACCGTGCCCGGGTAAATCAACAACCAATGAAGGATATCGATTGCACGCCTCCACGACAGGAGACCAGTCGTCGCCGGTTCCCAATAATCCATGCAACCAAACTAACCATGTCCCTTGATTATGTGTATGAAATGCCCGGAAATTTAGTTTCACAAAGACGCCACCTGTTTGAGCAGCTCCTGCAGGCAGACCACTCCGGCATTGCTTGGCACTTTTAGCTCAACCAATGTCGTCTCCTTACGATCCCATACTTGTTGGGCACAGCGTTTTAATTCCGGCCAATTTTGTGGTGCCGCATAGTTTAGGCCGAACATGGCAGCAACATGATTAAAATTGACATCTTGCGGCATACAGTAAAAACGCTGGCGTTCTTCCTGCGGTGTCGGTAACAGAGAAAAAATCTGCCCACCATTATTATTCACTATGATCAATAACATCGGTTCAGAAAGGTGGCGTAATAAAGCCAGGCTATTGAGATCATAGAGGGCAGAGATATCACCTATCACCGTGAGTGTCGGTTTATTTGTCGCCCGCTGTACGCCTGCTGCGGTCGCAATCAAGCCATCTATACCACTGGCACCTCGGTTACTGTAAACCGGATAACCCACGGGAAGCTGCCCCAAAGCATCAACCAAACGTACAATCAAGCTATTGCCAACAAACAATTGCCCCTGTTCTGGCAACAATTGATGCAGCTGATGCGCAACCGCGGCCTCACTGAATTCTCCCGTCAACTTTGTTTCAACACACTTAAACGCGCTTTTTGACCATGAATTCAATTCCTCTGCCCAGGGTACTCGTGAATATGCGGGATGTTCCCGTAACCAATCAGTCACACTGCAAGTGAATTTGCGCCCTCTATGGTTTTCAGGATCAAGCCTGCCGGCAATGGGATCGACAATCCAATACTGCTCAGGCTGGCATTTAGCCTGCCATTGCAGCAGTCGCTTACCTGTCAGGCTGGCACCAAATTGGATCACTAATTGCCCTTGTGCCAAGATTTCCTGAGTGCGGGAGTGAGTCAGCCATAAATCTGCACATGGCAAAGGCTGCCCCGTTTGGGACAACACATCACCAATAAGTGGCCATCCCATCTCTTTTGCCCATTGAGCAACATAGTTGCCCTCTTCTGCGCTCATTCTCCCTGCCAGTACAATTCCCTGTTTTTTCTGCCAGATATCCCAATCAACTGCCTTGAGGGTGGTATACATTTCTGGCTGGATCAACCACGGTTCATTCCCTTGCCACCAATCCCCCAATGTTTGCAACCAATCTTGATGCGCTGTCACCTCATCACCATACAAAGGCTCCGCAAACGGGCAATTAATATGCAGAGCACCTTGTTTCAGGTTTGACATTGCATTATCGATAGACGAAACCAACCAACTGGCAGGGATCTCTGTGGTTGGTCGTGGCAGTGCTAAAGTTTGCGCGGGATGAGAAGCAAACATGCCTACCTGACGAATAGCCTGATTAGCACCACAATCGATTAATTCAGACGGCCTGTCTGCGGTGAGAAATACCAATCGCTCTCCCGTCAATCCTGCTTCAATTAAAGAAGGATACAAATTGGCAACTGCCGTTCCAGACGTCACAATAACCGCAATCGGCTCTTTGCCCGCTTTTGCCAGTCCTAAAGCCAAATAGCCCAACCCGCGCTCATCAAAATGAGTATGGCAGTTCAACTTATGGTTTTTTGCGGCAGCCAATGTCAATGATGTTGAACGAGAGCCGGGAGCAATGCAGACATGACGCAATCCGTGGCGGGTTAATGCTTCCAATAAAAGTTCCGCCCAGCGGCGGTTGAGTGCGCTGTTTGACATAGAATGCCCAAAAAGTTCTTTCAAAAATGAGGCCAAAAAATAAGAGATAATTATATAAGATGTTCTTGATCTTAACGCGGATAAAAACGATTTCCTTATCTTAGTTCAAGGAATTGTCATTTAATTGGCGATATTTCAGCTATATACTCGATAAACTTCACGTTGCAACCCGCAAGACGACGCGAGGCCTTATATTTTCCTCTGACGTTATCTGCAAGTGATAACAATATCCATATAATTACTAATGCAAATCACTCATACAATATCGTTTGAAATTCACACACAAAAGAGAATACCCGAATATCAATTTCGCTAACATTTTCGGCATGGTGATTAAAAATAGTATTTAATTTTGAAATATAGTCATATTACGATTAACAAACCCCACTTTTATACTGAAAAATAAATTAACCTCACTTTAACGCATTTATTTAAAATAAAAGCCCCAACAACCAATAATATTCATCCTTCGGTAATAAAAAATATTTACACTCAGTCTCAGTTTTTTTCATTGAAATCAATTTTAATATTCCTATTTATTTTTTAAAATATTTTCACGACAGAGGGATCAAAATACAACTAATTGATATAAAACAAATAAAATAATTTCAAAACATAAATATCATACTTATGCATTATTTTATATAGAGATAGTGTCAATGCAAAACCAAATGCGCTTAATTATTTCATGAAATTTTCTCATTGATATAAATTCACGCAATACGTATTATTCTGCCTCTTCAAAAATGAAGAATGTAAAAAATCATCTTAATCTAAATTAAATTAAATTCCGTCTGGTCCTGCTATTTGTAAAACCAACAAGCAGTATAAAAAGGGGATGGCGTGTCATATCTTTATTTCCGTCCGATGGGCTTTTATAGATATCGGTATAGGCTGTTATCGTTATTTATTTCATTAAGTTGTTTAATCACAACGGAATCCGCTCAGGCAGATTACGATGCATTAATTCAACAAGCCAGAAATGGCAATACCAATCCCATGCTCGAATATATTCGTCAGGAAGAGAAACGACATCGTCTTTCTTCCTCGCAAATTGCTGATTGGTTGCAAATTGCAAGCTGGGCTGGACATGATGATGAAGTCATTTCGCTCTGGCAACGTTATCGCTCAATGGCTATACCTGCCAGAGGGATCGCGGCGGTTGCCCGGGCCTATCGCAACCAACGTCAATGGTCACAGGCAATACAGCTATGGCGCACAGCCCTGACCCTGGACAAGCAGAACAGAGACATCAAAGCGGGCTTTATCATGACACTCGCCGATGCCAGACAAGACACGGAAGCCCGTCGTTTGGCAAACGATTTATTGGCTCGTCAACCCGACGCCGCTAATTACCGTTTGCTGGCCTACGTTGACCAGGCTGCCGGCCGGATATGGCATGCCCTGCAAGTGCTTTCTATCGCGCATAAACGGTTTCCCGACAATAAGGAAGTCACCCAAGACTATCTGTTCAGCCTCAAAAACAATCGCGTCAGTGCTCCTGCATGGCACCTGGGGCAACAGCACGCTACACAATTAACCACGGCGCAACTGCGCAATCTGGAAGCCGGTGCCGCAGCAGAATTGGTTCGCTTGTCAATGATCCCCAATCGTAATGAAAAAGAGCGCTTTGACATTGCTGACAGGGCACTTGCACGCTACGAACAGATGCTTAATCAATGGCACAACCTACCCGATGCACAACACGATTATCAACGGGTGCGCATTGATAGGCTTGGTGCTCTTCTTTCCCGCCATCGGATGCAAGACGTTATTGATGAATACCAGACGTTGCAAAAACAAGGCATACCTCTCCCGGAATATGCACAGAAATGGGCAGCGGCAGCCTATCTGAATTTGCGCCAGCCAGAAAAAGCGCGGAATATCCTGCACTCGTTGAATTACCCTGATGAAAATATTTCGTCGTCAGGGAACATTTCACCGCCCAATATTCCCCTTGAAGATGATATCGTCCTTTTTTATGCGAATGTGGAAAGTGAGCGTCTGGATGCCGCTCAACAACTTGCCACCGGTATCAAACAACGCAATCCTTATATGCTGAATGTCTTTGGCTCCCCCATTCGTGTTCCGAATGATGGCTGGCTGCAAGGGCAGCAATTTTTAGCGGAGTCTGCACAATTACGTGAAGATCTTGCCGAAGCAGAAAAACGCTTTACCCATTTAGCCCGTACAGCGCCTGGCAATCAGAAATTACGGATTGATCTGGCGTCTGTCTGGCTGGATCGTGGTTGGTCACGCCGTGCTGAGAGTGAATTAAAGCAAATTGAAGGGCTCGATCAGCGTCATCTGGCATTGGAAATCCAGCAAGGTTATACCGCGCTGGCTCTGCAAGAATGGCGGCAGCTGGACTTGCTGGCCGATGATGTTATTACCCGCGCCCCAGAAGACACGTCCGCTAAACGCTTTAACCGCCTGCGTAATGTGCATCATATGTCAGAACTGCAAATTAAGGTTAATCAGGGCATTAATTCAGATAATCCTGAAAGTGGCAAACACAGTTCAGATATTGACGCAGTACTTTATAGCCCTCCCTTTGAGGATAATTGGCGCTTATTTACCGGTGGTGCTTACAATCGCGGCCAGTTCTCAGAAGGCTGGGGGTTGAACCGTGATTTACGCGGCGGTGTAGAGTGGCGTTCGCGGGATCTTTGGCTGGAAGGTGAAGTTTCTGCGCGTCATTATCGTCATGGCAGCAAGGTGGGATTACGGATCGCAGCCTGGTATGACTTCAATGATCAATGGCGACTGGGTGGCTCCGCAGAACGTCTTGCCCGTAATACCCCCCTGCGTGCGTTGAGCAATCATATCCACGCCCATGGTGGACAAATTTATGCCCGCTGGAGATACAGCGAACGCAGCCAATGGAGCGCTCGCTTTACCCCTGCATTCTTTTCAGATGGCAACCATCGCTTTGAATATGGCATTGATGGCCTTCAACGCCTCTATACCGCTCCTTACCTGAAACTTGATGGGCAGTTGGAACTGAGTACGACTCACAATACCCGGCAAAATACCCCCTATTTCAATCCCAAAAGCGACTTCACCTTCCTGCCTGAGCTGGAAGCAGACCACATCATATATCGGCACTATCAAACTGTCTGGAGCCAGCAAGTTGTGGCGGGTATCGGGCAATATTGGCAGCAAGGGTACGGCAGTGGCCTAATCACAATGGTGGGATATGGTCAACGTATTAAATGGAATGATGTTATTGACACAGGGGTAAGGCTCACGCTGGATAAACGTCCTTATGACGGTAAACGAGAGAGTAATCTGCAAGCTGCTTTTGATTTAATCTATCGGTTCTGAAGGATTTTTTTATGATACACAATGTTTTTCGTCATTGGTTGATGATATCGGCCCTGCTGATTAGCTTGTTACTCCCCCAGTTTGGCATGCTGGCATATGCAGAAAAACCTGATTTCGTTCCACCAGCCCAACGGCCGCTTTCCATGAATGAACGCCCCTGGCCTAAAAATGGCTTTGTAGTTCTGGCTTACCATGATGTCGAAGATGATGGGGCAGATCAGCGTTTTATGTCAGTCCGTACCAGCGCATTAAACGATCAGTTTGCCTGGCTGCGGGAAAATGGCTACCAGCCGGTTACAGTCGACCAAATTCTCACTGCCAATCAGGGCGGTACGCCATTGCCGCCCAAGGCTGTATTGCTGACTTTCGATGATGGCTATAGCAGTTTCTACCACCGCGTATTTCCGCTGCTGAAAGCCTATCACTGGCCTGCCGTTCTGGCTCCCGTTGGGATCTGGGTTGATGTACCCGCCGAAAAACCCGTTGATTTTGGCGGGTTGATGGTGGCGCGGGAGCGCTTCACGACCTGGGAACAGGTAGCAGAGATGTCTCGTTCTGGTTTAGTGGAAATAGGTTCCCATACTTATCAGCATCACTATGGTGCCATCGCTAATCCACAAGGCAATACCGAGCCGGCTGCGGCCATTCGCATTTACGATCCGAAAACAGGTCACTATGAAAGTGGGCAGGCGTTCCGCCAGCGGATAGAAAAGGATATTGCCACTATTACCCAAAGAATTATCGCTGCCACAGGCAAGCAGCCACGGGTCTGGATTTGGCCTTATGGTATCGATAACGGTGTTACGCTGGAAATAGCCAAACGCTACGGCTACAAAATGGCATTGACCCTGGATAACGGGCTGGCAAACGTCAACAATCTTGATAATGTGCCACGTATATTGCTCACACATAACCCTTCTCTGAAAGAATTCGCCGGGCAGGTTATTCAGGTACAGAATAAACCGATCTTACGGATTGCCCATATTGATCTGGACTATGTTTATGATCCAGACCCCGTTCAACAAGCCGATAATCTCGACAAGCTGGTTCAGCGCATTGCCGATCTGCGCGTCAATACCGTTTTCCTGCAAGCCTTTGCTGATCCCAAAGGCGATGGCACTGTACGGGAACTCTACTTTCCTAATCGCTGGCTACCGATGCGGGCGGATCTCTTTAACCGTGTTGCCTGGCAACTGCACAGCCGCCTGAATATTGAAGTTTATGCGTGGATGCCCGTTCTGGCCTTTGAACTGGAGTCTTCACTCCCGCGGGTGATGAGCGATGACACAAGTCATGACCAGCTGTTTGTAAACCCGACACAATATCGTCGTTTATCGCCCTATAACCCAGAAAACCGCCGGAGGATCAAAGAGATTTATCAAGATTTGGCCTCTCATGCTATTTTTCAGGGCATCCTGTACCACGATGACGCCGTCATGTCTGATTTTGAAGATGCTGGCGCAGATGCCATCAAAGCTTATCAGGCCGCAGGTTTATCTGCTTCCCTTGCAGAAATTCGGCAAGATCCAGAACAATTCGCCCGTTGGACACGCTTTAAAAGCCAATACCTGATTGATTTCACTCATGAGTTAACCAGAGAACTCAAGTCAATACGGGGTTACCAGATCAAAACTGCACGCAATATTTTTGCCCTGCCCATTCTGGAACCGGACAGCGAAGCGTGGTTTGCCCAAAATCTGGATGACTTCCTCGCCCACTACGATTGGGTTGCCCCTATGGCAATGCCATTGATGGAAAATGTGCCACTAGCAAAAAGCAATCAATGGTTATCCCGCTTGGTGAAAATCATTGCCCAACGCCCACAAGCCCTGGACAAAACTGTTTTTGAATTGCAATCCGTAGATTGGCGCCAGCCACTGGATAAAAGGGCAATTTCAGGGCACCAATTAGCAGAGTGGATGCGACAATTGCAGCTCAACGGCGCACAGAGCTTCGGTTACTACCCTGATGACTTTCTTAACAATCAACCAGAAATGAATGAGATCCGCCCTGTTCTTTCTCCTGAATGGTATCCACTTCATGATTGATCGTATTATTGCTTTTCTCGTGCTCTGCCTGGTACTGAGCATCCCCCTTGGTATCGCTATCACCTTTACCGGGGAAGTCATGCTGAACTTTGTCTTTTTCTGGCCTTTGTTCATGTCGGCCATCTGGATCTCAGGCGGGATCTATTTCTGGCTCTATCGGGAAAGGCATTGGAAAATTGTTGATGAAGAAGCGCCGCATCTTGAAGGAAAACCGCTAATTTCAATTTTGATCCCTTGCTACAACGAAGGGCCAAATGTGCGCGAGACACTGCTGGCCGCCTTGAACCAGCGCTATCCCAATATTGAAGTGATCGCTATCAATGATGGTTCAACCGACAGCACCGCAGATGAACTCAATGCGATGGCGAAACAATATCAAGCCTTGAGAGTGATACACCTGAAACAGAATCAAGGCAAAGCCACTGCACTTCAAGCGGGGGCAGCTGCTGCGAAAAGTGATTATCTGGTTTGCATTGATGGCGATGCCCTGTTAGATCGAGATGCGGCTGTTTGGCTGGTCAAGCCCATGATTGAAAATCCCCGTGTTGGCGCTGTTACTGGTAATCCCCGCGTTCGTACACGATCCACTTTAGTGGGGCGCATTCAGGTTGGGGAATTTTCTTCCATCATTGGCCTGATCAAACGAACCCAACGGATTTATGGTCAGGTCTTTACCGTGTCAGGGGTTGTTGCAGCCTTTAATCGCCGGGCACTGGCCGACGTGGGGTATTGGAGTAATGACATGATCACAGAAGATATTGATGTGAGCTGGAAACTCCAGTTACACCATTGGGCTATCCTGTTCGAACCCCGCGCACTCTGCTGGATTTTGATGCCTGAAACCTTGCGGGGATTATGGAAGCAGCGGTTACGCTGGGCACAGGGTGGAGCCGAAGTTTTCCTGAAAAACCTGCGTCAATTGTGGTCATGGCAATATCGCCGCATGTGGGGGTTATTTGCTGAATTCTGCTGCTCCGTTATCTGGTCATTTACATTTGCCCTTTCCATCATTTTATTTTTACTCGGCATGTTCATCGCATTACCGGAAAACATTCGCGTCTATACCCTATTTCCACCTGGGTATACGGGATTAGTTCTGGCGGCTACCTGCCTGATCCAGTTTACCGTCAGTTTAGTGATTGAGCGCCGCTATGAAAAACACGTTGCCTCATCGCTGTTCTGGGTGATTTGGTATCCGATGGTTTATTGGATGCTGAACCTATTTACGACTCTGGTATCTTTTCCCAAAGTGATGCTTAAAGTACACAGAAAACGCGCTCGCTGGGAAAGCCCTGACAGGGGAATAGAGAGAATCGAATCATGAAAGAACCATTGATTTTTACCGAACAAAGGTTATGGCCGCGTTTAATTGATATCCTGTTGACCATCCTGGCTTGGGCAGGTTTTATCTATTTATTCATAATGGGATTATTTTACGTCTCCCATAATGGTCCCAGGCCTTTTACGTCGACATTATTTACTTCAGAACTGGGCGTCATCGCCCTTTATATTGCCATTGCCATATTTAATGCATTTTTGCTCATTGGCTGGGCAAAATACAACCAACGTCGATTTAGGATCGAACGTCGTCGTCACCGACCTGCATTAACCCACGCTGAAGTGGCGCAGAGTTTTACTTTGGAACAAAAGTTGTTTGACACCTTAAGGCAAAGCAAAGTTTCCAGTATCACTTATGACAATCATGGACATATAATAGGAATCAATGAAGATGTTTCAATATAGAAATAGTCATTTATTCACTAATAATGAAATTATATTAAAGGTATCGATTAGATTGCCAATAATCTTATTTGGCAAGTAACTATTTTACAACCTATCTCATTAAGGAAATAAAACTGAATGAGATAGGTCTTGGCTGAGAACAGATTTTATCAATAAATTTAACACGACCATTTACAATATGAAAAATAAATACTGGAACATGATATGAAAGTGATTGAACGGATTCATCATCTTTGTAAACGCACTATTTTTAAACGTTGTGTCTCCAGATTATTTCTACGGGTATTGATCACGTTATGCTTAATCACCGTCACATGTCATTCAGCAGTAATGGCTATGCCTGATACCAATGAAAAACGAATAATCAATGAAAAAACAGCGCACAACGAAAATGTTGCGCGGGTAGTTTCTGGAATTATCAGTTATACCCACTGGCCTATTACACCTACTATTCTGCACTTATGTCTGGTTCCTCCATCCAATTACATCAGCGCCTTAACCCACATTGATATGATTTCTGATCACACAGAACTGCAAGTTGAAACACTCAATTTCAACGTAGAACAACTCATAGAAAGATGTGATGTCATTTACTATGGTCAAATCGATCCACAACTTCAACATCAGGTAATCAACCTGAAAAATGACAAGCCATTGCTTACCATTGCTGAAAATAATCCGAACTGTGAAATTGGCAGCGCATTTTGCCTCAACATTAACAGCGCTCCGGCAACATTTAGCCTCAATCTTGATATTCTGACGCGCAGCGGCGTGCGCATACATCCGAATGTCCTGCAACTGGCTCGTAAGGTGGAATAATCTACATGAAAAAACGTTATTCACGGATGCCCTCACGCCCGACTTTACGTCATGCTTTCCACCGCATCCATCTGGTCATTACGTTTATCATATTATCCGTAGTCGGCTTGTTTTTATCGTTACTGGCACTGCTTGCTATGCAGAAATATGCCGAAAACAGTTTAAAACTGATTGCCACGACCATTGCCCATACCGCACAGGCCGCTGTGGTTTTTCAGGATAAAACCGCAGCAAACGAAATACTGGAAATGATTGCCGTTCACGATGGCTTTACAGAAGCCAAGATTTTTGATGCTAAACAGCAGGTGTTAGCCAGTTGGCAAGCAAATCAGGAGACTCGTACCGGCAATTTCAAGAAATTGATCGAGCACTGGCTATTTCTTGAACCTTTCACCCTGCCAATTTACCATCATCAGCAAAAAGTAGGCTCAGTCTGGTTAATTGGTAACAGTTGCCACATCATCAAATTTATTTATCAGGCCCTGCTGGTACTATTTGCCTGCCTGCTGTTCAGCGCCGTCATTTCACTCTACCTCTCGTTGCGTATGCATGATGGTATTGTCAGAGCTTTGCAAAACATTACGGCCGTCGCCCATGATGTGCGACAACGGCGGACATTTTCCCGGCGCGTGCCCTCGGCCCATATTGCTGAACTGCATGAGCTAAGTCAGGTTTTCAATCACCTGCTGGAAGAGCTGGAAGAGTGGCAACATCATCTGCAAACAGAAAAAGCCGCGTTAACCTGGCAAGCACAACATGATTCCCTGACCGGTTTACCAAATCGGGCCACTTTTGAACGTGTTCTGTCAACCGTCATGAACGATAAATTTATGCGTGAAAGTGCAGCGATATTATTTATTGATGGTAACAGGCTGAAATATGTCAACGATGTCTATGGACATGCTGCCGGCGATCACGTGCTTGTCACTATCGCCGCCACCTTAAAACGAAGAGTAAGAAAAACAGATACCGTTGCCCGGCTTGGCGGGGATGAATTTGCTATCCTGTTGCCTTCCGCCAATCTAGAAGATGCAGAACGCGTTGCCAAAAATATCATCCATGCTATGGATACCCCGATCCTCCTTCCTAACGGACAACATCTACGTATCACACTCAGCATCGGCATTGCATTATCCAACGGTGAACTAACGGCAGAACAACTACTCTCTGAAGCCGATGCAGCGATGTATCACATAAAACAACGGGGCGGTGGCTGGTATTCCGCTGATACAACAAAACTCAACTATCTATCAAGGAACCCTCTATGAGCAGAAATCGTTATTGTGTATTTATCTTTGCGTTTATTGGCGCACTTTTTCTCAGCGCCTGCCAGAATAAAGGGGCGTTGACAGCCGCACAAATCGCCGCACTTAAACAACAGGGATTTCAACAAACCGATGAAGGCTGGTTATTTGGTATATCAGAAAAGGTGTTGTTTGGTAATAACCAATTTCATTTACGACCAGAAGGTGAAACAAAATTAAAACAACTGGCCAGTATTTTATCCAAAGTGGGTATCCACCACGCACGCCTTGATGGCCACACTGACAATTACGGAGAAGTGAGTTACAACAATCAATTATCATTGAAACGCGCCAACACCGTTGCAGATGCACTGACACAGGGAGGTATGCAGCGTACTAATCTGACAGCCCGTGGATTAGGGCCAAGCCAACCTATCGCCGATAACCGAAGTGCAAAAGGTCGGGCAGAAAATCGTCGGGTTGCCATTGTGATAACGACACCGCAATAGCGCTATACCATGAACGATAATATGGGTTTTAAAACAGCCCTGTTTATTACGGGCAACTTGATAATATATTGATATAAATCAAATAATAATTTAGCCACGGATGGCCACAATATTTTTTTATCTTGATCATCCTCAGCAATTATAAAAAATCCCCCCATTTTGCCATATAGTCATATAGTTATTTCCCGTCTTTAAATTCTTCCTGTAACATAGCCGAAGTTGTTTTCGCAAAAAAAGGGCCTCTTTTTTTTGTAATCAATAAGTTAATAAAATTTTGCATGGTTTGGATAACAAGCCTACTGTTAAGTAACAGGCTTTATCAAGAAAGGAGATATGATGGGGCTGGATCTGAAATCATACCGATCCCTGTATCGGATATTTGTGATGTTATTCATCACCATCACTGCCAGCACTGGCTTTATATTTTGGAGATTATTTTCCAATTATCAGGATAATATCCAACCAGATGTAGAATCTGCATGTGTATTTATTTTATTGTCTCTGCTTACGTTCATATCAGCGGTATTTTTTTATAAACATACCAAAACCATTACTATCCCAGAATATCGTTTGAAAAAAGCGATTAAAAATCAGCAATTCATCCCCTATATACAGCCCATTATTTGTAGTAAAAACAATGAAATCATTGGATGTGAAATCCTTGTTCGCTGGCAACACCCAATTCATGGCTTATTGACGCCAAATAAATTTATCGCACAAATTGAAAAATCAGATTTTATTATTCCCTTAACGCATAACCTAATCACCCAAGTGAGAGACTATTTTTCGCCTATTGCTCATCAATTACCGACAAATTTCCATTTTAACTTCAATATTAGTGCAAGACATTATAAAGATATTAGGTTAATTGATGATTGTCATTATTTTCTGACATCATTTCCAGCAGATTCCATCAAACTGATTTTGGAAATTACCGAACGAGAATTATTGAAACTCGATAATCATACTATTAGTTTATTCAATAAGCTGAATGAATTAGGTGTATTAATTGCACTGGACGACTTTGGCACAGGTTTTTCTAATTACAATTATTTACAAAAACTTAATGTTAACTTAGTGAAAATAGGACATAACTTTATTAGCAAAATGAATACCGATATGATTTCAAAAAATATTGTGGAAAATATCATTGACCTTGCCCAGCGATTGCATCTGGAAATTGTGGCTGAAGGAATTGAAAACCAAGAACAGGTTAATCAGTTAACGAACTATTCTGTCGATTATTTGCAGGGATATTACTTTGACCGTCCGATGCCGTTGGAAGAGTTTGTCAAAAAATGGTTATGACAAGAATTCTCCCTGCAAAAACGCTTTACGGGGCCTTTAGCTTTGACCATTTCTGTTCCATATGCTGTCCAATGGTAGCCGCTGAGGTTCTTTGGGAGCTTTTTGTAATGACGTATTCGCCCTAATCAAAAAAGGAGAGATTAATTTCGGATGAATGGCAAGATATGACGCATCATATTGAAAATAAACTCCCTCTTTATTCTCTACCAATTGCCCTACAGGATATTACTTCCATCAGAAACTAAAAAGACGGATTGAGTACAGCCATGTACCTGTCCGTCATGGATCTTATTATGTATCAACTCAAGAGATCGGTATTTAAAGTCTATTTTACCATTAAACCGCCATCAACGGGTAAACAACAACCTGTAATGAATTCCGCTTTGTTACTCGATAACCACACAATAGCATTCGCTACTTCTTCCACTTCCCCAATCCGTCCAATTGGGTGGGTGTCACCATAAGCATCTAAATTATTACCAAACACACTGACTGACATATCTGTCCTGATTAATCCTGGACACACGGCATTAACCCGAATATTTAACTTTGCCACCTCTAAAGCAGCAGATTTTGTCAATCCAACCACCGCATGTTTACTGGCAGTATAGGCACACCCTCCTGCATAATTCGCTTTTAAACCTGAAACTGATGCGACATTTACTATTGCTCCACCTGATTGCTCCATTAACGGTATTTCATACTTCATACATTGATACACGCCCGTTACATTCGTCGCAATGACCTCATCCCATACTTCATCTGGATATTCGGTTATTTTAGTAAACGAAGCACCGAACATTCCGGCATTATTAACAGCAATGTCCAAACGGCCATAATGCTCTTTAATATATGAGAAGAGCCGCTTAATGTCTGACTGTTTGCTCATATCGGCAGAATAGAACTCACAATTAGTATTATGTGGCATTTGTGCTATTGCTTTACTACCTTTATCAACATTTCTCCCTACCAAAAGAACTCTTGCATCCATTTTCGCAAATTCAATAGCAGTAGCCAGCCCTATTCCGGCTGTTCCTCCAGTGATCAATACCACTTTATTTTCAAATGAATTCATGACATATATCCCCTTATTAAATCAATAAATAGTTAACCTCTCCTTATTTCTTAAAATTACCGCACACCATAACTGTAATCAGAGTGAATTTCCCCCATAATAAAACTTTCACCTGATCTTATCTTACAGTGAACATTTTGAATTTTATGCCTAACGCTTTATATTTTATATGTTAAAAATCATCAGAGCCAAAATGCATTTAATTCATGAAAATATACCAATCCAACTTCAGGATGCGTGTTATATTTCCCCGCGCAGCGGGAAAATATAAGGCTTTGCGTCGGCCCACTTGTGTTCGATGGGATTCAAATACGAGCAGTTGCCGCATGCTTCGGGTGTCGCTCTGCTCAAAAAAACCCAGACAACGATGGCTGGGTTTTTTGAATAGTTTCTTTAGCTTATTGTTTACAGAACACTTATTGTTTACAGAACACTTTTCGCCTGCTGAACAATATCAATCAGCGGTTGTGGCCAAATACCAAGGATCAACACCAGTAATGCACTGAGCAACACCACAATCCCGCCAGAGGTAAATGCCCAATTGCGTGGTGTATCACGGTTCAGCGCTTTCGGGGCTGGCAGGTACAAACTCACCATCACGCGTAGATAGTAGTAAAGACCGATGGCACTACCCACGACAACGGCACCAGTCAGCCACCACAAGCTTGCTTCAACACCTGTCGCGATGACATAGAATTTGCCAATGAAGCCAAATGTTAATGGTATTCCCGCCAACGACAACATCATGACGGTCATTACCGCTGACAGGATCGGTTTATGCCAGAACAGGCCACGATATGAGAACAGTGAATCCGCATCTGGCCCTCTGTATGGGCTGGACATCAAGCTGACCACGCCAAATGCCCCGATACTGGCGAGCAAATAACCGACCAGATAAATACCTGCCGTCTCTTCTGCCAACGTATGATCTTTGATGGCAACCAATACCACCAGCAAATATCCCAAATGGGCAATGGATGAGTAACCCAGCAGTCGTTTGATATTGCTTTGTGTTAATGCCAACAAGTTACCAAACAGGATAGATGCGATAGCAATCACCGTGAGCAGAATACGTAAGGTTGTGCTTTCAGCCACTGGTGCTTCAATGAATAAGCGCATGATCACGGCGAAAATCGCAACCTTACTTGCCGTTGCCAGAAAGGTCGATACCGGGGCGGGCGCACCTTGATAAACATCCGGTGTCCACAGTTGGAAAGGCACCAGGGAAAGTTTAAAGCCCAATCCTACGATCATCATCCCTAAGCCAGCCAGCACTAACGGTTCATGCAGTTTGCTATCGCTCAAACTCTCGCCGAGTGATGCGAAAGATAAATCACCGGATTCGGCATACAGCAATGCAATACCAAACAGCAGGAATGAAGATGCGGCCGCAGACAGCAACATATATTTGATGCCTGCTTCCAACGAACGTTTCTGGCGATATGCATAACCCACTAAACCAAACAGCGGCAGGGTGATCAATTCAATTCCGATAAACAGTGATGCCATGTGGTTGGCCGAAGAGAGCAGAATTCCCCCAGCCGCCGCGATCAACACTAACAGATAAAATTCTTCTTTATTATCGGGATAATTTTCCAACCATGAGTAGGCAAATGTCGTTGTTGCAAGGCTCGCAATCAGCACAAGGGCAGTATAGAACATTGCAAAACGATCTACATGAATCAATGGCGTGACATCCATTGGCTCTTGTTGTCCCACAAAATAGAGAGAGAACAGAGCCAGGTTTAGACCCATTACCGTCAGGGTGACATTGGTGAAATGATCGCGTCGCCACGCAATGGACAACATCACAACCACCACCGTCAATCCGACGATCAATAGCGGCAACAGTGCGATCAATTGTTCAGGAGTTATTGTCATGGCGAATTACGGCCTTGTAGTTAAAAGTGAAGCTGAATACCCATTCTGGATGTGACTCATTGCTGCGGCTGAGGTATCAAGGATTGGCTGCGGGTAAACACCCAAAATCACCAGCAAGACGACCAACAACAGCAGAATGGAAATTTCACGTACATCCATTCTCTGTAAAGGTTTATCCGTTTTTGGCGTACCGTAATAAGCCTTCTGCATCAAGTACAGTGCATAAACGGAAGCAAAAACCAAACCGAACACGGATACCGTAGTAATCAGGGTAAATTTACTGAAGCTGCCAAACAGGATCATAAATTCCCCGACAAAGTTACCGGTTCCTGGCATACCCAATGTGGCTACCGCAAAAAACAGGGATATCGCAGGCAAGAGTTGAATTCTTCCCCATAATCCGCCCATTTGGCGCATGTCTCGGGTATGCAGGCGTTCATAGAGCTGACCACACAGAATGAACAGCCCTGCGGCTGACAGGCCATGTGCAATCATCTGGATCACCGCGCCCTGATAAGCCAATTGGCTACCTGTGTAAATGGCGATAAGCACAAAGCCCATGTGAGAAACACTGGTATAGGCAATCAAGCGCTTGATATCAGTCTGGCTGAATGCCATCCACGCACCGTAGAAAATACCAATGACGCCCAGCCACATGGCAATCGGCGCAAATTCCGCAGAAGCTTGCGGGAACAGAGGCAAACTGAAACGTAACAAACCATAAGCCGCTGTTTTCAGCAAAATCCCTGCAAGGTCAACTGAACCGGCTGTTGGGGCCTGACTATGGGCATCTGGCAACCAACCGTGTAAAGGAACAACCGGCATTTTCACCGCAAATGCAATGAAGAAACCCAGCATTAGCAAGTATTGAACGGTGTTTGACATCGGCGTATCCAACAGTTTTTCATAGTTGAATGACCATTCGCCGGTTGCATCATGGTGAATAAAAGCCAGTGCCAGAATCGAAATCAACATCACCAAACCGCTAGCCTGGGTATAGATGAAGAATTTCGTTGCCGCAGTGATACGGGTTTTACCTTCTGAGCCTCTGTGTCCCCACAGGGCAATCAGGAAGTACATCGGTACTAGCATCACTTCCCAGAAGAAGAAGAACAGGAACAGGTCGATGGCAAGGAAAACCCCCATCACCCCCCCCAGTATCCACAACAGGTTCAGGTGGAAGAAGCCCTGGTATGGCTGGTTTTCATTCCACGAACAGAGGATCGCCATCAAACCCAGTAATGCAGTCAATACCACCATCAGCAAGGATAAACCATCCAGTGCCAGATGAATGCTAATGCCAAAACGTGGGATCCACGGAAGCAGGAATTCTGATTGCCACTGTGGTATGCCCTGTGGGTTGGTAAGTGTATAACCACCCTGTAACCACAGGTACAGGGAGAGTAACAGCGTCAGTCCCATCGCCAGAAGCGCTATCCAACGCGGCATACGAGTGCCGAAGCGCTCGGCCTGCCAACACAACAGGCCTCCGATGAAGGGCAGAAGAATTAGCCAAGGTAGTAGCATGGCGCAATGTGTCCCTTAATTAAACCAAAAGCAGCAGAGCTAAAACCAGCACTGCACCCAACCCCATAGAGGTAGCGTACCAACGGACTTGTCCGTTCTCACTCCAACGAAGCCCTTTATTGCCCCAACGTGACAATATGGCTGGAATGTTCATCAGTGAGTTCAAAGGATCACTTTGCAACAAACGGGTGATGCCCTTGAATGGTTTTACAAATACCCAGTCATACAGCGCATCAAATCCCCAGGCATGGAACCACCATGTGGAGAAGAAACGCCCCGCTGCACTGTTCGCTGTGGCATTGACCACACCACGTTTGCCCAGATACAACGCAGCCGCCAGCAAGATACCGACAACGGCAACCACACCAGAAACGATTTCCAATGTCATTTTGCCATCATGCCCTGCCGCACTGTTTTCTGACAAAACACTCTCAGGCAGGACACCCGCCAGCGGTGGCACAATCAGCGCACCCACAAACGTGGACAACACCAGCAATACTGACAATGGCAAGGTATGAGTAATGCCCTTGACTGGATGAGCATGGGTATTTTCTTTACCGTGGAACACGATGAAGATCATGCGGAAGGTATACAGTGATGTCATCAATGCCCCAATCAGCCCCGCCAGCATCAGGTTCATATGACCATTTGCCAACGCGCCCCACAGGATTTCATCCTTACTGTAAAAACCGGCTGTCAGTAATGGCAGTGCCGACAACGCAGAGCCACCCACCAGGAAGCAGAGATAAACAAATGGGATACGCTTACTCAGCCCTCCCATCTTGAAGATGTTTTGCTCATGGTGGCAGGCCAGAATCACCGAGCCAGAAGCCAGGAACAGTAATGCTTTGAAGAACGCATGGGTCATGAGGTGAAAAATTGCGGCATCCCACGCTTGTACACCCAATGCCAGAAACATGTAGCCAATCTGGCTCATGGTGGAGTAAGCCAGTACGCGTTTGATATCTGTCTGTACCAGTGCCGCGAAACCGGCCAGCAGCAAAGTGATCGCACCAATAATACCGACCAAGTGTAAGATATCAGGCGCCATCAAGAACAATGCATGGCTACGGGCAATCAGATAAACCCCAGCGGTCACCATCGTCGCGGCGTGGATCAGCGCAGAAACGGGTGTCGGACCGGCCATCGCATCAGCCAGCCATGTTTGCAATGGCAACTGCGCGGATTTACCGACAGCCCCCCCCAGAATCATCAAGGTTGCCCAGGTGATCGCGCCAAAACCTGCTTCAATATATTGTGGTGCCAATACCGCCAATTCGCGGAAACTCAGCGTACCAAGCTGGTCGTAAAGGATAAACATACCAATGGCAAGGAATACGTCACCAACACGGGTCACAATGAAGGCCTTCATTGCCGCCGCGCCATTGGCCGGGGTTTTGTAGTAGAAACCGATCAACAAGTAACTGCACAGGCCGACGCCTTCCCAACCGAGATACATCAACAGCATATTATCTGCCAGTACCAATACCACCATACTGGCGATAAACAGGTTGGTATAGGCGAAGAAACGGGAGTATCCCTCTTCACCACGCATGTACCAAGACGCGTAGATGTGGATCAGAAAACCCACGCCAGTCACCACACTGAGCATCGTCAGTGACAGACCATCCAGCACCAGATTAACCGGAATGCTGAAATTATCCACTGCCATCCAGTTCCACAACGTTTGGCTGTAAACCCGCCCCCCTGCCCCATCCTGTGCAAGAAAATCAAGTGCTACCCAGAATGTGACTAATGCTGCCAGCCCAACAGAACCTATCCCGATGGTGGCTGACATATTTTCAGACCAGCGGCCACGGGAAAATGCCAATAGCAAAAATCCCAGCAGTGGCAGCAGAATGGTTAAATAGAGTAAGTTCATCCGCGCATCTCACTGACTGTATCAATATTCAGGTTTTGGCGACGACGGTGCAGCTGTAGTAACAGTGCCAACCCGATACTCGCCTCGGCGGCTGCCAGAGTAATGGCCAGAATGTACATCACCTGACCATCAGGCTGGAGCCAATAGCTGCCAGCAACGACAAACGCCAGCGCTGAAGCATTGATCATGATTTCCAACCCGATCAGCATAAATAACAGATTGCGGCGGATAATCAGGCAGGTGAAGCCTAATATGAACAGAATAGCCGCCAGAATGAGGCCATGGTGTAACGCTATCATTATTGTTGGTCCTCCGTACGAGTGCTGATCACTTCCCCTTGCCGATTTTCACGGCCGATGTGGTAAGCCACTATCAATCCTGCCAACAACAGCAAAGAGGCCAGCTCGACCGCCAGTACATAAGGGCCAAACAGGCTAATGCCCACTTCTTTGGCACTGACCACTTCACCACTGATTTCAGCGGATGTCAGTGTACTGATGGCATAAACCAGCACAATCAACAGCACAACAGACAGGATTGACGGGCCAATCCAGGCTCTGGGTTGTAACCAGCGCCGTTCCTGCTCGACAACTGATTTGCCTAAATTCAGCATCATCACGACGAAGACGAACAACACCATAATAGCGCCCGCGTAAACGATGATCTCCAAAGCACCCGCAAAATAGGCACCCATTGAAAAAAACACAACGGACAATGCCAACAAGGAAATAATCAGATACAGCAGTGCATGCACTGGATTCGTATGGGTTATCACCCTGAGTGTTGCCAGAATAGCAACCAGCCCTGCGACATAAAATGTAAATTCCATGAATATCGTTCCTTACGGCAACAGGCTTTTAACGTCGATAGGCTTGGCCTCATTGTCGGCTTCACCTTTATCTTTGCCGTCAATCGCCATACCTGTCTTACGGTAAAAGTTATAGTCAGGATATTTACCCGGCCCTGAAATCAGCAGATCTTCTTTCTCATACACCAGATCCTGACGCTTGAATTCACCCAGTTCAAAATCCGGTGTCAACTGAATAGCGGTAGTTGGGCACGCTTCTTCACACAGACCACAGAAAATGCAACGCGAAAAGTTAATGCGGAAAAATTCAGGATACCAGCGCCCATCTTTATGCTCGGCTTTTTGCAGTGAGATACACCCTACCGGACATACTGCTGCACACAAGTTACACGCAACACAACGCTCTTCACCGTCAGGATCTCGCGTCAGGACGATGCGTCCACGGTAACGGGGCGGCAGATAAACCGGCTCTTCCGGATACATTTTTGTTTCGCGTTTATGGAAGGCATGAAGCCCTATCATCCAAATACTGCGTACCTGGGTGGCGAAACCGACCACTAATTCTTTCAATGTCATGGTTCAATCGCCTCCTTTATTGAGCGTTGTATAAAATAACTGCGGCTGTCGCTAGCATATTCAGTAACGTTAACGGCAGACAAACTTTCCAGCCAAACGACATCACCTGATCATAACGAGGACGCGGCAAGGCAGCGCGGATCAAGATGAACATCATCATGAAAAATGCTGTTTTCAGCGCAAACCAGACGAACGGCGGCAAGAAAGGCCCATTCCAGCCACCAAAGAATAGCGTGACGATCAAAGCAGATACCGTCACAATCGCGATATATTCCCCGACAAAAAACAGACCGAATTTCATACCGGAATATTCAATGTGATAGCCGTCAGCCAGTTCTTGCTCTGCTTCCGGTTGGTCAAAGGGATGACGGTGGCATACCGCTACCCCCGCAATGGCAAAAGTCAGGAAGCCAAAGAATTGAGGAATAACATTCCACACATGTTGCTGTGAGTTGACGATATCCACCATGTTAAAGGAGCCGGCTTGTGCCACAACGCCCATCATGGACATACCGAGGAAAACTTCATAACTCAGTGTCTGTGCGGATGCCCGCATCGCACCCAGCAGGGCATATTTGTTGTTACTCGCCCAACCAGCAAATAGCACGGAATAAACCGCCAGACCTGCCAGCATCATAAAGAATAAGATGCCGATGTTCAGGTCTGCGACCATCCATGTCGGGCTTACCGGTACAATCACAAAGGCCAGAAGCATTGAGCAGAATGCAATGACAGGAGCCAGGGTGAAAATGGCCCTGTCAGAAAAGCGGGGTGCCCAGTCTTCTTTAAAGAACATTTTGATCATGTCTGCAACAAGCTGCAATGAACCGCCCCAACCGACTCGGTTTGGCCCATAACGGTTTTGAAACAGGCCAAGGATACGGCGTTCAAAGAAACTCATGAATGCCCCGCAGATAACCACGACCAGTAGAATGACAACCGCTTTCAGTACAGCAATCAGGATTTCAATGACCTCGGGAGTAAACCAGCTCATTATGCAACCTCCCGTAAGTTATGGACTAATTTGCCTGCCAGGATCGGCGGTACACCCGACATTCCCAGAGGCAAGCCGATTTGCCCCTGGGCCAGATTACCACTCAAGCGCACGGCCAAACGCAGTTTCTGCCCTTCACAATCAAATGCCATTACTGCGCCTTCTTTCACCTTCAAATGCTCCGCATCTTTATGATTGAACATCACATACGGTTCAGGCATACGCTCCTGTATTACATCAGAACGTTGGGACAGTTCTTCACTACCGAACAGATGGAAATAGGGCGCAACATGCCATTGATCTTTTTGCGCAGTGAATGCGGTCGGGATAGTGTCAAAATAGTTTAATCCACCATCAACCGTTTCAATTAAACGAACCCCCGGATCGCCAAAACGCAGCTTGCCACCAACTTCCGCCTGAAATTTATTCCACGCTTGTGGTGAGTTCCAGCCGGGTGCCCATGCAAATGGGATTTGCTGGCGTGGTGCATATGGGCTGTTGTTCCCTTCCATTGAGAAAGCAAATGCGGTATCGATATCCTGGGGTTGGCGCTGCTCATGGACACTGACATCAGCCAACATTGCCGTACGGCCGCTGTAACGATGAGGTGAACGCGCCAGTTTTTGCCCACGAATACGGAATGTCGCATCGGGAGCCGCATTTATAATGCCTTTGAATTGCGGCATCACTTTGACACAAGCGGCTATCACGTGATCAAGCTGTGTCCAGTCAGTTTGGCACTGTGTATAAGTAGTATACAGGGAATGCATCCAGCGCCAGCTTTCCAGCATAACGATAGATTTGTCATAAAATGCCGGTTCGTAAACCTGGAAATAGCGCTGAGCACGACCTTCCTGATTCACCAACGTACCGTCACTCTCTGCAAAACTGGAGGCTGACAGAATCAAATGCGCCTTATCCATGATGGCGGTGCGCTGATGATCCACGACAATCAGGTTTTTCAGGCTATCCAGTGCGCGATCTATCTTATCCGCCGGCGCATGACGATATAGATCGTTTTCCATCACAATGGCGGTGTCTGAATCCCCTTTAGCAATATGCTGCAAAGCAACATCCAATGGCTGCGCTTCCATCATTGCCAGCCCCAGACTATTGGCATACGCAGCAACATAAGAAAGGCCGACATCTGCGCCTTTATCTTTCAACGCCCATGCAATATTAGCGGCAGCCTGAATCAAGGCATCGCTGCCTGAATTGCTACCACTGATAATCAATGGCTTTTTCGCATCACGTAATGCCTGTGCAATGATTGCCACTTTCGATTTCAGTTCATCCGGCAGACCATCAACCGCAGGAGCGATATTGTTCAGGGCATGTGCCACGGCAAAGCCTAAGCGAGCCTGATCATCAACCGGTGCACGGTAACTCCATGCGGCAATATCATCCAGTCGGGTTTCATCAACACTGGTCAGGAAAAGAGAATACTTGGCATGTTGACCAATATTCATCACAGCCGCAATCTGCCAGTCTGCCACTTTCTGAGCAGCCGCCATTTCTCGCGCTTTGCCTTTCACTGCCTGACGCACAGATAACGCCATGCGGGCAGCCGTTTGGGTCAGGTCTTCCCCTAACACCAACACCGCATCATAATCTTCAATTTCACGTAGAGATGGCGTATAGACGCCCCCTTGCTGGAGAATTTCTAACATCGTATCAAGGCGATGTTGTTCTTCCGCTGAAATACCACTGTAGAAGTTTTCGGCACCAACCAATTCACGCAAGGCAAAATTACTTTCAATGCTGGCACGTGGTGAACCGATGCCAATGGCATTTTTCGCCTGACGCAAAATATCTGCGCCTCCTTGCATGACTTGCTCGGCATTCAATGAAATCCACTGATCGCCACGCAATTGTTGTGGCTGGCGAGGACGGTCGTCGCGGTTGACATAGCCATAACCGAAACGCCCTCGGTCACACATAAAGTAGTGGTTGACAGTGCCGTTATAACGGTTTTCTATCCGGCGCAGTTCACCGTAGCGTTCTCCAGGACTGGTATTACAACCAATGCTGCACTGTTGACAGATGCTTGGCGCAAATTGCATGTCCCATTTACGGTTGTAGCGTTCTGAATGTGTTTTGTCGGTAAATACCCCTGTTGGGCAAATTTCAACGAGGTTACCGGAAAATTCACTTTCCAGTGTGCCACTTTCAGGGCGACCAAAATAGACGTTGTCATGAGCACCATAAACGCCAAAATCCGTTCCATCCGCATAATCTTTGTAATAACGGACACAACGGTAACAGGCGATACAACGGTTCATTTCATGAGCAACAAATGGTCCCAATTCCTGATTTTTGTGAGTACGCTTGGTAAAACGGTATTTGCGGAATGAATGCCCCGTCATTACTGTCATATCCTGCAAATGACAGTTACCCCCTTCCTCACAAACTGGACAGTCGTGGGGATGGTTGGTCATTAACCATTCCACAACACTGGCACGGAACTGTTTAGCTTCATCATCATCAATGGAAATATACGTGCCATCTGATGCGGGTGTCATACAAGACATCACCAGACGACCACGCGTATCTTCCGCATTTTGATATTGCTTCACCGCACACTGGCGGCAAGCGCCAACGCTTCCCAGCGCTGGATGCCAGCAAAAATAAGGTATATCAAGCCCCAATGAGAGGCAGGCTTGTAACAGGTTATCAGCCCCGTTTACATCATATTCTTTGCCGTCTACATGTATCGTAGCCATAGTCAGCATGCTTCCCAATGGCCTGCCGCAGCAGGCGTTAATCAAAAATTAGCGCTGTCTGTTACCAACGCTGGTTGAGCAGGTTTGGTTGAATACCTGCAATCAGGTTGGTATTGCCGTAATCTTTGGTGACAATTCCTGCTTCAAACTCTTCACGGAAATATTTAATAGCACTCTGCAAAGGTTCCACAGCACCTGGCGCATGGGCACAAAACGTTTTGCCCAGCCCAAGAAAACGACAGAGTTGTTCTAATGTTTCAATATCACCTGGCTGGCCTTTGCCACTCTCAATAGCCCGGAGGATTTTGACACTCCACGGCAAGCCATCACGGCATGGTGTGCACCAGCCACAAGATTCACGAGAGAAGAATTCTTCAAGATTGCGGGTCAGGGAAACCATATTGATCTCATGATCCACTGCCATTGCCAGTGCGGTTCCCAAACGACTACCCGCTTTGGCGATGTGCTCAAAATCCATTGGCAAATCCAAGTGGTCTGCGGTCAGGAAATCGGTTCCTGCCCCTCCGGGTTGCCAGGCCTTGAATTGCAGGCCATCACGCATTCCTCCCGCGTAATCTTCAAGAATTTCACGGGCGGTTGTGCCAAAAGGGAGTTCCCAAAGACCCGGATTTTTGACCCGACCAGAAAAGCCCATCAGTTTAGTGCCGGCATCTTTACTTTTGCCGGCACTCAGACCGATATACCACTCTTTTCCATGCTCAAGAATTGCAGGCACGTTACACAAGGTTTCGACGTTGTTGACGCACGTAGGTTTGCCCCATACGCCCGCTGTCGCAGGAAATGGAGGTTTTGAACGTGGGTTTGCCCGGCGCCCTTCAAGGGAGTTAATCAGGGCGGTTTCTTCACCACAGATATAACGTCCCGCACCCGTATGAACAAACAGTTCAAAATCAAAACCACTGCCCAAAATGTTCTTGCCAAGCAATCCGGCCGCTTTCGCTTCCTCTATGGCTTTACGTAAATGGACAGCCGCTTCGACATACTCACCACGCAGGAAGATGTAACCGCGATAGGCTTTCAATGCAAAGGCACTGATTAACATGCCTTCCACCAACAGATGAGGCAGTTGCTCCATCAATAGGCGGTCTTTGTAAGTGCCCGGCTCCATCTCATCCGCATTACACAACAAATAGCGGATATTCATGCTTTCATCTTTTGGCATCAGGCTCCATTTCAAGCCTGTTGAGAAGCCCGCTCCACCACGGCCTTTTAAGCCAGCATCTTTAACCAGTGCGGTAATTTCATCAGGAGCCATGCCCTTCAGTGCTTTTTCGGCTCCTTTATAACCATTTTGGCTCCGGTATTCATCCAGCCAGACAGGGTGTTGGTCATCACGCAACCGCCATGTCAGGGGATGAGTTTCCGCTGTGCGGATAATTTCTTTCACTCCTGAATGCGTTGTCATGGATATTGCTCCAGTAATTTTTCAATTTCTTCGGGTTTCACGTAACTGTGGGTGTCCTCATCAATCATCATCGTAGGTCCCTTGTCACAGTTCCCCAAGCAGCAGGTTGGCAACAGTGTGAAACGCCCATCGGCCGTGGTTTGCCCCGGACGAATGTCCAGACACGCTTCTATCGCTGCCTGAACACCCTGGTAACCCGTGATGTGACATACGACACTGTCACAATACCGGATAATGTGGCGTCCCACTGGCTGCCGGTAAATCTGGCTGTAAAACGTCGCCACCCCTTCCACGTCACTGGCCGGAATACCCAGTACCCCAGCAATGGCATAAATGGCACCATCCGGCACCCAACCACGCTGCTTTTGTACAATTTTCAGTGCTTCGATTGACGCAGCACGCGGATCTTCGTAGTGGTGTTTTTCCTGCTCAATGGCATTACGTTCGTCAGCACTCAATACAAACTCATCCGGTGTCTGAGCGTCCGTTACGTTAACCACATCAAGGCGTGCTTGCTTGTTTGCGTTAAATTCACTTTGCATCGTTAGCGATCCACATCAGACATAACAAAATCGATACTGCCCAGATAGACGATAAGGTCAGAAACCAGACTACCGCGGATCACCGAGGGAATTTGCTGCAAGTGAGCAAAACTGGGTGTACGGATACGGGTACGGTAGCTCATGGTGCTACCATCGCTGGTCAAGTAATAACTGTTGATACCCTTAGTCGCTTCGATCATCTGGAATGATTCATTGGCGGGCATGACCGGACCCCATGACACTTGCAGGAAGTGATTAATCATGGTTTCTATGTGCTGCAAAGTCCGTTCTCTCGGTGGCGGCGTGGTCAGTGGGTGATCAGCCTTGAATGGTCCTTCCGGCATATTTTTCAGGCACTGCTCAAGGATGCGCAGACTCTGACGAATTTCTTCTACTTTCAGCATTACCCGGTCATAGCAATCACCGTTGTAGCCTGTCGGTACTTCAAAATCGAAATTTTCATAACCGGAATAAGGACGCCATTTACGTACGTCAAAACTAATACCCGTGGCCCGCAGCCCCGCACCAGTCACCCCCCAGTCCAAAGCCTGTTTGGCATTGTAGGACGCAACCCCAACAGAACGCCCTTTCAGGACACTGTTTTTCAACGCAGCCTTGACATAAGAATTCAGACGTTTCGGTAGCCAGTCCAGCAATTCACGCAAGAGCTTATCCCAACCGCGTGGCAAGTCATGGGCAACTCCCCCAATTCGGAACCATGCCGGATGCATACGGAACCCGGTAATCGCCTCGACGACATCGTAAACTTTCTGTCGGTCAGTAAAGGCAAAGAAGACGGGCGTCATCGCCCCAACGTCCTGAATAAATGTACTGATATAAAGCAGATGGCTATTAATGCGGAACAGCTCGGACAACATGACCCGAATGGTTTTCACCCGATCGGGGACTTCAATACCGGCCAGCTTTTCAACCGCCAGTACATAAGGCATTTCGTTAACACATCCCCCCAAATATTCGATGCGATCGGTATAAGGGATATAGCTGTGCCACGACTGACGTTCCCCCATCTTTTCGGCACCACGATGGTGATAGCCGATATCGGGAACACAATCGACGATTTCTTCGCCATCCAGTTGCAGAATAATGCGGAATGCACCATGAGCAGAAGGATGGTTTGGGCCAAGGTTAAGGAACATGAAGTCTTCATTATCCGTACCGCGCTTCATACCCCACTCTTCGGGTTTGAAAGTCAGCGCTTCCATTTCCAGATCTTCTTTCTGCTTAGTCAGGACGAAAGGATCAAATTCCGTGGCTCGCGCAGAATACTCCTTGCGCAACGGATGACCTTCCCATGTCGGCGGCATCAAGATACGACGCAAATTGGGGTGGCCGTTAAATGTGATGCCAAACATTTCCCACGTTTCACGTTCATACCAATTGGCATTTGGGAAAATTGACGTGACAGTAGGGATATTCAGGTCTTGTTCAGCGAGCGCGACTTTCAGCATGATGTCACGGTTACGCTCAATGGAAAGGAGGTGATAAAACACCGAAAAGTCAGCCGCTGGCAAGCCTTCCCGGTGAGAGCGCTGACGCTCATCGACGCCATGCAAGTCAAACAGCATGACATAGGGTTTGGGCAATTGTTTCAGGAACGTTATTACCTTCAGGAACGGTTCCCGCTTGACCCAAACAACGGGCATACCAGTACGGGTCGGCTGGATGGTAAAGGCATCCGGGCCAAATTGACGATGAAGCTCGCCGACAACAGGATCATCAAGATGATCTCGTGTTGCCCAGGCGGGCCGGGCGCTTTCTTGCGCTATCTGATCTGTCATCATTCTTCACCACAACGCTTGATCAGGGTTTTTGTGATCGCAACACATTGCTCTGGTTACGCTATATGGCTAAAAGCCTTAAATTTCGTCTGGAGTCCGCAGGTTTTTCACTGCAATACGTTCACCGCGTTTTCTTTCTCTTTCTGATTGCATATTGGCACGGTAAACTCCCTGATCGCCAACTACCCATGACAGTGGGCGTCGTTCTTTACCTATGGACTCCTGCAACAGCAGCAGTGCCTGCATATAGGCTTCCGGGCGAGGAGGACAGCCAGGAATATAAACATCGACAGGGATAAACTTATCAACCCCCTGCACTACGGAATAAATATCGTACATACCACCGGAGTTTGCACAGGCTCCCATTGAAATGACCCATTTCGGCTCCAGCAATTGGTCGTACAGGCGTTGAATGACAGGTGCCATTTTGACGAAACAGGTTCCGGAAATCACCATGAAATCAGCCTGACGGGGAGATGCTCGCAAAACTTCTGCACCAAAACGTGCAACATCGTGAACCGCGGTAAATGACGTCACCATTTCCACGTAGCAGCAAGAAAGCCCGAAGTTATAGGGCCACAGGGAATTTTTCCTCCCCCAATTCACCATATTATGCAGAGCATGTTCCAGTTTCCCCATATAGACACTTCGGTGAACATGCTGCTCTAAGGGATCGCTGACAGTTTCCTGTTTTTGCAGGGGATAACGGTCATTCTCACCGTTAGGATCTATGCGGGTGAGCGTATAATCCATCTTTATGCCTCGCTATTACTGCATGTGACTGTTGTTGGTATGGTTGCCAGTCGTGTTGATATAAGTATCAGCACTCGGTTTACTGACCTGACGTTTTGAACGTGCTGGTGTCCAATCTAACGCCCCAATGCGCGCCAGATAAACCAAACCTGCCAATAACACCAGAATGAAAATGCTTGCTTCGGCAAAGCCTAGCCAACCGCTCTCTTTGATTGAGACGGCCCATGCATACAGGTAAAGGACTTCAATGTCGAAGATAACAAAGAACATGGCAACCAGATAAAACTTCGCCGACAGACGCAAACGTGCACTGCCGACAGAATCGATACCTGATTCATAAGGTACGTGTTTTGCTCTGGCTTTCGCCCTGCCCCCCATGAAGTACCCACCCAATAACATGAATGCGCACAAACCAAGAGCACCTATTAGAAAAACCGCGAATGCCCAGTGATGGGCCAAAATTCCAGTGGATGTCGACATACTCGTTGCTTACTCATCAAAAGTGGTGTCAAAGTGTCTGCTCTTTTTGCCGGCAGTGTTGCACCACATCGATTCATGGGAAGGGATAACAACCAAATCTGAAACAATGCTAATCAATCTATCTTCTAGCTTGAGTCGTCTTGGTTTTTATTCCTCTCAACAAAATTTGCCATAACGGCAAAAGCACCTGCATTTTTATTTACAAACCACAAACCATTAATTAACGGATTGTGCTGGTATACCGCTAAAACGTGTCAGTCGTACAAAAAAACATCTTACCGACATAACTAGTCTAACCGATAACTCGACTTTACTACATCATTATCGCAGGAAAAACCTGTCTTTCCACTGCGCTAATTGGGGTATTTTTATGATCAAGTGCACAATTTCATTGAAAAATATTCAACACTTGAATGTAATTTATTCAATTCTTAATAAATCGTTTCTAAAAAGAACGATTAAAGTGCGATAAGCGAACCATTCCTGAAAATGGCTTTATTTTATCAAGTTAGGAAAATGAAATTTGTTAACACAGCAACATTCCCTTAACTAAAATTCGAAAGGTATAGGAAAATTAGTAGGGTATATTTCTTGTTAGAAATATCAGAAATGGAAATGGAAACTTGGGAGGATTATTAATAAGTCATTAGCAACAGGCTAATACTTCCATAAATAAAATGGAAATATTAGCCTATAAAACACATAATACTTATTCGTCTATATTTTCAACGGAATTGTCATCAACTGATTCAGTTGATTTAATGGGTTCAATAACGTCGATAGATTCATCCATTTCGGCGGATTCATCGGATTCAACAGTTGTTACAGTATAAGGTGTTTTCTTATTTTCTATCGCATCAAAAACAGTCAGAACAGATTCGTTCTGTTCGTTACTATTACGATATAAGAAGAATTGGATTTCCGGCAGACGTGGTAATCCTTCAATTTCACCTAAAATTCTCAGGTCCGCATTCTGCATTTCCAGAGGGCGGGCGGTAATACCGACTTCCGCATTCACGGCCGCACGCACAGCGGACAAGGAAGCAGCTTCATACGCAATGCGCCATGAAATGCCGGCCATATCCAGCGTTTCCTGAGCGATCTGGCGGAAAGGATTAGTTTCATCCATCACAACCAACGGGATAGATTCGTTTGTCTGTAATTGGAAATCTGGTGCACAGTGCCATAAGACAGGCGAAGAACGTAAGAGTGTTTTAGGATGGTGGTTGATTTTTGCTGTGGTTACTGCCAAATCAATCTCATGGTTATCCAACATGCTTTCGATAAACTGAGCGCGCTTAATGCGCACATCAACAGCCACACGTGGATAGACAGAGGCAATACGGTTCAATAAGAAAGGAAGCAGTGTATCAACAGCGTCATCTGATACACCTATTCTCAATTCACCGTCTGCATCATTGTAGGTTAATGATGCGGTTGCATCGTCATTGGCTCGCAGAATTTGGCGTGCGTAACCAAGAAGTTGAAGACCATGTTCGGTCAGAAGCTTATTACGGCCGTGACGAGCAAACAACTCTCTCCCCACGAGGTGTTCCAACCGCTGCATTTGCTGACTCACAGCTGACTGCGTTCTAGAAACAGCTGCCGCTGCTGCTGCAAAAGTATTTAAGTCAGCAACAGCAACAAAAGTTCTTAGCAGATCGAGATCGAGGTTTATTATCTGACGATTTGCATTTATCATTGTTTATTCATCACTTTTTTTTGATTTTAATTACTAACTAACCTGGTGTTTTTACTTCAGCAGTATCAAATAAAATAATACCGATTGTGACATTACTCTACTCTATTAAATAGGGCAAAGGTTTACTGCATTTTTTTACTATTTAAATCATCATGGGTTTTATTTTCTCCTTTCTTAACAAAATTTATGCAATCCCAAAATAAGTCTGAGATAAAACCCTATTTACATCACATAATCACGAATTTCCAGTACAAATATCCTTTTTCTGACTTGCTTCAAAGAATAACTTAATCTGAATCAGGAACACTTAACATTATCAGATAGTATTAGCATTTTTAATAAATTAACATTTTCACTGAATAGGCCCAGAAATGTTATGGGTAAAAACTCAAAAAATTTATCAAAGTATCTGATGATAAAAACTTAAATTAACTTCAAGTCGATAACGATAAATTATAAGAATACATTATACAAATCTTCTTACTTTTATTGACAATTTGGTGTTCCTGAAAAAAACGGCACATGTTCCCAGAAGCCCCGTCAAAATGCCATCTCCTGCCAACTAAAAACTCGCCATTATGCAAATTTTAATTCCAATTTAACACATATGATTGAAATAAAACACCAATAAAAGACAATAATTCAGAGAGCAAACTGATTCATTTATTCTTAAAACAACCATTTTAACCAAAGATATCAGAGCCTCTTCAAAATACAGACTGAGAAGAGTACATTGATCATCACACTTTTTATGCCGGGTTAATATCCATTTCGCCAAAGAGGTCGAGGCACCCTATGTTTTCCATTAATAAATCCAGTAAATTAGATAATGTCTGCTATGACATTCGAGGGAATACCCTTAAAGAAGCTAAACGACTCGAAGAAGAAGGTAATAAGGTACTGAAACTAAACATTGGTAATCCGGCACCATTCGGATTTGAAGCGCCTGATGAAATTTTAGTTGATGTTATCCGTAATCTGCCAACAGCCCAGGGTTACTCTGATTCAAAAGGGTTGTATTCAGCGCGTAAAGCCATCATGCAGCATTATCAAGCCAGAAATATGCTGGATGTTACCGTTGAAGATATCTTTATCGGTAATGGTGTTTCTGAACTTATCGTTCAATCCATGCAGGCCCTGCTGAATACCGGCGACGAAATGTTGGTTCCTGCGCCTGACTACCCTCTCTGGACTGCGGCAGTATCACTTTCCAGCGGCAATGCCGTCCACTATCTATGTGATGAGCAACAGGGCTGGTTTCCTGACTTAGACGACATACGCCGTAAAATTACCCCGCGTACTCGTGGTATCGTTATTATTAACCCGAATAACCCAACCGGCGCGGTCTATAGCAAAGAGTTGTTGCTGGAAATAGTAGAAATCGCCCGCCAGCATAATCTGATTATCTTTTCTGACGAAATTTACGACAAAATCCTCTACGATGATGCCCAGCACCACCCCATTGCAGCATTAGCGCCTGATCTTTTTACCGTTACTTTTAATGGTCTGTCCAAAACCTATCGCGTTGCCGGTTTCCGTCAGGGCTGGATGATCCTGAACGGCCCTAAAAAGCAGGCCAGGGATTATATTGAAGGATTAGAAATGCTGGCATCAATGCGCCTTTGTGCCAATGTGCCAATGCAGCACGCAATCCAAACAGCATTAGGTGGTTATCAAAGCATCAGTGAATTTATTTTCCCAGGTGGCCGGCTCTATGAACAGCGCAACCGTGCATGGGAGCTGATTAACCAGATCCCAGGGATTTCCTGTGTGAAACCTATGGGTGCTCTCTATATGTTCCCGAAAATAGACAGCAAACGTTTCAATATTTATGATGACCAAAAAATGGTCCTCGATCTCTTATTACAGGAAAAAGTTTTACTGGTTCAGGGCACCGCATTTAACTGGCCAGATCCTGACCATTTCCGCATTGTTACACTGCCACATGTCGCTGACTTACAAATAGCAATTGAAAAATTTGCCCGGTTTATCGGTAACTACCGCCAATAACCATAACCTTTACCATTAAAGCTAATCCCATTAATATTAACAAATTAATGGGATACCCCTTCTCTGAGATAAATACTTATTTCTTACTTACCGCTATTTTTCCATAAATGAATTTTCCGCGAGTGAACATTCCCGTCGTTTTTCAAGTTATTGATACTCCGCTCACAATTAATCATATTATTCCGCTACAATTTTGCTACAAATTAATCGGATACAAAGAGGAAATTATGAGTCATTTTTTCGCCCAATTATCCCGCCTAAAATTAATTAGCCGTTGGCCTCTTATGCGAAATGTGCGCACAGAAAATGTTTCAGAACACAGTTTGCAGGTTGCTTTTGTCGCACACGCTTTGGCAATCATCAAAAACCGTAAATTCAACGGCAATGTTAATCCTGAACGGATCGCCCTGTTGGCCATGTATCACGATGCCAGCGAAGTCATCACCGGGGATTTGCCAACACCCATTAAGTACTACAACCCCCAAATTGCCCATGAATATAAGAAAATAGAAAAAATAGCCCAACAAAAATTATTGGATATGTTACCGACTGAATTACAGGATGATTTTCGCACCATCCTGGATGAGCATCTCCATAGTGAAGAAGAAATCCATATTATCAAGCAAGCTGATGCATTATGTGCTTACTTGAAATGTCTGGAGGAACTCTCAGCAGGCAATACTGAATTCAATCAAGCCAAAAAACGATTGGATAAGACACTGGCAGAACGTCGCAGTGAAGAAATGGATTATTTTATTGCTGTGTTTGTACCGAGTTTCAGCCTCTCCCTCGATGAAATCAGCTCATAAATATTATCCGACTCTAATCATAACGCAGCTCCCTGCCATACGGAGCTGCCCGATAGAAACATTAAAATGGAAAAAGTATTGGGATCACCGCAACACTAATCCCCATCACAATTAACGTAAAAGGTACGCCAAGTTTCACGAAATCGGCAAACTGATATCCCCCCGGCCCCAGTACCAATGTATTAACGGGAGATGATACCGGTGTCATAAATGCTGCCGAAGCCGCCACACCAATAATCATCGCAAAGGGCAAGGGAGAAACAGCCATCTCATTCGCCGCCGCAATCGCAATCGGCGCCATTAGCACGGCTGTCGCAGTATTGGAAATAAACAACCCTATCATGGCGCAAAGTACAAACAGGCTCACCAACATCACCCGTGGTCCCATATTACCTGCGATATCCATCAATCCCCGGACAATGAGATCAATGCCTCCCGTCTTCTGCAATGCCAGCGCAAAAGGCATCATGCCAACAATCAAAATAATGCTCGGCCAGTGAATGGAACGATAAGCACTTTCCATATCAATACAGCGGAATTTTCCCATGAGCAGGCAGGCAATTAACGCGGCAATAAAATTCGGAATTTCATTGGTCAGCATCAGGGCAACCATCAGGGCAAGGCAGAATAAAGCATGAGGAGCCTGTGAGGCAGCAGGAGCCGCACTTTCTACTTCAACAGGCAGATTTAGCACAATAAAATCAGGGGATTTTGTTTTTAACGCGATGATCAATTTCCAATCGCCAATTAACAGCAGGGTATCACCGAGCAACAAAGGTTCATCCACTAACTTCCCTTCTAACGCTTTTCCCCCGCGACGGATCCCCACGACATTGAGACCATAACGGGTGCGAAATTTCATATCACGCAATGATTGTCCCAAAAGTTCGGACTCAGGGAGCACTGAAACCTCAGCCATGCCAACATTACGCGAGTGCCCGGAAAAATATTCCCCACGCAATACCATCGGTTCTAGCTGTTGCTCACGGCAAAATTCCCGTAAATCAATATCACTATCCGACATATCCACCAGCAAGACATCCTGCCTCTGCAATTCCATATCTCCAGTGGCAGCCACCATCACCCGACGGAATTTACGCCAACGTTCAATACCAATGACATTGGCACCATAACGGGCGCGCAGCCCTAATTCATCCAATGTGTGTCCAACCAGAGGTGAACCTTGACGGATAGTCAGACGACGAGCACGACCCGACAATTTATAATCACGTATCAAACCACGAAATGTCCGGTGATAACGCTCGTCCGCTGTCTGGTGGTTTGCTCCCCCTAGCCAGCGACGCACGACTAACATATAAACCACGCCAGCCATTAACACGAATATGCCGATCGGTGTAATGGAGAAGAAATCAAACCCCCGCAGACCTTCGCGCACCAACTCACTATTGACGACCATATTGGGTGGCGTTGCCACCAGGGTCATCATGCCACTGATCAAACCGGCAAAGCCCAATGGCATCATCAATCGCCCCGGAGAGGTTTTCATTCTGGCGGCCACGCTCAGGACAACAGGGATAAATATTGCCACAACCCCCGTAGAACTCATGAATGCCCCCAGTCCGGCAACGGATAACATTAACCAAACCAACATCTTGGTTTCACTGTTACCCGCGACACGAACCAGCCAGTCTCCCATCTGATAAGCAACCCCGGTTCTCACCAACCCTTCGCCAATAACAAACAGGGCAGCAATCAACAATACATTGGGATCACTAAAACCGACAGTAGCTTCACTTAACGTCAGTGTGCCACTCAAGACAAATGCGATGATCAGCAATAAAGCCACAACATCCATTCTGACTTTATTAGTGGTGAAAAGCACAATGGCTATCAATAGCAGGGTTAATACCCACAACAGTTCGCTATTCAATCTGGCCTCTATCAACAATACCTTTCAAATATGACTCTCCGCACGACCAATCTGCTCATAAGCAGACTGGCTATCTATCAAAAGCCTACAGGTACAAACGTTAACAAAGTCAGTAAGCCATGTTTCTCAGAGAAAATCCCTCGTTCTGATCAAGGAACTGGTATATACCCATCCAACTTCAAGATGCGTGTTATATTTCCCCGCGCAGCGGGGAAATATAAGGCCTCGCGTCGTCCTGCGGATTGCAACGTGAAGTTTATCGCGTATAAATCGAGACATAACTGCCTGATTTAACAATTTCAATATCTTCCAGATTATTAATTGTCAAATGGATTTCATCGCGGCGTGGAATATCCGGGGAATCGTGGACCACAACAACCTGACAGCCCGCATCCAGCCCAGCATGGATCCCCGCAGCAGCGTCTTCAAACACCACACACTCCTCCGGCAATAATCCCAGTTTCTCAGCCCCCAACAAATAAGGCTCAGGATTTGGTTTTCCATTTGTAACAGACTCTGCCGTCACCCAATGAGCAGGTTCCGGTAATTCCGCTACTTTATGACGCGCAGAAGCAAGCGGAACCGTTCCCGATGTCACAATGGCCCACGGAATATCCAGCGCATTCAGCTTATCAATCAGGGCGATAGCACCCGGTAAAGCTGTAATGCCTGCCGTATCTTCTGTTTCAATTTTTTCAATCCATTTGAAAGTGCCGGCGATCTCCTCTTCACTCGCATCTGGCATAAAATGCCGGAGAGATAATATCGCCGGCGTGCCATGAACATAGTTCAGCACTTCATCCCTATCGATACCCATTTTATCGGCAAACTGAATCCAGGCCCGCTCAACCACAGGCAATGAATCAATCAGAGTACCATCCAAATCGAATAAAAAACCTCTACATTTCAGAACCAAATCCGACTCCTTTAAACATCATTATTTGTTAATCATTATGTGATAATAAAATACTTACTCCACATAATTCCTATGGATTAAATATCATCAATAAAAGAGTTGTCCAATTGCTTAAAAGCCCGTTTAAGCAATTCAGCCAATGAAAAGTAGGTCGGGACACTTTCTATTGGTGCCATTGCAATACCTGCCTGAGCAAATTTTTCCCGAATTTCATAAAACCAATGCAATAATTTTTCCGGTAATGGTGTCGCCGCACGTTTTCCCAGCCACCATAATCCCTGTAATGGCAAACTACAGGCAAACAGTGCCGTTGCCACCGATGGTCCCAATTGCCCCCCCAGAGCGATTTGCCATGTCAAAGTAAAAATTGCCAATGGCGGCATAAACCGAATACCAAAGCGAGTCGCCTTAATCACACGATTCTCAGGAAAAACCGGCGCAAGTTGCTTTTCCAATGGCCAGGTTTTCAAATATTGCTGTCCTAATTGCATACGCTTGAACCAACCCTGGCTAACAGGCGGTGTCGTGTTCATCATGACCTCAATCAATTAAAGGTATAGTTTTTAAAAAATCCCTACAAAAGACAAAATCTTTTTTGTAGTATTAATCCTATTAAGTATATTTTGTCTTTATTGCTAGCAAACGGTATCCTACACAGACTTTTATGTTGTTGCAGTAGCAAAACAGGAATTTTGCCCTTTTTCGCAACAATTGGGTTCGGTTTGTTAACAAATTATTTTATTTTTAACATTGTTCTTATTTAAGATTAGATCACAACAAGATAATAGGTATTTCCATGTCAAGTAAGCTGGTACTGGTTCTTAATTGCGGTAGCTCCTCCCTGAAATTCGCTATCATCGATCCTACCAATGGTGAAGAATATCTTTCTGGTTTAGCCGAGTGCTTTGGCCTGCCTGAAGCCCGTATTAAATGGAAAATGGATGGTGCGAAAAACGAAGCTGCCTTAGGTGCCGGCGCAGCACACAGCGAAGCACTGAACTTCATTGTTAATACTCTCCTGGCTGAAAAGCCAGAACTCTCTGCACAAATCTCAGCCATCGGTCACCGTATTGTTCATGGTGGTGAGAAGTTCACTTCTTCCGTGGTTATCACCGATGAAGTTATCGCAGGCATTGAAGCGGCTATTCCATTTGCACCACTGCACAACCCGGCTCACCTGATCGGTATTGCTGAAGCGAAAAAAGCGTTCCCTCATCTGCTTGAGAAAAATATTGCCGTATTTGATACCGCATTCCACCAGACCATGCCTGAAGAAGCCTACCTGTACGCACTGCCTTACAACCTGTACAAAGAGCATGGCATCCGTCGTTACGGTGCACATGGTACCAGCCATTTCTATGTTTCCCGTGAAGCAGCCAAGATGCTGAACAAACCCGTTGAAGCACTGAATGTCATCACTTGCCACCTAGGCAACGGTGGTTCTGTTTCTGCCATTGTCAACGGCCAGTGTGTTGATACTTCTATGGGACTGACCCCACTGGAAGGTCTGGTCATGGGAACCCGCAGTGGTGATATCGATCCCGCTATCGTATTCCACCTGCACGATGCCATGGGTATGAGCATTGCTCAGATCAACACCCTGCTGACCAAAGAGTCTGGTTTCTTAGGTCTGACCGAAGTCACCAGCGATTGCCGTTATGTAGAAGACAACTACGAAACCAAAGCTGACGCGAAACGTGCTATGGATGTTTACTGCCACCGTCTGGCTAAATACATCGGTGCATACAGCGCATTGATGGAAGGTCGTCTGGACGCCATTATCTTCACGGGTGGCATCGGTGAAAACTCCGCGCTGGTTCGTGAACTGACCATGAAGAAAGTGGCACTGCTGGGCTTTGAATATGATCACGAGCGTAACCTTGCTGCTCGCTTTGGCAAGTCAGGCGTTATCACGACAGATAACAGCCGCCCTGCGCTGGTTATCCCAACCAATGAAGAATTGGTGATTGCTCAGGATTCAGCACAGCTGACCGCATAATCAGATGATTTTAGAACCGCCGGCATTGCTGGCGGTGTTCACGAAGATATCACACTGAGTCATATTTATTGACTGACGAGCAACCGTTAAAGAGGTTTCCGTGTCCCGTACAATTATGTTAATTCCTACTGACACCAGCGTTGGTTTAACCAGTGTCAGCCTGGGTGTTATACGCTCCATGGAGCAAAAAGGCGTTCGTCTGAGCGTTTTCAAACCTATCGCACAGCCACGTCACACTGGTTCTCAGGATCAAACCACTTCCATTATCCGTTCACACTCCAGCATCCATGCTGCTGAACCTCTGGATATGGCGTATGTGGAGTCACTGCTGACCACTAACAAAAAAGACGTATTAATGGAAGAGATCGTGGCGCGTTACCACGAAAACGCCAAAGATGCGGAAGTGGTTCTGCTCGAAGGTTTGGTTCCGACCCGCAAACACCCGTTTGCCCAATCCCTGAACTATGAAATCGCCAAAACACTGAACGCAGAAATCGTGTTCGTGACAGCCCTGGGTACTAACAGCCCAGAGCAACTGAAAGAAAGAATTGAACTGAGCCGTGCTGAATACGGTGGCAGCAAGAACCAAAATATTATCGGTGTTATCGTCAATAAACTGAATGCACCGGTTGATGACCAAGGTCGTACTCGCCCGGATTTATCCGAGATCTTTGACGAATCAACCAAAGCGACGATTACCAACGTCGATCCCAAAACTATCTTCAAAAACAGTCCACTGCCTATTCTCGGTTGTATCCCGTGGAGTTTTGACCTGATCGCTACCCGTGCAATTGATATGGCTAAGCACCTGAAAGCTAGCATCATCAATGAAGGTGCCATCGAAAGCCGTCGCATCAAGTCCGTGACTTTCTGTGCCCGCAGCATTCCTAACATGCTGGAATACTTCCGCCCGGGTTCTCTGCTGGTGACTTCGGCTGACCGCCCTGACGTACTGATCACGGCATGTCTGGCAGCCATGAATGGCGTTGAAATTGGTGCCGTGTTGCTGACCGGTGGTTACTCAATTGATGATTCTATCCGTGAACTGTGCGAACGTGCATTCAACACCGGCCTGCCCGTTTTCACTGTGAAGACCAATACATGGCAGACTTCCCTGAACCTGCAAAGTTTCAGTCTGGAAGTCCCCGCCGATGACCATGAGCGCATCGAAAAAGTGCAAAACTACGTTGCACAACATATCAGCAACGAGTGGATCGATTCTCTGGCGGCTGCATCAGAGCGTCCAAACCTGCTGTCTCCGCCGGCATTCCGCTATCAGTTGACCGAACTGGCTCGTCAGGCTGGCAAGCGTATCGTTCTGCCGGAAGGCGACGAACCACGTACTGTCAAAGCAGCGGCTATCTGTGCTGAACGTGGCATTGCAGAATGTATCCTGCTGGGCGATCCAGAAGAGATCCGGCGTGTAGCGGCGGCTCAAGGCGTTGAACTGGGCGCAGGTATTGAGCTTGTTAGCCCTGCATCAGTACGTGAACGCTATGTGCCACGTCTGGTTGAACTGCGCAAGAACAAAGGCATGACCGAAGTTGTTGCCCGCGAACAACTGGAAGACAACGTCGTTCTGGGCACCATGATGCTGGAACAAGGCGAAGTTGACGGTCTGGTTTCCGGTGCAGTGCATACCACAGCAAACACCATTCGCCCGCCATTGCAGTTAATCAAAACGGCACCCAATAGCTCTCTGGTTTCTTCTGTCTTCTTTATGTTGCTGCCAGAACAAGTGCTGGTTTACGGTGATTGTGCGATCAATCCAGACCCAACCGCAGAACAACTGTCCGAAATCGCAATCCAATCTGCGGATTCTGCGAAAGCATTCGGTATTGAGCCTCGCGTTGCGATGATCTCTTACTCCACCGGTAACTCTGGTGCAGGCAGCGACGTTGAAAAAGTGCGTGAAGCAACCCGTTTAGCACAGGAAAAACGCCCAGACCTGATCATTGACGGCCCATTACAGTACGACGCGGCTATCATGGCAGATGTAGCGAAATCCAAGGCACCGAACTCACCGGTTGCAGGACAGGCAACCGTGTTCATCTTCCCAGACCTGAACACCGGTAATACCACTTACAAAGCGGTACAGCGTTCAGCCGATCTGGTCTCTATCGGGCCAATGCTGCAAGGCATGCGCAAACCCGTTAACGACCTGTCCCGTGGCGCACTGGTTGATGATATCGTTTATACCGTTGCACTGACTGCAATTCAGGCAACTCAGCAAGAAAACGCGTAATTTTCTCGCTGCATAAACATGAGATAGCCCTACGCTGTTAGCATAGGGCTATTTTTTATAATAAAATTCCTCATCTTTGTTATGATGAAACCGATGCCAGAAAGGTATTTTTCATGGTATTCGGGATCTGGCTAAGTTCTCTTAAAGTGAGTTATTTCCCGTCATCAATCACCTCCACGGCTTGCTGTTTTATGAGTTGATGAGGTTAATTTCTCTAACAACAGCCCTGCCCGTAGCCCAACAGCAACATGGGCATTAGGAAACAAAATAAAGTTTGCCGGAGATTCAATCTTCCACGATTGATGTTGCTGACGGGCGATTTCAAAACCTGACGGTAATTCAGTAAAGTTTTTCGTCTCCTCTGGGATATTGAGCTGAAAGCTAGCATGCTGTTTGATAATGGCATCAACCACACGATAGCGTTCAAGCGCCGGTTTAGCCCGTCTGCCGGAAGGCAAACCGGTGAGCAAATCCTGCAAGGCAGTGGTTATATTGCTGAACCTTGCCAGATCATTTTGTCCAAAAGGCAGCGCCTTACCGATTTCCAATGTGCAGCTATCTACGTTGAAATGCTCGCTGGTAAAGTGACTGAACGTTCCCCCGACTGAGTTATGAAATACCAACGCATCAAGATCGCTCTGTTCCAGCCATTGTAAAAAATCCGCCGCATATTCACGCGCCTGATAGGGCAACAGGGCGAACTGTTCATGGCAAGAACCTCGGATTGCGGTGTGAAGATCGAAGTGCCGATATTTCGTTGACGCCATCACCGCCGGTTCACTGAAAAATTGCCGGATAACAGATTCCAGCACCCTCGCACGCTTCGATTCATTCCCCAAAGGAAAATTTTGATAACGACCACCAAACATACGGTTGAGATCATGATCAATATACCGTTGCCCGGCATGCATGGCGGATAAATTGCCAAATATCAGCAGAAGATTATGTTGCAATGGCAATTTTCCCTGCGCCAGTTGTGACAATAACTGGATAAGTATTTCCACCGGTGCCGTTTCATTACCATGAATTCCGGCGGAAATAATCAACGTATCGGCAAAGTTTTCTTGCGAGGATGAGAGTTGTACTTGTGGCGATCTCTGCGGTAATAGCTGTAATACCCCTTCCGCCAACCATGATGACTGAATCGTTGGCGGAAAACACACGTGATTTTCGATTTTGTTTTCAAACAATAAAGTCAGTAAATCCATTTCATCTCCCGATCAATTCTGAAACGCATAAATCGAACCCAATTTGAGGATCTGCGTCAGTTCATCAAGGGCAGAATAGACCTCCCTCAATAGCTGCGGATCAGCGAGATCGGCGACATACAGGGAATCCCGATAATGGCGTTCAACCCATGTGGTCAGCCGTTGATACAGCTCTGGTGTCATCAGGGTCGCTGGATTTACCGCCGCCAATTCTTGTTCGTTCAACACCACTCTGAGTCGCAAACAAGCCGGCCCACCGCCATTGCGCATACTTTCCCGCAAGTCAAAAAAATGGAGCTTCTTAATGGGAGAATGTCCTTTCGCTACCAACGCTTGCAAATAAGCTGAAACATTGTGATTTTGTTGGCACTCTTGCGGTAAAATCAGCATCATGTTGCCATCCGGCTGGCTCAACAACTGGCTGTTAAACAAGTAAGATTCGACCGCATCCTGAAGGTTGACTTGCTCCGTAGGCACTTCAATCGCCACCAAGTTGTGCCCACGCCGAACCATTTTTTCCCTCAATTCAGCCAATACTGATTGCTGATTTAAAAAAGCCTGCTGGTGATGAAAAAAAACATTACGGTTGCTCACTGCGATAACATCGTTATGAAACACACCACTATCAATGGCTGCGGGATTTTGCTGGGCAAATACGGTTCCGGGTTCTGCAAGCTGATGCAGGCGAGCAATCGCCTGACTGGCTTCCAGTGTCTGTCGGGCGGGATAGCGCTTAGGTGCAATTCCTTCCTGCAATGCCTTGCGTCCATAGACAAATAACTGCACGCCGGCTTGATCATATTCGCCACAAAAACGATTATGGTTTGCCGCGCCTTCATCCCCCCAATCCGCATGTTGTGGCAGAGGATCATGGTGAGCAAAATAGCTTTGATCAGAAAAAGTGGCTTTCAGAGCACGTGAAGTCACGGTGCTTTCCAGCGAACGATGCAACTTGTTATTTAAATTTGCTACCGTGAAATGGACACATTGATCCGCACTGTCTGATGAAGGGGAAACCGTTGCCGCATTTGCCGTCCACATGGAAGAGGCGGAACTGAGGTTAGACAGTAATAACGGAGAATATTGTGCGGCTTTATTTAATACCTGTTCATCACTGCCGGTAAACCCTAGCTGTCGCAATGCAGGCAGGTCAGGACGCGGTTGCGGGGGTAAAACCCCCTGAACTAACCCCATATCAGACAACGCCTTCATTTTCATCAATCCCTGAAGTGCGGCTTTGCGAGGATTGGATTCTTTTCCCTGATGATTGATGGAGGCTTCATTACCCGTTGACAGTCCGGCGTAATGGTGTGTCATTCCCACCAAACCATCAAAATTTGCTTCAACTCCTGACATAACCACCTCTGACATCCGATTGATTGATGAAAAAATTAAGCCCTGGTGCTGGTGTTTCAGGCAAAACCAAACTTTCAGCCGTCAAGGAAGCCATCGGCCAGGCACAATAATCCGCAGCATAATAAGCGCTGGGACGGTGATTACCGGATGCCCCAATCCCCCCAAACGGTGCCTTGCTGGATGCGCCTGTCAGCGGCTTATTCCAGTTCACGATCCCCGCTCTCGCTTCTTGCTGTAGCCTCTCAAACAGGCTGGCGTCAGGAGAGATTAGCCCGGTTGCCAGCCCAAATCGGGTATCATTTGCCATTGAAATGGCTTCATCAAAAGTGGTATAGCGTTTCACGGTCAACAGCGGGCCAAAATATTCTTCATCAGGAATATCTTTGTTGCTGGAGATAGTGGTGAGATCAATGATGCCGGGTGTCATAAAGGTCGCATGCGGATCAGGCTGCGTTAAGGTGAGCAAAGCGCTTCCCCCTAAATCCAGCAACTTGGTTTGAGCTTGCAGCAAACTTTCCGCCGCCGCCAAAGAGATGACCCCACCGATAAAAGGCTGAGGATCAGCATTCCAATGGCCGGGCACAATCTGGCCTGCCACACCAACTAACCGTTGGATCAACGCATCGCCCCTCTCCCCTTGCTTCACCAGCAACCTCCGGGCACAAGTACAGCGCTGCCCTGCGGAAATAAATGCCGATTGGATAAGCGTGTAAACCGCAGCGTCAATATCATCATAATCGTCCACAATCAGGGCATTGTTGCCTCCCATCTCCAGAGCCAGCATTTTTTCTGGCTGACCGGCCAATAGACGATGGAAATGAAATCCCGTTGTCGCACTACCGGTAAACAACACTCCATCAATTTCACGATTATCCAGCAAAGCCCCGCCGGTCTCTTTGCCCCCCTGCACCAAATTCAGCACCCCAACAGGCAATCCCGCCTGAATCCACAATTCCACGGTTTTCTCCGCCGTCATCGGCGTGAATTCACTGGGTTTGAACACCAATGTATTACCGGCAATGAGCGCAGGGACAATATGTCCATTCGGTAAATGCCCCGGAAAATTATAGGGACCGAAGATAGCCATCACGCCGTGGGGACGATGCTGTAATATCGCTTTTCCGTCTGGCATCGGTGTTTCGGAATACCCCGTTCGCTGTTCCCATGCTTCAATTGAAATGGCTATTTTGCCTATCATAGATTGGACTTCGATCCGTGTTTCCCACAAAGGCTTACTGGTTTCCTCACTGATCACTTGGGCAATCGTGTCTTTTTCTTGGGTCAGCAAATCAGCAAATATCTGAATAATCGCAATCCGTTTTTCAACCGCCAATCCAGACCATGCAGGAAATGCTTTGCGGGCAGTCTGGCAGGCTTCATCAACCTGATGGACAGAAGCGCCATTCGCCTGCCATAAAATCTGTTGATCGACAGGAGAATATTTAACGACAGGCAGACCTTGCCCTGCTATCCACTCACCGCCAATGTAATTTGCTTGATGATTCATTGTGACATTCCTCAATTGCAACAGCGCTTAATGACAAAGCTGTTCATTGTGAAAACAGTTAATTGTGAAAACAGCTAATTGTGAAAACAGCTAAGAGAAAAGAGAAGCGAAGCGTACCGGATCGCCATCATCCACATGCAGCACCTCCATTTCGGCGGAGGTAAGCCACAATTCATCGCTATCCAGAGATTCAGAAACAGATAAAAGGAGTGCTTTAAACGCCTGAAAATTCAGGTTCGAGACAATGCATTGTACACCGTCCGGTGATCGGGAAACCTGATCGCATCTTTTAACATGCACAAGCCGGCTGGCTTTGACAGTGCGTACATTATCAATCTCAGCATCCAGGATGGCGCCCGCATCAAAAATATCGACCGCATCGTGATAAGCAAAACCCTCTTTTTCCAGAATAGCGCGGGCAGGCAGCGTATTTTCATGTACCTGACCAATAGTCTGGCGCGCTTCTTCGGGCAACAAGGGGACATAAATGGGGTGAAATGGCATCAACTCTGCAATAAACGTTTTGGAACCAATGCCGGTCAGGTAATCAGCTTCCGCAAAGGAGACATTGAAGAAATGTTTCCCCAGCGCATTCCAAAATGGCGATTCGCCCTGTTGATCCGCAATACCACGCATTTCGGCAAAAATATGTTTCGAGAACAAATGCCTAAAGGCGGCAATAAACAAAAAGCGGCTTCTGGAAAGAAAAACACCATTGCCTCCCCCGTGGTAATCGGGATCAAGGAACAACGTACACAATTCAGTGCATCCGGTATAATCCTGCCCGACAATCAGCGTTTCAAATGTGTTATAAACACCCAATTCTCGGGAAGCCCGCACTGATCGGTGTACGCGAAAATTGTAAAAAGGTTCCTCCAGCCCAACAGCAACTTCCAGTGCACTCACACCAACAACACGATGCTTTTCCGTATCTTCCAGGGTAAATAAAAATCCTTGTTGTGCTCGTCCCTTTGCATCGTTGAAAGAATCAATACTGCGTGAAATCCGTGACGTCAGATGTTCCTGATTATTGGGTAAGGTCGTCAGGCCAATTCCTGCACGGGACGAAAGATTGAGGATATCCCCCAAATCTTCATATTGAACGGATCTAAATAGCATCATGATATCACCTCAAATCGGCTTTATTCCTGAACAAATCGCTTGAGGGCGTTTTCAAGGCGGATGAAACCGTCATTGATATCCTGCTGTTCGATATTTAACGCAGGCGCAAAACGCAACACATTAGGGCCGGCTATCAAAGCAATCAATCCCTCTTCCGCAGCGATATTAATCAGGGTTTTCGCCTTGCCCTGATATTTTTCAACCAACTCAGCCCCTAGCAATAACCCCTTGCCACGCAACTCACTGAATACCTGATAACGTTGATTAATCTCGGACATCCGCCTCATAAATTCATGGTGACGCTCTTGCACCCCGGCAAGAAACACCGGTTGGTTCACCAACTCGACAACTTTGTTAGCAACAGCTGCCGCCAGCGGATTTCCGCCAAATGTTGTGCCGTGTGATCCTGATTGGAAAGCCTCTGCAATATGTTGCCTGACCAGCATGGCACCTATCGGGAATCCTCCGCCCAGCCCTTTGGCACTGGTCAAGATATCCGGCTCTACCCCAACCCCCTCGTAGGCATACAAATACCCGGTGCGGCCTATACCCGTTTGGATTTCGTCAAAAATCAGCAACGCTTGATATTGATCACATAACTCCCGCAATACTTTTAAAAATGCCGGCTCGGCAGGGATCACCCCGCCTTCCCCAATGATCGGTTCAACAATCACAGCGCAGGTTTTTTCCGATATATGAGCCTTGATAGCATCAATATCGTTAAAGGGCAGGTGAGTAATTTGCTGCGGCAATGGCGCAAAATCTTGAGAATATTTAGGTTGCCCTCCGACAGTCACAGTAAATAATGTTCTGCCGTGGAAGGAATTCTCAAATGAAATAATTTCGTTCTTATGATTTCCATATTTATCCAGCGCATATTTTCTGGCAATTTTTAATGCGGCTTCATTCGCTTCCGCCCCGGAATTACAGAAAAAAACTTTATCGGCAAATGTATTTTCAACCAGAGCTTTCGCCAGTTTTAAAACAGGTTCATTGGTATAGCCATTTCCGATATGCCACATATTCTCCATTTGAACATTTAATGCATTCTTTAATTCATCATTGGCATGTCCAAGTGAATTCACCGCAATTCCACCGGCAAAATCAATATATTCTTTACCACTCTGATCCCAGACACGCGAGCCTTTGGCGACAACCGGGATAAAATCTGCCGGCGAAAAACAGGGAACCATATACTGGTCAAACCAATTTCTTTGAATCATGTTCGGCATTTGTTTTTCCTCAAATGATTAAGGTATAAAAATAAGAGCAATTTTATATATCATTAAATTTAACTTTTAATAATTGATCTTATTCAAGTTAAAAATTCACTGTTTCGAGAAGCTCCCAATGACATTATTACAGGATTCCTTTTTATCTGTTTTGATCGTGAATTACCCTCATAATCCCTTTGAGATTTAACAAAGTCAATACAATAAAATTACAATTAATTTACTTTATGATGTTTTTCACAATTTATAAAAATGCTTTTATTTTCAATTTATGCATTATTTATGCATAAAAAATAAATAAAAAGAGGAATGGAATTGAGGACAGCGGAAATGATGTCTTTCTGTTTAATAATTATTCAAAATAATGGTTATAAGTTATACCCATAAATTTAAAAATGTATTTGCAATTAGTGATTTTTATCCTAGTAAACAATATTACTATTTAAAATCAATTTGTTATAAATTTTTGTACCCATTTTTAATGAATGTGAATGCTCAGGGCGACTTTGGCCGATGAACATACAAGATAAAATCAAGTATGGGTGCGAAGTGGTTTCACCCAGGGATGATCCGGCCAAACGTAAGCGGATGGCCGGCAATAAATGGATGCCATGTTCCCTGCCGTGCAATAAACGAAAGCGTTTAAAGGAGACGCCCCATTGTTCAGTCAACTTGTTTTTTATCCAGTCGATCTTAGATGCGAACACCTGTTCTTACCTCAGGGACTCAATACCTATCAGCCACGCTTCACATGGGGGCTAGCAGGTACAGGGCGAAACAGAAGACAGACTGCTTACCGTATTATCGTTGGCACCGACAAAAAAGCGGTGGCGAATGGAGTGGGAAAACTTTGGGATAGTGGACGGATCGCAGCAACTGATTCCGTGCTGGTTCCCTATGCAGGCAAGGTACTGAAATCCGATCAAGTCTTGTATTGGTCAGTACAGGTCTGGGATGAAACCGGTGCCGTGTCCAAATTTGCTGATCCGGCGATGTTGTTTACCGGTCTTATGGATCCCTCCGATTGGAAAGCCGGTTGGATCACGCGCTCATTCTTTCCCCCTGACGGGCGTACCCCACCTCAAGACACACCGTATGATAACCCATATTCCGCCCTACCCGCAGATTACCATCGGCGGGAATTCGTGCTGTCCACCCCCATAAAACGGGCAACAGCCTATGTTACTGCACTGGGTCTTTACGAATTTCGCATCAATGGTCAGCGTGTGGGAGATCAAGTGTTGGCCCCTGGCTGGACCGACTTTCATAAACGTATCGAATATCAAAGTTATGACGTCACCAGCCTGCTGTGTGAAGGACGCAACGTGCTTGGCGCGATTGTGGGAGAGGGATGGTATTGTGGGCGTGTTGCCCTTAATCACAAACGTGCCGGCAGTCATTACGGTTCTCGTCCGGCTTTTCTCTGTCAATTACATATCGAGGATAAAGACAATAACGTCAATTTTATCGTCACGGATCCGCAATGGAAATGCGCCAACGAAGCAATAATTTATTCTGACCTATTGATTGGAGAAAAATATGACGCACGGTTGGAACAGCAAGGTTGGGATTGCCCTGATTTTGACGATCAAGACTGGTGGAATTCGCAAACCCTGGACGTTTTACCGCAGCCGCCGGTGCTTAATGCAGCGCGTAGCTGTCCAATTCGGAAGACATCTCAATTTGCAGCAAGGCTTTTGCATAAGACAAAGAATGGCGAATTTATATTCGATATAGGGCAGAATATTGCCGGAATTACCAGAATGGAACTGGACGCGCCGCACGATGCCGTTTTCGTATTGCGCCACGGTGAAGCACTGCAACCTGACGGCACGTTGTACACAGCCAATCTCCGTTCTGCGCAAGCTACGGACATTTATATCTCAAAGGGCGGGCAACAGGTTTTTGAACCCAGATTTACCGTTCATGGCTATCGATATATCGCGCTGTCGGCACCTGAGAATTTTGACGTGGCAAAGATAAATTTAACCGGCATTGCTGTTCATTCCGATCTGCCGATTGCAGGATCGTTCACCAGCGGTAGCCCGATGCTCAATCAACTTCAATCCAATATCGTTTGGACACAGCGCAATAATTTTTTATCCGTTCCCACTGATTGTCCCCAGCGTGACGAACGGATGGGCTGGCTGGGTGACGCTCAGGTTTTCTTCAATACGGCTGCCTATAATTTGGACACATCCTCGTTTTTCGATAAGTGGCTATTGGACATTACGGATGCACAGACGAATGATGGTGTCTTTCCAGACGTTGCGCCTTCGATTGTTTACACCCGTTTTGCCCCCCTGCCGCCGCGCGGTGCACCAGGGTGGGGAGACGCGGGCGTCATTCTGCCCTGGCGGATTTATGAGCAGTTTGGTGACGTGGATATTTTAGTGCGCAATTATGGTGGTATGGTTCGCTGGATGGATTTCATTGAGCGAAACAATCCCAGCTATATCCGTTGCAAGGCTCTGTTCAGCAATTGGGGAGATTGGCTTTGCCTTGGCAAAACGACATCGAAACCTCTATTCAGCACCGCCTACTGGGCACATATGGCCGATATCATGACATGTACAGCCAGGCTGTTGAACAGACGGCAGGATGAGGCGCGTTTTACGGCGATGCATCGTGAAATTTGCCACGCATTTCAAAAAGCTTTTGTGTCTGATGATGGCGTGCTGGAAAGCGATACACAGACTGCGTATCTGATGGCGATCAGTTACACATTGCTGGATGAACCCACCCGCGTGAGAGCGATTTCGCATCTGTTGCGCACCATTGAGGAAACAGGAGGTCATGTTCAGACCGGTATTCATGGGATCCGTCTTATCTGTCCCGTTCTTGCCGAGTACGGTCACGCCGACACTGCATATGATTTGCTTATGAAAGAGACTTTCCCTTCGTGGGGTTTCACTATCCGCAATGGTGCGACAACCATCTGGGAGCGTTGGGACGGCTGGACACCAGAAAACGGCTTCCAAAGTGCTAACATGAATTCGCTAAATCACTATGCGCTCGGTGCAGTCGGGGAATTCATGTTTTCCCGCGTGGCGGGTATCGAAATTGTACCGGGTTCCGCTGGCAGGAAACTTCGTTTGCGGCCACTCACAAACCGTAAGATCGGTTTTTGCAAAGCGTCGTACCGCGCTCATGTTGGTGAGATAGTGAGCCATTGGCGATTTGATAAAGATTGTCTTTTGTGGGATGTGAAAATTCCGCCAAATTGTATCGCAGAGGCAGAGCTGCCGGAAACACAGGGAGACTGGAAGCTTGACGGTAATAATATACCCGAAGACATGATCCGCCCCGACATTTCAGGGCGTAGAAATCGTCTGGAAATCGGTTCGGGAAGTTACCGTTTCTCTTTGGATTGGAGTCAATAAATGGTCACGTATTCAACCCACGGGATGTAGCCACACTACCAATTCGCAAGACGACGCGAGGCCTTCTATTTCCCCGCAGCGCGGGGAAATAGAACACGCATCCTGAAGTTGGATTGGTATAGTATGCCCTATTTAACGCGATGCTCGACTTTAACATCCTATAACGTTGGCTTGTTGAAGCCAGTCGCGCTGACTTTT
>NZ_LDNM01000039.1 GCF_001028135.1 Xenorhabdus griffiniae
CACGGAATAGGCACGCCGACCGGTAATGCCGAACCTGCCGTTAAACCGAGGTTTTTCACAAACTCCGGTTTGTTGGGGATATCTGCGCCGTTCTTGTTTTTCTCCAGGCAACTATTGGCATTATTATTCGCCGTCGCCGCCAAATCATACGCCGCCCTGACCGCTTTCGGGGTTGCCGCCTGTGTTTCGCTGTTGCTGTCCACTGCGCTGCTCAGGATCACAAATCCCTTTTCTTTCAGTGTCGCGTCAGGATGGCGGCGGCTTTGTTCATGCTCGCGGATAGCGTTAGCGACCACGGCATCCGCATACTCGCGGGTGGCCAGCACCACGGACGGATCAATTTTCAATGTCACCGCGTCCGTATGGCTGACAATCAGCACCATGCGAATAGTTTGAGTACGACCGGAACCTTCCTGCAATTGCGGCTTGTAGGTCTCCGCGCAGTTGCCGACCGCAATTAAAATGCCGTCCTTATCAAACAGGCCAATTTCCCGTATCCACCAACCGCCTTCATTTTCCGGTATAACCTGTTCAGCCATAATCTGGTTGGTGTTTTTTGGATCAACACTCAGGACATTAATCGCTGCACGGCGGCGTTCGTTAACGAGTTTAGTTTGTGCGGTGTCCGGTGTCGGCAATTTTCCGCCCCCATCGCCCACCGCCATATGGGTGATGTTCAGTTTGGTGCCCAGTGCGGCGGCATTGGCGAGTTTGTCCGCGCCCAGCCGGGTTAACAGGGCAAAGAATTTCGTACTCATGATTTAATCCTCATTTCATCAATAACATGGACTGCCACGCCCACCACGTCAGCGCCGGAGACAACCACTTCTTTAGGTAAATAGGGGTATACAGTCAGGCTATCCCCGCTGTAGCTGGTCACAGCACAATAGGCTGTACCGCCCGTTTCCAATTGAATGGACATGCCAATCAAATGGCGCGAGGCGGGCTTGGCATCAAAAATCAGGCGTTCCAGTTCCTGATAGGTTTCAGCCGTAATACCGGTTTCCATCACGCCGATATCGAGCCGGAAAGTGCCCGGCGCCTCGTTGGTCTGCCACCATTCAATCACGCGGATCAGGTAACCGAACGGCTCGACCACCCGACGAATCGCACCAATCGTGCCCTTGTGTTTATGCACAAACATCGCCGCTTTAATGGACTCACGTTTGGTACTCTCTGCCCAGTCCATATCCCAACGGTCAACTGACCACGCCCAGGCCAGATACGGAAGTAATCGCACCGGACAACGATCGGGGTTCCACAGGTCACGGACAGGAACGGGGATCTCCGCCAGACTGGATAGCGCGGTGGCGGCGGCAATTTCCAACGGTGATGACCCCATAGGCAACAGGCGGTTATTCATCAGAACCCCCAATCTTCACGGTGGCGCGGGTACAGAAACTCGCCTGAGTTTTATCCAAGATCATGTCCTGTGCGGGAGTTTTCAGTTCAACACGTTGTACGCCAGGCACATGCAATGCGGCAAAAATGGCACTGCGCACGATATCGCGGCCAATCCGGTGCTGCTCGGCGGTATAACGCGCCAGTCTGGCCCGTGCATCCTGCAATATCGGCTCGTATTCGGGCGTGGGATAGCAGTACAACACGGCGTCAATGTCATAATCAATAATCTTGGCCGATTGCACGGTCAGGCGGTCGGCGACGGGGCGCACGTCCTCATCATTCAGGGCGTGACTGACAGTAGCAATCAGCTCATCACTGGCCGCGCCGTTCCCCTCACGGGATAAAATACTGACTGTCACATAAGCCGGCGCGGGGCTAACAACCGAGGCATCGGCGACACGACCGTCAGCACTGCGTGCATGGTATTCATAGGCACCAACGGGACCGGCAACGCTCAGTCCCTCAAACGCCTGCGGAATACGCACGCGATAATCGCGGTCAGGCTCCAGCACGGCAGGCACCGGCGGTACGGCATTATTGTCAGCCGGCTGCAATATCAATCGACTGACGTTATTGTTCGCGCCCAGCTGGTCTAAATCACTGCCGCCGGCATACGCTACCATCGCCGCACGCGCCGCTTCATTAATGCGCTGGCGTAGCAGCAATTCACGGTAGGCATTTTCCTGGAGCAACTTAGTGATGGGTTCCGATTCCAGCGCCAAAGTGCGGGTAATTGCCTCCCGTTGTTCTGGCGGGTACAGGGCAATCAGCGCCGCTTTACGCTCTGCAAACAGCGTTTCAAAATCCAGCGGTTCAACCACATCAGGCGGGGGCAGCTGACTTAAGTCAAGGTTTGGCATTGTCACCTCACTGGCACGGAAAACGCAATCGGATCACGGGCGGGGGAATAATGGCCGCTGATATCGACCGTCATTTGTCCGGCCGCATTTTGACTGAGTGTTATCGCCGTGACGATGATGCGCGGCTCCCATTGCTGGATAGCGGTATAACAGGCCGCCATCAGTTGCAGGCGCAGCGCTGGGTTTTGAGGTGCATCTATCAGTGCCGACAACAGGGAACCATACTGACGGCGGGCGATCCGGCTGCCCACGGGCGTCATTAAAATATCGCTGACGGACTGGCGAATATGGTTAATATCCGTCAGTGGCTCACCGGTCTGGCGATTCATACCCAGATACCTCATGAGACGGGGCTTCCTGACGTGCCGTCACCACTGCGGACACCATTGTGCCGGTGTGAATCGACCACAATTCCGTTAGAGCTGAATTGGCCGTCAGTGTGGGTGATATTGCCGCGCATCGTCCCGCCGTCCCGGATCTCCAGACTGCCTGTGGTCAAATGGTGCGTACACATCACGGTCGGGGTATCCAGGGTGATTTGGCTGCTGGCCGTACAGGTGATATCCGGTGCGGTGACATGGACAGACACTGCCGCATTCACGGTGGCCGTTTTAATTCCCGTGACCGTTAATGCGCTGGTTTGGGGTTCATACTCAATCATCGCCCCGTCGGGAAAGACCAGGTGGGCGGCCGTCGGTGAGTGGGAAGGTGCTGGGAATTCGTCGGAAAAAATGGCCGGCAGCACAAAGGCGGTGGTCAGATCGCCGCCGATAGACAGCAATAAAACCTGTTCACCAACACTGGGTGCCCACCATGTGCGGGCGCTCCCGGCTCTGGCGGTCAGCCAGTTCAGCCAGTCTGTTTCAAGATGACCGGTTTCCACGCGACAAATCCCACGGGCAGTATCTACCCGGGTGACAGTGCCAATGCGGATCAGGTTGCGCAGCCGGCGCAAAAGTTCGGTAAATTGTGTGTTCATGCGCACAACATGTCACTGTGCGTACCGCTCTGCACGTTATCGGGGTTGTGCCAGTCCTGACACACATTAGCGGGTGAGATGCGCGAGGATTTGTTCTTCGATATGCGCGATATCCTGCGCTGTCAGCCCCAACAGGCGGCGTGATGGGTACTGAACTTCGATGTTTTTGCCCCGCATCCGTTCTTTTAAGCCGAAATGATGGACTCGCGCAACAGTAGCCACTTTGGGGGCAAAGAAAATCGTCGCTTCTTTATCGCTGACCGACAGGCGCAGGTAACGGGCGGTTGCCAGCTTCTTAAACATGCGGGTTTTCTTGCTGTTTTTACGGGTATTAATGCGGTCGGTTTTGACTTCCAGAAAGCGTTGGATATCGTTTTTGTAGAAAGTGCGTACGCCCTTGCGTTCAGCATCATACCCCGTGATCACTTCGCCATTTTTACCCTTGCGGATCTGCCAGTTTTTCAAGGTGCGGGTTTCACCGCGCCAGACAAACTTCATGCCCCGCTGGACTTTGAGTATTTGCGCCTTGCGTTGGGTATAGCGACTGCCGTCGGGGTTGCGCTGGGCGCGGATGCGTTGCATTTGGCTCTGGCGTAAGTCGCGTGCAATCTCGCGGGCAAGCTGTTTGCGGCTGGCCGGGGACAGTTGGGTTAACAACGCCGTCAGGGCGGTATCCAGTGGCTGCAATTCGTCCGTTTCCATTTCACCACCGGTCAAACGGGTTTTCTGGCTCAGGGACCGCATCCACCGTGCTGACATCACCCTGCTGAGTGACCACAACACGCTCAGTCAGTTTCAAATCAATGCTGATATCGGCGGTGGCGTCATTCAGGATATTGACGTCAAAGGTGAAGCCGCTGTGACGGTTATCCGGATTGGCGAAGATGTCCGGTTGATGCTCACGCAGCCAGTGCACTATCACTGCCATCAGAATATTCTGATCACCCGGATAACCCTCTGCAATCAGGTTCAGGGAGTATTCGTATTCGTAGGACAGTGACGAGGCGGAGGTTGCCACCACGGCCCCATCCTCCACAAACAGGTGCAGATATTCGGGGTTATCCCGCAGGTAAGGGATTTTCGCCGCCAGCGCAGCGCGTAATAAACGGGGTTTATTCATGGGGCACCTGTTATTGGCACTGGTTCTGAATGTAGTCCTGTAATCCCCGGATCATTTGCTCGGTAGTGGCAATACGTTCTCGGAGTAACCAATAATTTCGGATAGCGGCGTCTGTAGGTCGGGCGCCGGCTGCATCAGCCATGCCGGGGGCGGCAGGGGTTGTAGCGGCTGGACAATTGGCTTTGATGTACACCCGCTCAGGGTGAACCAAAGCAGCGCTATGCAGCCGATCAATTTCAGATTTGGCATAAGTCAACTCCTGTAAGCGTTGCGCATCCTGTTCAGCCAGATGTTTCAGGCGAGCCTGCTGCTGATTATGGAGGGCAATTTGCGCTGACAGGGATTGATTTAATGCCGCATTCTTTTCGGTGAGTCGCCCATTTTCCGCATACACAGACCAGACGGAAAAGGCGGCTGACCCCATCAATGCCAGCGCGATAAAAATAATGCCGGATTTGATTTGCCATTTCATAGCAATTCAAATGCCCGCGTAAAAATATCATCAGAATAAGGTTGCTGGCCGTTCTCCATCTGTATCATGGCCTGCACCAGCCGGCGCAGCGTGGCGGTGTTGTCCATATCGATCACTGCACTGCCGGGAACACCCACTTTCTGGCACACAAAGGCAATGTAACCCTCGGTGTCATTTTCATTGGGCGGCGCCCAGCGGGCAATGATTTGCCGGATACTGTTTAATCCGTATTTGCGTTCGTAATTGCGCAAAATTTTCAGCATGGCGCGAATACCCCATTCCGGCGCAATAAACTGACAGAATGCCTTATCGGTCTGGGTTTCACGCAATCCTTGCCAGTTATCCCCGTGGCGAATGTTGCCCGGATTGTGATTGTCAATGCCTCTACTCATGGGGTTTACCTCCCAGGCGTTTGTTAATGGCGCGGATCGCAAACTCACGCAGCTTCTCAACGCCAATAAACCCGATAGCCCCGCCAAGTGCCGGTGACACGCTGCCGGGGATGCCGAACAGTTCCAGTGCGCTGGAAATGCCCCAAGACAGTGCGCCGCACAGCAACGGTTCGACCCAGCGGTTCTTGCGCTCAACACCGTCATAAATCAGGCGGCCATAACAAATCAGTATCGCCAGCCCGGAGCCGGAAATCTGCGGCCAGGAGTGCCTTAGGCCGTTCAGTAAGTCGGCCCATAAATCAGGTTGTTTGTCCATCTCTTAGTCCCATAGTTGGATCATCGGTGTCACAGGCGCGGGTGCGATATCCGGCAGTTCCAGCGCCATGCCGTGGGGCAAAATGACCCCGACATCAGCCAGACCGGGATTGGCCTCCAGTACCTGCTCGGTAACACCGTGTGTGCGTCCATAGTGACGCCAGCACAGGGCGTCCACCGTGTCATATTGTTGTGTCCGTATCTGCATCAGATCAGTTCCACAATATTGTGTGTTGTGTCTTTAATGCGCTGGATGGCCCACACGGCATCACGGTGCAAATCATCGATAGCAGGCTCCAGTGAATCGGCTTTTTTCGTCCCGTCCGGCGTGGTGTCAATGTCGCGGTAACGCTCGCTAAGCCCGGCTTTTGCCGTGCAATACACCGCGCGGCGGTAAAGGTATAACAGTTCAGATTCGTCGTTAATCCGGCTGGCCGGAACCGATTTCAGGGTGTGATAGCCCTGGCTGATTTGTTGTGACTGCCAGCCCGCCAGCTCCCGGTTGGTTTCAATCACCGCATTTTTCAACGCTTCAATCAGGCGGCCCGAGGTCACCGTGCCATCACTGCGCATGGTGGCGCGAAAATCGGCAGTATGGATGGATGGCCAGAAATCACCACTGGTGATAATTTGATCTGCTTCTTTGATCGGTTCGGGTGAAATGAAATCCATAACAGCCTCAAAATAGGTAGGGCGGTGGGCGAGAGGTCGAAAACGGGTTTCTTATCTCGCGCCGCCCTGGCGCGTTGGCACGTTCGTTAATCATCAGCGCGGTGTTGCGCTGACAATATTTTTTCCAGTTGTTTAATATCCGCTTTCACCCCTGAGCGATCATTGAGTTCAAGGGCCCGCAGCAGCTCACACAACGCCGGTTGGGGCAAGCCATTATCACGCAAGCTGTAGCCCAGCCATTTATGGAGTTCCCCACGGACTTTATCGGGCATATCTTCATGCTCAGTCAGTGAGCTGACGCGCTGTAATATCTCCAGTGGGATCGGGTTTTTCACGGTGTACGCGTCTTTGGCCCGGTCTGCCATTTCTTCAGCGATAGCACAACCTGTTGTACGTGATTGTCCTTCTGGCATGGTTAACTGGTGTGTTAACGCGTATTCGGCAATATCCAGCCCTTGCTCATAAACACCGGCATCAAAGCTCCACAACATGAGGTACATCAAAACGTCATCCTGTCCCCCTGATTGATTGTGGAGGGTTTCAGTGATCCACGTTTCATACAGCGGTAACGCTTTGCGTTTGTAAGTGGCTTTGCGTTCAAATGACTGGATTTTCCCTAAGTCTCGCTTGTGCTGACGTAACATCAGTTTCACTTGCGTGGTGACCGAGGGATCGGCCAGCCTGCCACCGTATTCAGCGGCGTGCCTAGCCTCCACTTGCATGCGTTTCTTTTCCCACGGGTTCACGGCTTATTCTCCGCTTTTATCTTCCGTATCGGCGGGTACGGCAGGTTGGGTTTTGATTAGCGCAATGTTTTCGATTAGCGCGACACAATCGTAATCTTCGACGAGATAGTCTTCGTTAACGGATTCGTAGTTTTCCACCCGGTCGCGCTTTGGATTATCCAGCACCTGACGGCGACGAGAGTCTTCCTGCCAGTAAATAGACAGGTTATCCAGCCGGGTAATGAGCATGGCATCTTTAGGGAAATACGGCACCCGCACCGCAGGCAATCCTCCAATCCGTTTCTGGCTGATAATCACCTCCGCCGCCAACGCTTCGGTGTTGGCCTGGTCACGGTTAACGATAGGGAAATATTTATCGGATAGCAGCTGACGGCCACAAATAACCACCAGTTCGGTATCATCGGCGTACACTTCGGAAATGGCATCATCAACAGCCTGCATCACCAGCGCATCGAGGTTTGCGTAATCGCCCCCTTTACCCACTTTGATCGGTTCGGCGGTCGTAACATTACTGTCTTTATCGGTGGATGAACCGATCACATGGCCGGGCGCTTCCCGTCGGATTTTATGTAACCAACCCACGTTAACGTCCTGCAATAATTTATGAGTGGTGCGGTCAGAGGTGGCGGCGCGGTGTGTGCCGTTCCAGCCAATCATGATGCGGTCAAGCGCCTGGCGTTTGATAATTTCATCACGAATACGGCGCTGGAAATCGTCAAAAATGGCCCACATATCCAATTTTTCGTAACGAATGGCGGTATCAAAGTTGGTCTGCTTACAGTGATACTGTTGTTTAGACAAATCGGTGGGGTCGGTGGGTTCACGGTCTTTATCTTTGGTGTCCGTTGTACCGGCAATGGTGGAGCCGATCCCTAAACCAATTTTTTCACCGACTTGCGCTTTAACGGGAACAATATTGATCATCGTTAAAAAGGCGGCACTCAGTTGAATTTTGCTTTCCAGCTTTTGCGCGGCGGAAGGTTCGATTTCCACTTTTGCGGTGGCAAATGCCCCGGGTTCAACCCCGTAAATTTCACTTAAACGGGTTAAGTAACCATTAAATTTAAACCGTGTTTCTTTTCTCATTGTCGTTTCCGTTTAGCAGTCCGTCAGGTTTTCAGTATTTTCGCCCTGGCCGCCGAAAGCGTGGGGGCGTTGCGGGTTGTTATCCTGCTGGCTTAAGTTTTCTTTCAGGGCGCCCAGTTCCGATTTCAGGTTTTCATTTTCCTGCCTCAGACTGGACAGGCCTTCAACCTGCTGAGTCAGCGTAGCAACCTGCGCGGCCGTGTTGGTCTGTTCTTCCGCGCACAGTTCGATGGCCTGGTGCACGTCAGACAGGTTTTCATCATGACGTTTACGCTCTTTGGTGAATTTCGCCTTGATGCGGTCAAACAAATTGGGCATGGCGGGATTTCCTTCCTCTTCAACGAATTCGAACAAGGTTTCTTCGGCGGCAGTAAAGAGGTTATCTTTGTGCTGCTTACGTTCAGCAAGGTTGTTTTCCCCCTCAGCACCGCTACTGAATTGCAGCATACTGGTGCCGAGACTGGCCGGATTATCCGTCACCGCCAGCCCAACCAGGTAAGCGCCGCCCATATCCGAAAAGTTCGGGTTAATTTCCACCGAGGTATAGACTTTCTGGCGCTTTTTATTCATTTCCACCAGTTCAGGCGTCGGCGTTAACACGCCATAAAGCGCCAGCTTGCCGGACAACGGCCCGTCGCTGATTTCTTCGGTGTAGACTGACTCCACATCACCGAAACGCGGCGCCCAAGAATAATTCCAGTGCTCCATATTGATACGGGCACCGTAAACAGTGGGGTTGTAATTCTTTTCGATATCCGTCAGCCATTGGCGCGGGACTTTGCGGCCATCCGTTGTGGCCCCTTCAACACAAAGGCGCACCGGCTTACTTTTTTTCGTCATTGCTCAGGCTCCGGCAATTGAATGTAGGTTCATGCGTAAAAAAAAAAGAGTGAGCCTATGTTTTCAGGGATGAGCGATAAGAAACAATGCCGGGCCATTGTATGGGGAATGGCACAACGGGTGTGCAGCGCGAGCGCGGTCGCCAGTCAGTAATCTGGCGGCATGAATACATTACACGATTTTGATCCACGCAAAAGAGCCATGCACCTGTACTTTAGCGGGTACCGGATCGCGCGCATTGCTGAAATCCTCAAAGAAAAAGCCGTCACCATTCACAGCTGGAAACGTCGTGACAAATGGGATGACATCACTCCCTTTGACCGCGTTGAAATGAGTGTTGAAGTGCGCCTTTGCACGCTGATCAGCAAAGAAAACAAGGAGGGGAAAGACTTCAAAGAAATCGACCTGCTTTATCGTCAGCTGGAACGGCATGCCAAAATTCACCGTTATCAGGATGGCGGCAATGAGGTGGATTTAAACCCCAGGCTGGCCAATCGCAACAAAGGTGAACGTCGTGTACCGGAAAAGAACCTGTTTAGCGAAGCACAGATTGAAAAACTGGAAGAAATATTTCGTGAAAACATGTTTGAGTACCAAAAGGTCTGGTATGGGGCCGGACACAAGCACCGCATTCGCAATATCTTAAAATCCCGCCAAATCGGGGCAACGTACTTTTTTGCCCGCGAAGCCTTTATGGATGCCGTACTCACCGGGCGAAACCAAATATTTTTATCCGCGAGCAAGGCCCAGGCGCACGTATTTAAAGGTTACATCATTGATATGGCGCGTGAGGTGGATGTTGATTTAAAAGGTGACCCGATTGTCTTACCCAATGGGGCCACTTTGTATTTCCTGGGGACAAATGCCCGCACCGCGCAAAGCTATCACGGTAACTTATACCTGGATGAATATTTCTGGATACCGAAATTTCAGGAATTGCGCAAGGTGGCGTCGGGCATGGCCATGCACAAGAAATGGCGCCAGACCTACTTTTCCACGCCATCGGCATTAACGCACAGTGCCTATCCGTTCTGGTCAGGAAAACTGTTTAATCGTGGTCGGCGCAAAGCGGATCATGTTGAAGTGGATATCAGCCATCAGGCTTTAGTTAACGGCATGATGTGCGGTGATGGACAATGGCGGCAAATTGTCACAATTGAAAATGCGATGCAGGGTGGCTGTAACTTATTCGATATTGACCAACTGCATCTGGAATACAGCCCGGATGAATTCGAAAACTTGCTGATGTGTGAGTTTGTCGATGATATTGCGTCTATCTTTAATTTGCAGTTAATGCAGAAGTGTCTGGTCGATAGCTGGGAAGTGTGGGACGACGTGCAACCCCTGATGATACGTCCGTATGCCTATCACCCGGTCTGGATTGGATACGACCCCGCCAAAGGGACGCAAAACGGGGACAGTGCCGGTTGTGTGGTTATCGCGCCGCCCCTGTTCCCGGGGGGTAAATTTCGGATACTGGAGCACCACCAATGGCGCGGTATGGATTTTCGCGCCCAGTCTGACGCGATTAAAGAGCTGACGGAACGTTATAACGTGCAATATATCGGTATTGACTCCACCGGGCTGGGTCACGGGGTTTTACAGAATGTGCGGGATTTTTTCCCGGCGGCCAAAGAGTTTGTTTATAACCCCGCGTTAAAAAATGCCCTGGTACTGAAAGCCTATGATGTGATCAGCCATGACCGGCTGGAATATGACGCCGGCAGCAATGACATCACCCAGTCTTTTATGGCCATCCGACGGGCAACCACCGCCAGTGGCAACCGCCCCACCTATGAAGCTGACCGCAGCGAAGAAGCCAGCCATGCCGACCTGGCATGGGCGACCATGCACGCCCTCTATAACGAACCTATCACGGGTGAAAACAGTAATCACCGCAATATTGTTGAGGTCTTTTAATGAGCCGTAAGAATAAGAAACGCCAGAGCCAGAAACTGACACAGACGCCGGATACCGCCTCAATGGAGGCATTTACGTTTGGTGACCCCATTCCCGTTTTAGATAAACGTGAAATCTTTGATTATCTGGAATGTGTACGGGTCGATAATTACTATGAGCCGCCCATCAGTTTTAACGGGCTGGCGCGTACGTTCCGCGCCGCACCCCACCATAGCAGTGCTATTTTTGTTAAACGTAACATCCTGACCAGCACGTTCATTCCACACAAGTATTTAAGCCGGCAGACGTTTGATAGCTGGGCGCTGGATTTTTTACTGTTTGGTAACGGCTATCTTGAGCTGCGCGATAACCGATTAGGCCAACCGCTGACACTGAAACACTCGCCGGCTAAGTTCACGCGCCGGGGTGCGGATCTCGATACCTATTGGTTTGTGCAATATGGCTATGAGACCAAGCCGTTTGAATTTCAGACCGGGAAAGTATTTCATTTGATAGAGCCGGATATTAATCAGGAGCTTTATGGCTTGCCGGAATATCTGGCGGCGATCCCGTCCGTTCTGCTCAATGAAGCCTCAACCTTGTTCCGCCGCAAGTATTACCTCAATGGCTCGCACGCGGGGTATATTCTCTATATCAGTGATGCGGCACAGAAAACCGATGATGTGGATAAAATTCGTGAAGCCCTGAAAAGTAGCAAGGGTCCCGGCAATTTTCGCAACCTGTTTTTGTATGCGCCCGGCGGCAAGAAAGACGGCATTCAGACTATTCCGCTGTCCGAAGCCGCAGCGAAAGATGAATTTCTGAATATCAAGAACGTGAGCCGTGATGACATGCTGGCCGCGCATCGTGTCCCGCCACAAATCATGGGGATCATTCCTGAGAACGCCGGCGGCTTTGGGGATGTGGAGAAAGCGGCTAAAGTGTTTGTGCGCAACGAGCTGCTGCCACTGCAAAGCAAGATGCAACAGTTGAATGACTGGCTTGGGGAAGAAGTTATCCGGTTTGACCGGTATTCGCTGGAGATGGACAGCAACGATTAACCTCCATCACTTGATGATGCGACCGTCTGCGAGGCGGTCTTTTTTTTGCCCGAATGAAATGTAGTTTCAACTGTAATAATGATGTGATGAAACCTGATTTTGGCACGTCATTACACGCCACCACGCGCAGTCGTGACCCCGCCGCGCCTGCCCACTAAATGTGTCGCTTTTTATGCACCTGCAAGGGATCTTCCAAGAAGCGCCAATACTGGTGCTTGACGGGATGTGAGATCCTGATTTGATCTTGCGGATTGATGCGCGGAATAGGGGGTTTTATGCAGCCATGACTAAGAACAAAAATAACCCGCATTGAGGCAGGGTTACTACCATTTCGTGACATGTCACATGATCACAATTGTAGTTTTAATTTATGCCAGCCTAATGTGTTCCAGCACGCTGAGTCACCAGAAAAACAACATTCGGCCACGGGAAAAGACCATCGCCACATTTGCCACATCGTAGGGATCGCGTCCCGGCCGTCTCAGGGCACAATTCTTGATTATCGAGCAACAATTCTATTTTGGTGACGCCAGCTTCCTGCTGGCGTTGACGTTGGGCGGCTTTACGTTCTGCGGGGGATTTCGCCATTGGGTTTGTCCTCTCTGGTTACCAACGGGGATGAGGCAAGCGGCACAAAAACAGCTCTTCAAATGCCTCTTGTGACCATACCTGACGAAGTTGTTCTTCATTAAATCGATTTTCAACATCATCGAACAACGTTACCGTATCGAAAAAAGCAGGGCCACGTCCGATACAATTTCCAGTAAAAAACCGCTTATAAGCTGCCTCTCCGTTATCTCCTGAAGCTCTGGATGAATAAAACGTTCTATGCGAGTTCTTATGTATTGAGAGACTCAAAGCTAATTGTATCAACTGAACGGGATTATCCGACCACGCCCACTCTGACACATACACATCACCAGACAATGCAGCAACATGGCTGTTTTCATGCACAAAGCGGATTTCAGCGCCATTACTAAGCCTCAGTGACTTAATATCGTCTGCCTGCTCAATCAGGCGCTTTTGCTGCTGAGGGAAATACTGAGCAACGTTATGAACAAAAAACGGCAAGAATTCCTTATTTGACATAAAAAACTTGTTCCGGCCTGTCCGACAGGTATCACTTAAGGCTTCTAGTACGAAATAATAATCAGCACCCACCTGTCTGGCTTTATGCAAAAAGCGATTTCGGTGATGTTGATTGGCTTTCCAGCGTGCCTGCCAGACAAATAAACCTGACTCAAATTTATGATTGATACTGTTAACAATTTCAGGGGTTAAATTTAAGGTAATCATTTTATCCTCTAAAAATCAGCATGCCAGCAGCTAAATCACGCTGAACTATTTGCCGCAATACGGCATCCCGACGCGATTTAGTCATTTTAGGTGGACGCTGGCCGGGTTTATTTCTGGCGTTTTTCCGCCATTTTTTATAGCAAGCACAGTACACATCGAAATCAGCTTTCAATAACTCACTGGCAGTTGTCAGTTTTTTCATGGTTGCCTCATCTGCATTAAAATTCGCTTCCCAATCCATGCCATCACAGGCACGGCCATTGAATTACCAATTGCCCGATAGCGGTGACCATCAGGACAATTCTCCAATGTTTTTCCATTCCACGGGATACGAGTGTGATTATCAGGAAAGCCCTGTAACCGCTCGCACTCAACAGGCGTTAGACGGCGCACGGCATCCTGCGTTGTAATGAGATCAGTCGCGCTTTTATCATCCCGTGACCTGAGCGTTGACGAAATATCATCCACTTTATACTCACCAAACGACAGTAATCGGCAGGTCATCACCCCGATACCACCGATAACAGCGCAACTTCCAGCATTGCCGGCAACCGTTTTCCCCGCCGTTCTGTGCGGTTCAGGATTCCGGCGCACGCGGTCTGGCTCAAAAAGTACCGTTGCGGGACAGAGGTCTGCTCGAGCACTTGCGACAACAAACACACGACGGCGTCGTTGGGCCACTCCGAAATATTGAGCGTCGAGCACTCGCCAGGCGACAGCGCGTTGGGGGCCAGACACATAACCAGAGTTTGTCCATCTCGTCCCTGGCGGCTGCAACGGTTCATTTTCTCCGGCAAGCCCTGCAAGAAAACAACCGAAGGCATTATCCCGGCTGGATAATACGCCGGGCACGTTTTCCCAGACGATGATAGATGGCTGTTTTCCGTTTGCTGCCCTGACTGAATCAATAACATTAGCTAACTCCACGAATGATAGTGTTAATTGTCCCCGTTCATCGCCCAACCCATTACGCAGACCTGCAATACTGAACGCCTGACAGGGTGTCCCGCCGACCAGAATATCCGGCGCATCGGCCTGATTTTCGGCAATCATGACGGGGATATTGGTCATATCCCCCAGATTGCGGACATACGGCCAATGGTATTGCAATACTGCGCTGGGGAATTTCTCAATTTCACTGAACCATGCCGGAAACATCCCCAGCGGTTCCCATGCCACGCTGGCGGCTTCAATACCGGAGCAGACCGAGCCGAAACGCATCATTTCGCTATTCTCCCCACTAAATCTGCCGCGATTTCCTCTATTCGCTCACTGAGTTGCTGCAATGTACTGATATCATTGCTATCAACTCCCATTGTGATTACATCGCGGGTTAGATGCGCTAACTGTGTGTAATATCGGAATGGCGTCAAAGACTCCTGCCCGGCATTTTTCCCTGTTTTGGCTATCATCTTTTTATTCAGCGTGAATGAACGACTATCCGATGTAATCACGTATTTACCCAAATTGATTCTCATAACTTCCTCATTTCACCAAGATTATTAATCCGCTGCCGCAGTGCTTCGTGGCGTGCCTGTTGTTGCCGTTCCGACTCCACCGGAATAAAACTCCCGTCCATCCATAACCGGAATGGCTGTTCACCTACGCTAATTTTTCCTCCGATGATTAATGACCGCGCCATAAATCGGCTAAAATCCATCCCGATTGAATCGGCATAGTCAATAATTTTTTCCACTAAATTTTTATTGTCGTTAATCGTCCTCCGTGCCTCCGTACAGTTATTGACAGAACTCCAAGGGGCGGCTGCGCCGCCAGATAAAGGCAAAAACCTCCCATTGGCAGGATCGTTATCTGCCTTTAACTTCGGCACAATCTGCCAGTTTTTTACGCGAGTGATGATCGGAGTATCTTCGCCGACCAAGGTGCAGAAAACCCCCTTAATACAATCAACGGGTTCCCCGTAAGCATTTGTTTTTTCTTCACGTTCATACCACAGTCTCGCCACGAGATCGGCACGACGTACAAAAGCACCGCCCTGCGCTTTGGTGTACTCCCCCCAATAACCCCGGTCAGCCGCTTTATGAACTTCTGCAAAATCAATATCTAAACCGTCCGATGAGGTTGTATCATCCCCCATGCGGCGTAATTCGCGCCAAACAGACACAGGCGCACCACCGATTTGTTGAAACTGGCGAATTTTCCAATGTGACGCCCACGCTGAAACTGCCCTCGCCATGTCCTTACATTTCTGCCCGGTTTCACCATCCACTTCGTCATCCATTGCATAGCCATCAATATTTTTACTGATATATTTAGCGATATAACCGGTCGCACTGCCTTTTTCTTCATCAATAGGCTCTACGTGAAAACGGGCTTTCAGGGCTTTCTGTGTCTGCAATTCTTCGGAGTCTTCAAGACGGGCGTAATAACAGAAAATATCCCGTAACGCTTCCACCTGTTCCGGGCGGACAAATAGCAGCATGTGCCAGTGTGGCGTACCATCATGATGAGGCTCAGTCACGCGGAAGCCGAAAACGCGAATACCCGCGCGGCTATAAGCGGCACGAATTTTTGCCCAGACTTTACAAAGATATTTCTGGGTTTCCCGTGGATCATTGCCTTGCCAGTTTTTGACAAAGCCACCTGCCTGATAGGCTGAATGAAAACGTGATGGCGCAGTAATAGTGTAGAATTCCCCCACACACCCCATTTCTTTAGCCAAATCTTCAAAACCGCGCATTCTGACCATCAATTCGCAACGTTTGATTGCTGGGTTAGACACACTGGCGAGCACCATTTTTGATAATTCGGTGCGGTTTCCGTCCTCGTCTTCGAGATCGAACTCTTTCAGAAACTGCCAGTTACTGCGCTTTTGTTCCAACCAACGGTGCAGAGTAGTGCGGGAAACGTAAGGGGACGCTGATTTTTGCACCTGACCAATAGCAATGGCCAAGTGTTCGAGTTTAATGTCACACAGTCGTTTTAATCGGCGATACCACCACTGCGCATCCATCATGCGCAGTAAAGCGGCACAGAGCTGATCATCATTGGGTTCTATCCTTCCTTTGATGAACTGCTGCCAGTACGGCGGCTGCGTGCCTGATTGCAGGGTTAATTTAGCCAGTAAGGTATAAACCCGTTCTAGGCGTTTACGCGCTTCACACTCTTCTACAGGCGGGTTATCCGCAAAATCATGGGTGACTGACTGATAGGTTTCAGACATAAAATTGGTGATGCCTGTTGCCAGTGATTTGATGGCCGACCGGTCTAGCTGGGCAATACGCTCCAATTGTTCAATAAACGGAAAGGGAACCGTCCCGGAAGCACGATGCTTGAATTCGTACTGTTTCATCACCAATTCAAACCGTGGCAATACATTCTTGGCTGTTTTGAGCAAAAATTCATTGGCACGGCGGCGACCGGATTTTTTAAATATTCTGGCGTATTTGGTGGCAAAATAGATCGCCAGAAAATCAGGGACGTGGGCGATAATATCGTGCCGCCACTCTGCGTCGTCCTGATTAGCTTCCCACATAATGCGCTCAGCCAGAGTCGCATCGCTTGGCAACTCCGGCTGAAACTCTTCACGCTGGCGACGCATTGATATATATACGTCGCTGTTGTGTTCCTGCAATTCGCTCATGCACGCGCCTCTAGCACCGCAATAATCTCTTTCGCCCTCTGGCAGTTGCCATTGGCAGTGCGTTGGCGATTGTGTACCGCTATTGAATTTTGTACATTGCGGCAATGCTGTTCAGTCATAAAGTCAATCAACCATAATTAAGGATTAATAAGTGGATAATTCAGGAATATCATCTGATCCGCCTTATTACGCGAACCACATTAGCTTCTTATCCGGTGCAACCGTTCTTCAAGGCGAAGTAAGGTTTTTATCAGCCCGCGTGATGTACGACGCTTGCGACGCTTTTCTTGGCGTAACGGCATGCCACATAACACGTCATTGGCTGCCCAAAAAAGAGCATCGAAGGCATCTTGCTCAGCTATTGAAGTCGTACATTCCATCCGACTGGAAACCTTACGGAGAATGGAAAGAACTAGTTCGGCACGCATTAGAAACCGCATATCTGCATTCACCCCGGCACCATATATTCGAATGGGATGATCGGGACACTCAGGAAGAGCTACTGACAAATATTCATCTTTCTGCCCAGGCGACTCGAAAAACGGTTGAACTTTTTGACAGTGGCGATCCAATACATCTGCCAGTTGGCACAAAGGTGTTTGCTGTCTCTGCTCAGTTGAATGAATTTCTTTCGTCTGTGGTTGCCGGTGATGTAAACCCGGTATGGATGGCAACAATGGATAGTGAATGGACACCGGGTTGCCGCAATGGTATTCACCCGAAATATCACCCTCGAAAAGTTTAATCATTTTCCCAGCAGGGAGCGTTGCCGCAGGAACAGAGCACGCGGATTGTGCGGTGCAGTGATGTTTCAGTAATTGATTCATGCTGCGCCCTCCAACACCGCAATAATTTCTTTCGCAGGCTGACGGTTGCCATTGGCGGCAATCGTGCGCGGGGCGTCGATTTCATGGATAGTGAACCTCAAATCGGCATACAGCTCTTTGGCCGCAATGGAATTGGAGGCAATGACTGGTACGCCCAGATTAAAATTCAGTCTGAGTAACTCTACGGCGAGTTCCTCATGGGCAGCGGGCGTAAAATCAACGGTATGATATTGCGTGAACCCTGTACCGTGAGTCAGATACGGCGGATCGCAATACACCACGTCACCATAATCAACGAGAGTTAAAGTGTCCTGCCATTCCAGATGTACAATTTCAGCTTTCGCCGATTTTTCGGAAAACGACCAGATTTCAGTCGCTGGAAAATAAGGGGTTTTATAGTTCCCAAAGGGAACATTAAATTTCCCCCTACGGTTATAACGACATAGGCCGTTGAAGCAATGGCGGTTTAAGGCTAAAAACAAGCTGGCGCGATACAACTTATTCTCAGCCCAAATCTGATAAAAATTAAATTTATCCCTTAATTCATAATATTCTTCGTTGCCCCGAATTTTTGAAAAACACAACGAAGCAACATGGGTAAACAAGTCGCCGTCAGCCTGAATACTCTGATACATATCAATCAAATCGGCATTCGCATCAGCAACCAAATACTCTGGGTAATCGGTATTCATCATTACCGCACAGGAACCCGCGAACGGCTCAACCAGTCGTTGACCCGCAGGCAAGTGTGGCAGCAATTTATCCATAACACGGGCTTTCGAACCCGCCCATTTGAGGATAGTTTTATTGGCCATTGTCAGTATCCTCATCAAAGAAATAGGCAGGTAATAATGCGTATTCATAAAAATGAATACCAATTTCATTATGTGTGCTCATTTGATTAATAAAAAAATAAGACTCATCAATTTGCAGCGTCATTCGTGGTGATGATTTATCAGTCAAACCACATTCATCCATCATTGTGATCAGAATTAAATCCCCCGGACAAGCGGTAACAGGAAACCCTAAATCATCGAACAGGCATTCAATATTGAGATGTTTAAAAATAAAAAATTGACTGACTGTTTCTAACTTCTCACCCGTCAGCCCTTCTTCGTTCGTGCCAACAACACCCAGAACCCGGTTAGATTTAATAATATTAAATTCCTGTTCAGTGACAGAAATACGACGTAGAAAGCTCATTTCACACACTCCGGTAATGTTTTTGTTTCAGTTCAAACACGTCCTGACAGGTTGCACAGCGGGTCACACCGGCAATAATCATGCGACGTTCTTTGGGAATAGGATTACCGCAATCTTCACACTCAAACGCAGAAACACCGACAGGGCGGTTAACATGGGCGGCTATCCGGCACGCCAGCATTTCGGCGATGCGTTCACAGGCGCGGTCGAGTTCCCTAGACATAACTCCACTCCTGCGCCTGGTGCTCGATATTCTCAGCCTCACTTCTCAATAATTCGGCTGACGCGGCATGATCCAATTTATTCGACAGAATATGGGCGGCGAGATTTTCCAGACGAGAAGCAGCCCGTGTGGCTAAATTTTTGCGCTCATCTTCTCTGTTTATTTTTATCAATTGTTCTATTTCCATTATTTTATTTCCTGTTTTTAGGTAATAAAAATCCCTGCGAGTTGACGCATTAATCATTGAAACGTTTGTTATAAATTAATGTTCAATTAAATTCGGCATAACTAATTTACTCGGTATTCTTTCTGCTACCGCTTTAAATTGATTCATGACCATAATTAACGAACGAATTTCTTCTTCCGTGAATTCACTAACCTTGGTGTTATAACGGGATTTATCAAACCCTGCTAAATAAAACATAACATGCAGCAGTTTTTCATTGTTCATGACACGGTTATTTGTGCGGTCACGCATACATTCAATGAAATCGGCCAGTTGGCTGTTTGATTTTTTAATATCGCAAACAATCGGAGCCAGTAACTCAGCGGTTTTATTCAATCCGTTGATTTGTTCATCCAGCGTTAATGAGACAGCGCGGTAGGGTTCAGTATTCGCCATTGCATCACCTCATAATAGGGATAATAACGGGGTTAACATTGTTGTCGCCAAACCAATTGAGATTAAAATCTCGGCCAAATGGTTTTTATTAGTGAATTTTTTATTAAAATCATCACTGGAAATTTTATATTTGTGTTGCACTCTCTTTAATTGGTTCATCTAACCGTTCCTCATATAACTGCCGACAAAAATCAATGGCCTGTTCTTTGGAATTAAATTTACCGTAGCAATATTCACCGTCCCCGACCTGATAACGGATGAACGGGCAAACAGCGCTGATACGTAACGGGCGAATGAATAACGTGCCGAATTTAATTTTCCCCTTGTTTAATTCCTCTGGTGTTGGAATAGTATTTCGCATATTTATTACCTCATCGTTATTATTGTGCTGCCGACTTTTAGCCATGTCCGGCGCATGGTACTGTGGTATCCTCTTTGCGCCTGCGGTTTCTTTGAGCGGAGACTCAGGCGAAAAACATCAACCACCTATAAAAGGAGTTAAATCTAATGACCTCAAAAAATGAACTAATCCAATTCTTCGAAGATGCAAAAAAATCGCGTGAAGCACATCTTATTGAAGATAGAATAACCGCGCTTGAAATCATGACTTGCGCTATAGCAGCCTCACTAAAAGAAGAAAGCAGAGAGGATTTTTTAACCCTCATGAATTCTTTTTCACATGTAAATAACCCGATGAAAAATCGAACAGATAAGGCTGTTGCAGATTTACATGTTCTCAGCGCTAATTTTGTAAGCATGCTCAATACCCTCAAATAATGAACCACTCAGCCTCAATTTATGGGGCTGTTTATTGATCAGCAAATTCAAAGGTAATATCACCTACATATATACCATGCTTAAATATTTTTAGTTTGCCAGCACCACACACCGAAGAAGAAGAAACCCCTCCCGCATTTAATAAATGCTGTTCATTAAACTCGAACGATTTACTTTCAAAAGTATTACGGACAGCAGACAAAACTTGTTGCAGAGTTTTTTCGGTATTACAAAGCAATTTATGATCAAACTTCTTTAACCCTGTAGCATTTAGCGCTTTTTTAACCGAATCTACCAACGAGTTAGCATCTACCCCCGACTGAGCCTGTACTAATTCCCCAAACCCAATACGCGCTGACTTAGAAATGTGATAATCATTACCCGTCGCCATCTGCATAAACCGCACCAGCGTTTCCTGGATAAATTCAGGCGTCACTTCCACCTCGTTTTTGACATCATCAAAAACATCATACAGGCGTGCCATCATGGCTAATTGCCGTTTTGAACGGTTCAGGGATGTTGAGTTTTTCATTTGAATGCCCTCTGTTTAATTTATATTTCAGCTATTTGCGATAGCATCTTTCAACATAGCGATCATGTTGACTTCTAGCGTATCGTTGACTCTTTTCCTCGGTCTGGTGATGATGCGGCCATCAGCGACCATTGCACGACATGTAACCAAAGGGGTTTGGGTTATTTCTGAATACCTTTTGAGTGATACATATGCAAACTGCGCCAGCGTGTCCGGGATATATTCAGGGGTGATTGCTACCTCGTTTTTGAAATCATTAAAAACATCATACAGGCGCGCCATCAGGGCTAATTGCTGTTTTGAACAGTTCAGGGATGTTGAGTTATTCATTCTTTACCCTCTATTAGATAATTTTTTGGCTGTTGTTATATGCATCCATCAACATAGCGATCATGTTGACTTCTACCGTATCGTTGACTCTTATCTTCGGTCTGATGATAATGCGGCCATCAGCGACCATTGCACGACATGTAGCAAAAGGGATTTTGGTTATTTCTGAGTACCTTTTGAGTGATACATATGCTGATTCGACTTTCACATCAAATAAAGGATTTCTCATAACGCATCACCGAAAATTCTGTACAGCGCTGAGATAAATGATGCGTGCCATGTTGGATACAGATCGACTTTCTCTTGCCGCAATAGCATTCAGCTCTTCACGCTCATCATCAGATAACCGCATAACAACTGGATTTTTCGAGGCGATTCCTCGCGGTAATCGTGACCGTCTAATATGCTTATCTAGTGTCATAATGTTATATTGTGATCCGTTAAGTTATGAATGTGTCCATTATTTGCAGAAATCTGCAATATGTCAACAAGGAATTGCGAAAAAATGCAAATCTGTGATCGTCTAAGGACAGAAAGAGAGAAATTGGGTTTAACCCAAAGTGAAGTAGCAAAGATGTGCGGAGTCGCTTTCAGAACGTATTGCGACTATGAAGCAGGAAAAACTGAACCCAAAGCATCTTTTTTTTCAAGATTTAGCGAGATAGGTGCAGATGTGATGTTTATTCTGACTGGGCAGCGCATTATACAGGGAGAGATATCGATGGAAGAACAAGCGCTAATCGAACACTATCGCGCTATGAGTGATGAATCGCGCGCAAATATGCGGGCAGTAGGGGCGTCTTTTGCACAGTCAACTCCTAATAAAAAAGCTAAAAACGGATGATTATTCAAATTTTAACCGTTTTCATAGCTGACTATTATTTAAATTAATTATTGAAATAATTTCAATTTGAAATTGTGATCTATGAATATGTTTCATATGTATCACAATGTTACATTGTGTATCACTAACTACTTGTTTTTTACGTTATTGATTAGTACATATCAAACAATACAGAGGAGATACTTTAGTGAGCACAATGGGAAGCAGAATCACAGAGGAACGTAACCGTTTAAATATAAACCAATCAACCTTTGAAATCTTTATCGGATGCCCGCGTAACTCGCTACACCGTTACGAGCAGGACGAGATCCCACTCGAAGGAGTACACTTGCAAAGATTAACCGCAATTGGCTTTGATACACTTTACATCATCACAGGAAGCAGAATGCAACGAATGGATATATCAGCAGAAGAACAAGAAATGATTGAGCAATTTCGCGCCATGACTAAGGCGTCGCGCTTAAACATACAATCGGTTGGCAATACGTTTGCACGCAAAAGATCTAACGAAAGGGTAAAAATAATCACGACTCTAAACTAATGTAATAATAGTATTACTATTTAGAGTCGTGAGTATTTTAATTGTTTTTTCTACTAAAAAACTGAATTTATAAAGATGTATGAAAATTTCAGGTAAGGGTAATTAAATGAAAAACATACTAATGAAAACTTTTTCTATTCCTCTTTTCTTTTCGTTATTCAGTGTGAGCGTTTACTCTAATGAATTACAACAATACGGTACGAATGAACAACTACCATGCGCTGGAGAAAAAAGAATTTATCCATCAATTGCAGAAGCGATTGAGGACTTTGGAGATTATTATCCAGAAAATAATTCTTTCCAACTCATTAGTAAAAATCCATTAAAAATAAGATTGTCGCCTCCAGCATTTAAGGAAGATTTACCAGATGTGAAAAACGATTTGGTAAAACGAGCAATAGTTTATGGCGTATATAGAACATTTATTCATAGTAACAGTGATAAAGTAACTGTTACTTCCTATCTCGTTGATGCTAACGGCGGGAAAAAACTTAATGGTTCTCCTGAACATACCATTACTTTGGATAAAAAACAGGCTCTTAATATTATAAATAAATACATTCCTGTAGCTGACTTATCAGAGCTGATAGATGATCAGTGTTCTTTTACTAAAGAATTTAATGAATTGCGCTATGATGATAACGGGAAGAAAGGTTTTAGTAAGTTTTTTACTGAGTTAACTAAGCAATCTAAATAATAAAGGTTGATTACTCTATGAAAATAAAAAGCATTGTGATCGGAATTATATTAGCCACTGGATTTTTCTCTGTCTCCGCTAATGCTAACCCTGCAAATACATTATATAAAAAAGCCATTGGTAACATTGTTGATAACGCCCAATGTAGTGAGCAGGAATTTATGCTAGAAATCCCCCGTAAGATTAGCGATGATGAGGATGATATAGAGCTATATAACACACAATTTACAAACGATGTTTTTGTTACCCTCTCCAAAGATATCAACACAAAAGGTAAATTCAATGTTGGTATTAATATATCCCCCGCTCCTAATACACTGGCTGAGCAACTTACCGCTTTTTGTGTTGTCTCTGCATTTCAGGCAGCCATAGACCCCAGGCAAACGACAAATGAATATATGAAATTGAGTGCAAAAATGTACTCACTAGCCTTAAAGTCAAAATCTGGGCATTATTATCACCAGTCAAAGAACTACGAGCACTCTGCATATATTGATGTTGAATCAGATAAACCCACCTTGACCTTCCAATTTTATCCGCAAGGTTATGAGTTACCGAGGTAGAGAACTATGGCAGTAAGCAGACTTCCCAACGGTAAATGGCAATGCCAATGCTTCCCTGACGGCCGTAATGGCCGTCGTGTCAGACGCCAATTCACAACAAAAGGTGAGGCGATGGCATTCGAACGGCAGTTAATGCAAAAGCAAACTCTGAATATTGATATATCCAATGCGATTAAATTGAGCGAATTGGTTAACCGTTGGTATGAATTACATGGGAAAACGTTAAAAGATGGAGAGGCGCGAAAAGCAAATTTTGCAACTGAACTCTGGTGAGTTTGTATGACTGCATGAATATTTTGATTCGTAATCATTTGAATTTTTAATTGTATTGATTTGTAGCTAAAAATAATTAGAGAGTAATTAACATGAGAAAATTTTTACTGATTTTATCTAGCGCACTATTACTTACAGCCTGTGATTCAGAGCAGTCTGAGCCAACCAAACCCTATAATAGCCTTGAGATCAGTCAAGAATCATATGGCGATAAGTGGGCTTTCAATGCGGATAAAGTTGAGTTGCAGTGTTATAAAGGCGGTGCTTTTGTCGAAGATCTCTCGGATAAGGATAATACCGTATATGGATTAACAGGATTAGCTAATACATTAAAAACCAATGGCAAAAAAGAAGCACAAAACATTAATGGCTCTTCTTTCTGGAAAGATAATCTATCCACAGGTGCAAAAGTAAATCTCAGCCCATTTACAAATGAAGCTCTAACACTATGTGATAACAAAGGTTAATTATGGCTGTTAGTAAACTTCCTAACGGTAAGTGGCAATGCCAATGCTTCCCTGACGGCCGTAATGGCCGTCGTGTCAGACGCCAATTCACAACAAAAGGTGAGGCGATGGCATTTGAACGGCAGCTAACGCAAAAGCAAACTCTGAATATTGATATATCCAACACGATTAAATTGAGTGAATTGGTTAACCGTTGGTATGAATTACATGGGAAAACGTTAAAAGATGGAGAAGCGCGAAAAGCAAAATTAGAAGCAATATGCGAGCGATTAAAAGATCCATTTGCCACAGAGTTTAATAAGAATATGTTTGCTGTTTATCGTGAAGAAAGATTAAACGGCAAGTGGAATGCTAAAGGGCGTAAATCACCTAGCCAATCGACTGTAAACAGAGAGCAATCATATTTACATGCTGTTTTTTCTGAGTTGACTCGCCTGGGTGAATGGGAAGGTGAAAATCCACTTAATGGCATTCGGCAATTTAGGGAATCAGAGAAAGAATTGGCGTTCCTATATCCCAACGATATTAAGCTGCTATTAGCTGAGTGTGATAATTCCAACAACAAAGATCTCGGTAATGTTGTACGACTCTGTTTAGCTACCGGCGCTCGCTGGAGTGAAGCACAGGATTTAAGCCAATCTCAGCTAATGAAATATAAAGTCACATATACAAAAACCAAAAGCAGCAAAAACAGAACGATACCAATATCACAGCGACTGTATGACCGCTTCCCCAAAAAGCGCGGTAAATTATTTTCCAATTGTTACGATGCTTTTGAAAATGCAGTTAAAAGAGCAGGAATTGATTTACCAGAAGGACAATGTACCCACGTTCTTCGGCATACCTTCGCCAGTCATTTTATGATGAATGGAGGTAACATTTTAGTTCTGCAACGCATTTTAGGGCACAGCACAATTAACATGACTATGCGTTATGCCCACTTCGCACCTGACCATTTAGAACTAGCTTTAACACTGAACCCTTACGATCAACTTGAAGAGTAATTTTGTTGGCAGCAGTGCCAAACAAATAGCAATAAATAGCAATATTTAGCACATACAATGCTTTGATTTTTCTTAACTTATTGTTTTTAAAAATGGTGTACTAGTCTTTAAAATCCCTCGGCTGTAAGGCTGTGCGGGTTCAAGTCCCGCCCTGGGCACCAAATAAAAACTTGATGCGAAACATCGAGTTAGAGTCAGAAAAGGCCACCTTTACGGTGGCTTTTTGCTTTGACTCAAATCACCTTTCACTATTTGTTCACTATATCTGTTCACTATATTTTTTGACCAACCATTTACTTTTTTTGCCCCCCAACAACGGGGACAACTTTAATTTTTCTATCGTATCGTGCCGTTTGGGTGATGTTTTTATGTCCAGTGATTTTTTGTTTTTCAGCCAGCGTACCATCTAGATCCGAAATTCCCTTGGCTTTCAGGTCATGAAATGTAAAATTGAAATCCAGCTCGGGAAATTTTTCTATAGCAGCGGCTCTGGCTTTTTTCCAGCGGCTGTTAAAACCATCGCGGGTATATCTAGATCCGTTACGCTGGTGGAGTACATAGATACTACTAACACCACTATCCAATGGTAGCGTTTTGCTCATCTTCACCACATCTTCCAGACGTTCTGTCCAGCCTTTTATTTGTGCGACACCTGTTTTTCCCTGTTTAATAAATATGCCGTCCTCCCGTACCTGCGCGTAGGTTAATGCCAGCACATCAGCCTGACGGGCGCAACACAGGTAGGCCAGTTCCATTGCAACCCGAACTACTGGAGGGGCAACGGAATAGAGTGCATTATATTCAGCATCAGTGATATACCGATCCCTCGAAATTTCCTTAAATTGCCTGACGCCCTTACACGGGTTACTGCGTACTAGTCCTCTCTCATACCCCCAACCATACACACGTGACAAAAAGTTTTTTTCACGATTAGGTTGTGTCCGCGCTTTTAATCCGCGCTTGTCCATGTACTTACGAATATGCTCCGGTTTGATATTGTCCGGTAACATGTTCCCAAATACAGGTAACAATTTTCCTGCATATTTTCGGTAATCGTTTTTGGTTTCGGTAGCTAGGGCGGAAAAATCAGGCGAGAGAAAAAACGCCTTAACCAGACCGTTTAGCGTCTCGTCGTTTTTCTGGTCGGCGATTAATTTCTCGTAGGCAACCCAAACTTCGGCCTGAGTCGCCGAAAAATCACATAGACGAACTGTCCGGCTGTCATAGGTCTGAAATTCAAACGCAGATCGCCCCCGTCGAACTCGCGGGGGCATCCAGTTATCCGCGGGGTTATTGCGTTTTCTACCCATTAGTCTAACGCTCCAAAGTTAGGTTCTTGAGGGGCAGGAGCATAGTTTCTGACTCGCTGCGAGAACGGGTTGTTAAAATGCTCCCATGTGGTTCGGGGTCTCCCGTCCCGTCGAACGATAAAAAATATGCCAGCTTCTTTTAGCGTTGCACATTGTTTAGACGGGATTTGGTAGCCCGTCAGTTCGGCGATATCGTCATCGCTAATAATACCGGTTTTCATACCTGTATTGACCTCGATTATCTGTTAACCGTTCAGGTTGAATATCAATGTTAAGTAAACGGCGCAGCTTATTACCGGCGTTTCATAGCCTCTAATAAAATGTCCTGAACTTCCCGTTTGGAATTACGCCGTTCCATCACCAGCTCATCGACTGTATCGGTTGCGATAATGTGGTGAATAAACACAGGGCGGTTGTGCCCTGCCTGTATCTGTCGGGTAGGGCCGATACGTTCATTGATTTGCTGATACTGTTCCAGATCCCACCAGTGAGAGAAAAACACTAAGATGTTGCCGCCATCCTGTAGATTTAAACCGTGACCGGCGCTGGCAGGGTGAGCGAACATTACGGGGATTTTCCCGGCGTTCCAGTCGCGCAGGGTCTGCGGGTCTAAATCAAGGTGCCTGCCTTTGGGAAATGCTTTCAGTAACCTTTCTAAATCGTGTTTCCAGTGGTAGGCGACCAGTACAGGCATACCGCCAGACTCATTAATGATGCTGTCTAATGCCTGAATTTTGGCGTCGTGCAGTTCCTGCCAAGCGCCGTTCTCGTCAGTATAGATAGCCCCGCTGGCGATTTGCAGACATTTAACGGTTTTGGCCGCCGCGTTCAGCGCCTCAACCCCGATACTACCCAACTCCATGAACAGCTCTTTTTCCATCGCGCGGTACTGTTGCCGGACTGCGGACGGTAAATCGACACGAATAACATTGTGAATTGGTTCCTGAATATCGAACCAGTCCGCCGCGTTGAGAGCGATGGTCACATCGTTTAGTGCTGTTTGCATTTGCTCCTGAGCAAACGGCCACGGTTCCAGTTTCACCCATGATTGCCCAGGGAACCGAATACTATTGAACCAGCGCGAGGTGAACGCACTGTACGTCCGGCCCAGTCGTTCGCCCTGATCGATAAACCACGATTGCCCCCATAAATCGACCAGACCATTAGGAGAGGGTGTACCGGTGAGATTGACCCAGCGGCGTACATGTTTATGCGCAACTTTAGCCAGCGCAGCCGCGCGCTTGCCCCCCTTACGTAACCGAAATGATTTTAGCCGCGTGCTCTCATCGGCAATGACGGTAGCGAACGGCCATTTGTCCCCCAGCGTTTCCACCAGCCAGACAAGGTTATCGTAGTTGGTGGTGAATACGCTGGCGTTGGTGTTTTTGAGCGCGTCCCTGCGCTCTTTAACATTGCCCACAATGGGCTGAACGTCGATATTATGGAAATGGTTCCATTTGTCCGCCTCATCCGGCCAGGTGGAACGAGCCACACGCAACGGGGCCAAAACTAGTGTTGGTTGGGTTTCCATACCCACCATATAGAGATCTTCCAGTGCAGTTAATGTTGCTACAGTTTTGCCCATACCCATACCCGCCCACACATTGCAGCGGGGCATATCCAGTTCGTGATTAATAATGAGGTTTTGGTAGGGGCGGGGTGTGAATGGTTTATTCAATTATCCCCTCCAAATTTTTACTGTCCAAAACAACAACCGTTTGCCTCATCGCCCGCAGCCGTTCGTGTTCCCGTAATTGGTCGGGTCGGGGTTTTTCGCCAGGCGATTTGCATTCGACGAACACGACACGCCCATTGGGTAAAATAACAATACGGTCAGGAACACCACGGCGACCAGGGGAAACAAATTTATAGGCGATACCCCCCGCTTTTTTCACCTCATTAACCAGATGTCGTTCTATTACGTCCTCTCGTATTTTCACTTTCCCTCTCCAATTGCTTTAAACAAAAAATCAGAACGATTTTCTGCCCATTCGATATTTAATGCGTTGCGCGAATGGCGAGCTGCTTTGTTCCAAACTTTTGACGCCCGTCGATAATCGCCCTCGCGTTCAATTTGCGCAGCCTCTCGTGCAGCCCGAAAATATAACGGGCTGTCTCGGTATTTAAATGACATAGACGTTCTCTCAGGTACGGGAACAGGTACAATAACCAACAAAGGCGAGCGTAAGCGGTGATGGATCATCGGGGTGGGTGATGTTGTCAACATGATATATGGTTTTACGGTAGATAACGGAGTAACCATCATTTTTAATGAGAAACAATTTCCCAGTTACTGCGCGGTATTTGATTGAAAGCCCGTTACCGGTGGTAATGGTAAAACCGCATTTCTCGCCAACAGCAACGGGTTTCGGTTCACCGTAATAACCACGGCATTTTTCACAACGTTCCATAAACCATTCAATCCTTTCTGTATCGATATGCCTCAAATCCGCCAGCGCTCAGAGGTAGGTCTGGCGCCCAATCGGGATTTGTAGCGAGTAATGAGCTGAGATGCTCATGGGAGTAATCGGGGGTGTCAGGCGCTTCCGTCAACACTTCATCATGTACGGTTAGCACAATGTCATAGCCCGCGTAGCCAATGAGTGGCATGTTACCTGCCAGTACATCACGTGCCGCGGCCTGTGTGACGTTTTCGACCAGTTTCCCGCCGTAGGTTTTGAGCCGTTGCCATTTGCGGCTGTACGGGTTAGTGCCCATGTAACTGATCTGCCCGTCATCGAGACGAGGTGAGGGATAACACACCGCGCGGCCAGATGGCAGAACAATACGGAGCCAGGCGCCATCGCGGCGAACTCGCAATTTACGGCAAGGAATAGTGATACTAGGTGAACTGATAGCGCGCTTCACAGCCTCTTCCAGCTCATACCAGAACGGCACGGTTGCGGTATGGGCATTACGCCACATGCGCTTTAGCGAATCACAGGTAATGAAAACCCGCTCGCTCAGTCCGTAAGTCTGATTTTGTTCGACCGATTGTTTATACCAATTCATCGCATTCCGCTGAACTGAGACAGGAATGTTGGGTAACGCAGCGGTCGCCAGTTCGTCTAAATCGAGTGCATAGGTGAGGGCGAATGTGACAAACGCAGCGACGCCACCGCCGTAACCTAGCCCCAGTTCCATGACTTTACCGATCTGGCGCTGGTCTTTTGTGACGCCCTCTGGCTCGATGTTGAATGCGCGGGCGTAGGCTAATTTGTAGAGGTCTGCGCCAATACCGCTATCGTATTCGCTAAACGCTCGTAGTTTCCAGTCTTCACCCGCCAGCCACGCGAGCATTCGCCCCTCAATGTTGGACAGGTCACTAACGACGAGCTTCTTGCCGTTCGGCGCGATGATAACACCACGTAATGCCGAACTGGTCAGTTCCATGATGTTGTCAAACAGCAGATCCGCGCAGTCAGATTTCAACGCCTCAATACCTGTGTCAATAGTGGCCTGATTGAGGGTGGCTCTCGGTAAATTTTGGGGCTGGAATAGGCGTCCTGCCCAACGTCCGGTACGTGATGCGCCACAAAATTGTAGTGTTCCACGTAATCGCCCATCGGCGCTTATCCCGTTCATTAGCGCTTTGTATTTACTGGTACTGGTAGTGCTGGCTTGTAACCGGATGGTGAGCAATTCCCGTAACGCGACGGGTAGATCGGGGTCTGCTATGCGTCGTTCCAATGTGCTTTTTTGCATATCAGGTAATTCAATACCAAAGGCCGTGGTGATATGCCGTAGCATGGCGTCACGCTGGGTCGCGGCCTGTACATCACCCTCGGTCAATGCCTGCGTGCGTTTTGCCAACCGTTTCTGTTCCTGCTCAACGGCTGCGATGGCTGATTTTGCCAACTCGATGTCCATATACACGCCACGGTCATTAATTTGCTGGTCATAGTGCCAGAGTGCCAGCTCATCACCCTGATAGTTCCATTTGGGTAGGCGTTTATGTACCTCGCGCATGGCGACGATATCTAGCGCTGCGTACTCAACGAACCGTCGCCACTCCTCTGAGTGGGTTTTACTGGTGGCACGGCGAATGGCGACATTTTTCGGGCGGGGTTTGCAGAATAATTGGATCAGCGCTTTGCCCTCCTTGTCTTTGGCTCTGTCTGATGGGATACCCAGCACCTCACACAATGCCCCTAACGCACCAGGTAGACCATGCGCCAGCGCCTGAACCATCGTGTCACGCCAGCGGCTGATATCCAAACGCAACTTCGGCATGTAATGGCGCAAAACAGTACGGTCAAAGTGGCTGTTATGGGCGAATAGAATAACGGCGGGATCAAGTAAAGTTTTACGTAATTCGGCGGGCATGGATGCGCCACTTATGACGTCCCATACCTGAACAGGGTTATTGTTAACCGCCCATGCAAATAGCATAATTTCTGCATGTTCGGCGTAGGTGTGAGTACCATTTTTGATCGGTATCTCACTGTAGGTTTCGAGGTCGAGCCATAATATCGTGTTATTCATAATAATTTCATTTAAGTTGGTGAGGAATACATGGGAAGTTTGAAAAGTAATATTGATACCAAGAAACTTATTATTACCGTTGTGATTATGCTTTTTATTTTTACTGCTTGTTATGGTTATATAAAAGCTAAATCAAGAGAATTTGATGGGCCAACTCAGGAAGAAATATTAAAAACTTGGCCAGATTTGGATGTTATAAAGATCCTTGAGCCTGAGCGATACGATGAATTTTATTCTGCAATTAGAGATTCATATCTTATTAAAGATAAGGCTGCTAAAAATAGTGCTATTATGAAAAATGTGTTATCACTGAGGAAATGGTTTGATAGTCACTTACCTGAAATACTAAATTATTCTGCTGATGATGCTGTCAATTATTTTACCAAGTATCGCTCCAAGCTTTTTAATGGCCTGTTAACTATGGACCCCACCGGGATGGAATGTTTTAAGTCATTATACCCTAGTGTGCTGGGAGAGCCTGATTTAGATAGAATAGGAAAGTCACTAGGGGATGAAATGAGGCAGGAATCTTATATGGAGGGTTTTATAAACTCAATAAAACAGCCCGTTAAAGTTGATAGGTTGCCTGCCTCACAGGTAGAAGAGGCGCTTACTAATATTTACATTAAGTTGATAGAAAGACATGGAGATCTTGTTACTTCTGAAGACATAAACGAGTTAGCCAAGAATCCTAAATTATCATGTGAAATTCAACGTGATTTTTATGAGTTAATTTCAAAAGAAGATTCGCATCTTTCTGCTGAAATTACACGTTACCTAAACGGTTCTAAATAACTTATAATTAATCTTGCCCCGTAATAACTAACGGGGCATTCCTTACATTTAACCAACAACCTCAGTCGGTAACCCAATCATCTCATTGAGTGCGTCACGGCGAACGGCAGGAACTGGTGCAGCTTTCGCCGTTGATTTGGGTAGTAATTCCTCGGCCTCCGGCCATTCAGTCAACAAACGTTTTACTGTGCGAACTTTGGCTAACGCTGCTTCCACATTATTGGTGATATCCCTCCGTTGGTTTTCTAATTCGTTGTGACGTTTTTCCAATTCATAGAATTCATTAACTAACGGATTATCGGCTAATATTACATTTTTAACTTTTGGCGTTATTTTAAACACACGTTCACGATATTCACGTTGTGAATATCGTAGGCTGCCGTTGTAAAATGCTAACACTGAAATGCCCGCTAAATTAATTTCTATATAGCTGGATTCATAAATAGGAAATGCATCTATCCGCAATGCTGGTGGTATTTTATTAGCTAGTTTTTTAATCTCGGAAATAATATCATTTACCCCCGAATCCATATTCTCGCCGCCGATAGCCTCTATTCGCACTTTTTCAGTCCAGTCCGCACGGTCTTTATATAATTGCTCTTCTTTTTCGAAGATACCGGATTTTACCAAAGCGTTTTTAACAATTTCGCTTTTTATATCTTTAGTTAGTGTTTTTTGTGTCATGGTTTTTTACCCTAATAAATGCCCCACATAATTATGTGGGGCAATAATGGTTAATTAACTAAAAATATCGGCTTCGGCTTCGGCGCCTTCGCTGATATCGTCAAAATCATCTACTGATGCAACTCCGCCACCTGCGAATGCGTCGCCGTCTCGGAAGAACTGAACACCGGCCAGTGACGCCGAAATGCCTTTGCCGTTATTGTCATAGGCAAAAATATTGATAGTAGCATTCACATAGCAACCTGAATACGGGCGGCCGTCCTGAGCAGTGAGTGGCGTTCTGTCGCGGTCAATAACCAGCGGACGCGATTTATTACTGGCGGAAATATACATACACCCCGGGTAGCCGTCATAATCGGGTTTATCATCGCCATCACGGAAATTAAAACGCATGTTATTTCCGCGAATAGATTTTAAAATAGATTCCGCTTTAGCACCCCATTTTTCAGTTGCCACTTTTTTAATTGCGGCTTCAATTTGATTAATTAACTCTTTTTGGCGCTCCTTGTCGATTAAAAAAGTAGAGCGAAATTTAAAATCGCCTTGGCCGTTAACTTGGGTTGCTTCATATAAATCAGGAAATGCCAAACGTACAATTGGTAATTTAATTTTCATGCTATTTTGTGCCTGGTTATTGGTTAGATGTAATTATGCGAATATATCGTCTGATATATCGTCAAAATCATTTATGGGGTTGACGTCCAATGCTGGACGGGGATCGGATTCCGGTACAACAGTGGGTTTACCGTCAGCCCGAATAATAAGGGGTTCCAGTTTGGCCCATCGGCGCGGGTTGTCCTTTTTAATCAGCTTTTCCGCTTGGGTCGGACTGATAATTTTCTTGGCGTACATCTGGTCTTGTTTGAGCTTAAACGATTTCAACATCGCTTCAGCTTCTGACTCTATACCCCAAGAACGGTTGCCCTGTTTACCCTCGACCAGTTTAAATCCTGGTATTGGGTATCCTGCATTCAACTCATCGCTGACGCGGGCACGGATCGATTTACACCAGTTCTCAACAAACTCTACCTGAGCATATTTGGCAGCGAGTGTTTGGTTGTCATAAAGTGGGATTTGCGGCTCTAATGGTTGCGTCAGATCGTCAAAATCATCTAAGACAGTGTTCATCACGTGCTTCGCTAATGCAGGGCAATCCGCCTTTGCCTTGCAGAAACGACACTGTTTATCGCCTGGGGTGAAACTGTCAGCGGGCAGTGTTTCTACCCCCTCACACTGAGCGATATTGAACATGATAATGACCGATGCGGCGGCATCTCTGGCGCGTTCCCCAAATTGCCGTAACTCGTCGACATTGACCGTCCATTCTGATACATGGTTTAATCGGGGCTGGTGGATGAATAAACGCACTGTGTTAAAATCGTACAACATATCGAACTGATCGAGGGCACCTAGCGCGTATAACATCAACTGCTCATTGCTCTCTGCATCAACACGCACGCCGCGGCCGTATTTCAGGTCATGGATTTGTAGCTCATTACCGTTGATGATTATCGCGTCCGCCGTGCCGAATGAATTTTCGACGCCAATCACATCGGAAAAATCGACACGTTGCTCGACCAACAACTCATTACCCTGAGCCAGCCCCCATACCGTTTCGACATAGTCACCCACTGCCTCCACCATCTCATCATCGACGGTTGGGGTGTTGGGTTTGAGCAGGACGTTTTGCCCCAGATACTCGGCGGTGGTTTGCCCCATAGTGCAGGGTTTACCTGCTAGTGTCGGGTTTTGGCGATTACGTAATACTGTTTCGGCGAGGGTATGTGCTGCGGTGCCCTCCAGCGCGAACGGTGATTCGGTATTTGGCAGTCCAGCCTCCATCGCCAGACTGCCATGACAGCGCAACCAGCGATGTGATGCTGAGGGGGATAGTTTTGCGTGTACCTCCGGCATAGCTATTCCTCCACCCACGCGGCCTCAGCCATTTTTAAAACCTCTGGGAGTTTTTCTGGGGGGATATCGCTAACTTTTATAGCTCCAAATTTCTGTACTATGCTGACAGCCTCCCTGCGATACCCCCCTGTTGACAGACGTAATAATGCCTGTCGGGCCTGTTCAAATATTACTGCGGGATCAACCTCTGGTTCTGGTTCAGGGGTCTGTTTGCCCTCATCCAGCAATGCCAA